>NZ_JBMWDT010000012.1:0-188674 GCF_049545585.1 Providencia sp. NPDC089933
TTGTTTCTTTTAGATGGTGGGTCGTGCAGGATTCGAACCTGCGACCAATTGATTAAAAGTCAACTGCTCTACCGACTGAGCTAACGACCCATCTAATTTCGTATTTTTAATGCGAGTAACAAATGAAGTGGTGGGCGATAGCGGGCTCGAACCACTGACCCCCTCCTTGTAAGGGAGGTGCTCTACCAACTGAGCTAATCGCCCACTTCATGACTTATTCCACATTTTCATAAATAATTGGTGGGCGATAGCGGGCTCGAACCACTGACCCCCTCCTTGTAAGGGAGGTGCTCTACCAACTGAGCTAATCGCCCAATTATTTATTTTCATCGTCAACGGTGGTGGGCGATAGCGGGCTCGAACCACTGACCCCCTCCTTGTAAGGGAGGTGCTCTACCAACTGAGCTAATCGCCCCGTCGTCGATGGAGGTGCATTATAGGGATACTGAGTTCTGAGTCAACGATTTTTCAATAGATTTTTTTCGTTCGTTGCAAAAATAATCAAGATGTTTCAATATTCGCCATAAAAGCTGCCTTTTTAATCAATTACCTATATATTTCACCCTTATTTTATCGCTCAAAAAAGTGAAAATTGTTTTCCTCCACATTTATTTTTATTTTTATCGGCAAAATAATCATTTTCTTTCCTTCTATTTTGATAACTTGATTGAGGAATCACTACAGGATGATAGAATAGAGTCACATTTTAGCAATGCTTATAAATATCACTAGCCAGAACGTCCTGCACAAACCCTATTTAATGATGTCTTGTTTCAGTTCTTCGATTGGCTAGCGAGCAAATAAGCAATTCAAAAACAATGTTTTGCAATTAAGGCAATCTCGATGAGTAAAATCAAAACCCGTTTTGCACCTAGCCCAACTGGCTATTTACACGTTGGTGGTGCTCGTACTGCTCTGTATTCCTGGTTATTTAGTCGCCACAATCAGGGCGAATTTGTCCTGCGTATTGAAGACACCGACTTAGAACGCTCAACTCAGGAAGCTATCGATGCCATTATGGACGGTATGAACTGGTTGAATTTAAATTGGGATGAGGGTCCTTATTATCAAACTAAGCGTTTCGACCGATACAATGCTGTCATTGACCAAATGTTAGATGCAGGTACTGCATATCGCTGTTACTGCTCAAAAGAGCGTTTAGAAGCGTTACGTGAACAGCAAATGGCAAACAATGAAAAACCTCGCTATGACGGTTGCTGCCGTGATCACGCTCATAACCACACTCCTGATGAACCTCACGTTGTTCGTTTCCGTAACCCACAAGAGGGTTCTGTAATTTTTGATGATAGGATTCGTGGGCCAATTGAATTTAGCAACCAAGAACTCGATGATTTAATCATTCGCCGTACAGATGGTTCACCAACTTATAACTTCTGTGTAGTTATTGATGACTGGGATATGGAAATCACTCACGTGATCCGCGGTGAAGACCATATCAATAACACGCCTCGCCAAATCAACATCCTAAAAGCATTAGGTGCACCAGTTCCAGAATATGCACACGTTTCAATGATTTTAGGTGATGACGGTAAAAAATTATCAAAACGCCATGGTGCAGTAAGTGTTATGCAATATCGTGATGATGGTTATTTACCTCAAGCACTATTAAATTACTTAGTTCGCCTAGGTTGGTCCCATGGGGATCAAGAAATTTTTACTGTTGATGAAATGAAAGAGTATTTTACTCTAGATGCGATCAGCAAATCAGCAAGTGCGTTTAATACAGATAAACTGCTGTGGTTAAACCATCACTATATCAACACACTACCTGCTGAAGAAGTAGCTACTTACCTTGCATGGCATATTGAACAACAAAATATCGACACGAGTACAGGTCCTCAGTTAGTTGATTTAATTAAGCTATTGGGTGAACGTTGCAAGACCCTAAAAGAAATGGCCGAATCTTGTCATTATTTCTATCAAGATTTTGAAGAGTTTGATGCTGATGCGGCGAAAAAACACCTACGCCCTGTCGCTCGTCAACCATTAGAAGTAGTTAAAGACAAACTGGCTGCAATCACCGACTGGAATGCTGAAAATGTCCATAAAGCGATTGAAGCTACCGCTGAGCAACTTGAAGTCGGTATGGGGAAAGTGGGAATGCCTTTACGTGTCGCTGTAACAGGTGCAGGCCAATCACCAGGCCTTGATGTTACTGTTCATGCAATTGGCCAAGCACGCTCTATCGCTCGTATTGACAAAGCACTCTCCTTTATTAGTGAACGCGAA
This sequence comes from Providencia sp. NPDC089933, assembly GCF_049545585.1. Lineage (NCBI taxonomy): Bacteria > Pseudomonadati > Pseudomonadota > Gammaproteobacteria > Enterobacterales > Morganellaceae > Providencia > Providencia sp. NPDC089933. The sequence continues at coordinate 2,251 of NZ_JBMWDT010000012.1, forward strand.
GCAAGCGCACAATAATAAAAACTAAAGTTTAAAAGCTCCATGTTATTTATTAGGCATGGGGCTTTTATTTAGATATGTATTCATGTCATATAAAAAATGACTTAACCCACCCATACCAATCAATTTAATCTAGGTGCTCTACCATTACGCTCAAAGCTCTTAAATAAAAAATTAGCCTAGCGGAAATAAGGAAAAGCAGCCTATCTCATCAAGCGCTTTAAATCATAACTGCAACCTAACCGTGCCAATTAGCCACTTCAATCATTTGAATTAACTGATGTTTGCTTTATATTTAAGCAGTCAGTGTCAAAACACCATTATTTGATTGACACTCCCCCTAGCCTTGAATATCATCCCAACGTCCAAAAGAATTGTATTTGGGGCTATAGCTCAGCTGGGAGAGCGCTTGCATGGCATGCAAGAGGTCAGCGGTTCGATCCCGCTTAGCTCCACCATCTAATTCCCTGTTAGGTGGCATTAATACAACATCAAAATTATTCTATTGGGGCTATAGCTCAGCTGGGAGAGCGCTTGCATGGCATGCAAGAGGTCAGCGGTTCGATCCCGCTTAGCTCCACCAATAATTTCCTCTGATTACTCGTTTCTTCTTACTAACATCGCTTGTTTTTTCATTAATGTCGTAAAACATCAATTTACTTTTTACCTCATTTGCACTCCACTATATTTAATACTTACTACATTATTGTGCTGTATAACCGCCATCAATAGGAATAAATGCGCCTGTCATAAAGCTGCTTTCATCTGATAATAAAAAGGCGACCACATTAGCAATTTCTTCCCTTGTCGCCATCCTACCCATTGGGTGTGTTGAAGACATCCATTCCTGAGTTGCTTGCGGTAACCTCTCAATATTAGGCGTTTGTACATAACCTGGGCCAACAGCATTAATACGAATACCTTTTTGCGCATTCTCTAACGCCACAGAGCGCGTAAGCCCTAACACTGCATGTTTTGCCGCCGTATAAGGTGCAATCCCTGCGATCCCTGTCACCCCATTACAAGCAGATAAATTGACAATCGCTCCGCCTCCACTACGCAAAATACTAGGGATGCTATATTTTAAACCATGGAACGTCCCCGTGATATCTGTTGCAACCACATCATGCCAAGCCTTTAATGGGTAATCCTCTACATTGACACCATGTGGGCCAGTGATACCCGCATTATTCACCAGATAATGCAAAGCACCGTACTGCTGCTCAATTTTTTCAATCGTTGCTTTGAAATCTTGCGCATTTGCAACATCCATTTTGATAGTGCTGATGCGTTGACCCGTTGGATCTATTTCTTTCGCAGCTTGTGTTAATGTAAGCTGATTGCGCCCTGTTATAACAACAGTCGCTCCAAGGGAATGTAATTTCTGAGCAATACCAAAGCCAACGCCTGTTGATGCGCCCGTAATAAGCGCTATTCGGTCGTTAAATTTCCCCATGATGCACCTCAATTATGATTAACCAAAGTTAACTATAAACAATTAACTTTAGTTAATCAATGTATCGTTTTATCTAAAAAGTCAATGTATACTTGAGTGATTGAATATTAAGGAACATTTTTTATGTCAGATGCTCTTGAAGATGCGCTTTCATTATTACAATGTACATTAGTGGCTCGCAGAGCGAGTTTTACCCCCGAGCAAATAACTTGGGGCCAATATGATGTACTAGAAATATTAAGGCTTAAAGGTGATTTGACGCCGAGCCAATTAAGCCAATCCCTTGGACTTTCCCGCCAAAATTTATCGAAATTTCTTCGAGTCCTAAAATCCTATGATTTTGTTGAACAGTATCAATCTGAAGAAGATAAGCGGGAACTGATCACCCACTTAACAAGAAAAGGGCATGATTTCTTACAACGTGCAGCCACTGGCCGTGCTGAAAATGCCTTAAAGGTTAAAACAGTATTAACTCAACAAGAGCAAGAACTGTTTATTAATTTGAGTAAGAAAATTACTGATTCCCTAAGCCACAAATAGCCTTAGCTGCTTAACTGCGTTTAAGTGGCTTCACAAGGCCTTCAAGCCCTTCAATTTTTAACCCTAAGGTCATTTCCATTAATTGCCCTAAACGCCCCGCAGGGAACTCTCCTTTCTTATAGAACCAAAGTAAATATTCCTCTGGCAAATCTATTAGCACACGCCCCTTGTACTTACCAAACGGCATATAGGTATTTGCTATGTCGATGAGATCTTGTTTTTCCATTTGTTCTCTTACATTTTTAGTGTTGTGTCTTTGACTGCGTTTTATCTGTTCTTTTAACAGTTTTCTTTTTTATATGAAAGCAAAACGGCGCTCATTTGAACGCCGTTTTGCCAATTTAACACTTTTTTATTGATTACAAAACTAAGCCAACAACAGCTGCCGATAGGAAGCTCACTAATGTTGAACCGTATAATAGTTTCAAACCAAAGCGTGCTACTGTATTACCTTGTTTTTCATCTAACCCTTTAATTGCACCAGCAATAATACCGATAGATGAAAAGTTAGCAAAAGAGACTAAGAACACCGATAAGATACCGACAGAACGTTCTGATAAGCCACCAGCAATCGCTTGTAATCCATCCATTGCGACAAACTCATTCGTGACCATCTTAACTGCCATGATGCCGCCAACTTGTAAAGCTTCATCCGCAGGAATACCAAGAACCCAAGCAAATGGATAAAACACGTAACCTAACATCGTTTGGAAATCAACGCCGAATACTGCAGAGAAAATACCATTAACCATCGCAATTAGGGCAATAAAACCAATCAACATAGCTGATACTATAATTGCGACTTTAAACCCAGCAAGGATATATTCGCCTAACATTTCAAAAAAGCTTTGCCCTTCATGCAAATTGCTCATTTGGATGTCTTCTTCACCTTCTGGTGGGTACGGGTTAATTAATGATAAAACAACGAAAGTACCAAACATATTAAGCACTAATGCCGCGACCACAAAGCGAGGTTCCAACATGGTCATATAAGCACCAACGATAGACATTGATACAGTAGACATTGCGGTTGCCGCCATGGTGTACATTCTGCGCTCTGACATTCTATTGAGTTGGTCTTTATACGCGATAAAGTTCTCTGACTGCCCTAACAATAATGAGCTTACTGCGTTAAATGACTCTAATTTCCCCATACCGTTCACTTTCGATAATACAGTACCGATAATGCGGATCACGATAGGTAAAATTTTGACGTGTTGTAAAATACCAATTAATGCAGAAATAAAGATGATTGGACACAAGACTTGTAAGAAAAAGAACGCTAAATTGCCCTCAATCATGCCGCCAAAAATAAATTTCGTCCCTTCCGCTGCATAGCCTAGCAAGTGAGTAAACACCCCTGCTACACCCATTACAAAAGATTCGCCGATATTAGATTTTAAGAAAAGGTAAGCCAACGCAATTTGAATAACAAGGAGTTGAATAACATAGCGGGGGCGGATCGCGCTACGGTTACTACTTGCTAAAATTGCAAGAGCAGCAATTACTACTAAGGATAAAACGAAATGCAGGATCGAGGTCATATGCGACTCCAACAAATTTAAGAATCAGTCTATGTGCATATTCTATGTAATAGACAACATTTAAATGAGACGGTGGTCACATTAATATGAAAGCTTACTAGGTGTATTTTGCAAAAAGAAGAAGGCGGTCACGTTTCAACTATGACAAAACCCTGTAATCACTTTTTTTTGCACAGAAATCTTAATGAAAATTTAAGTTAAGGCTTACAACGACCTAAGTATTATTTTGTTGCTTACCACCTTGTAAGCAACAAAATTAGATTGAATATAGTTCACCATTAAATATTCAGCAAACGTATTAACTCATTTTCATCTATAACCTGAATACCCAATTCATTCGCTTTCACTAATTTAGAACCTGCCGCTTCCCCTGCAATCACCATATCCGTTTTCTTAGAAACACTTCCTGCCACCTTTGCACCTAAAGCGACCAGCTTGTCTTTTGCTTCATCGCGGGTTAATACACTCATTGACCCAGTTAATACCACTGTTTTGCCAGCAAATGGACTATCAATTTCAGCACTGTTCACGACCTTCACTTCTGGCCAGTGAATATTAGCCTTAGTAATCAGGTCGTTAATAACGGCTTGGTTATGTTCTTCGCGGAAGAAATTCACGACATGTTTCGCCACCACATGACCGATATCTTGAACAGTTTTCAGTGACTCTTCGTCTGCACACATTACCGCTTCTAATGTTGCATAATGCGCTGCAAGATTAGCCGCAGTAGCTTCTCCAACTTCGCGAATACCTAATGCATAAATAAAACGTGCCAGTGTTGTTTGTTTCGATTTTTCTAGTGCAGTGACTAAGTTTTGAGCTGATTTAGGCCCCATACGGTCTAAACCAGTTAAAATACCTGCACTCAATTGATAAAGGTCAGCTGGCGTTTTGACATATTCTTTTTCAACCAGTTGATCGATAATTTTATCCCCCATGCCATCAACATCCATGGCACGACGAGAAACAAAGTGTTTTAAAGCCTCTTTGCGCTGTGCGCCACAAATCAACCCCCCAGTACAACGCGCTACGGCTTCGCCTTCAATGCGTTCAATATCAGAGCCACAAACAGGGCAATGGGTTGGAAACACGATTTCACGGCTATTAACAGGACGTTTTTCAACCACGACACTGACAATTTGCGGGATCACATCCCCTGCACGGCGGATAATAACGGTATCACCAATGTGGACCCCAAGACGTTCAATTTCATCGGCATTATGTAGCGTCGCATTGCTCACGATCACCCCGGCAACTTGCACAGGTTCAAGACGCGCAACGGGCGTAATAGCCCCAGTACGCCCGACTTGGAACTCAACGTCTTTCAATTGAGTTATTTGTTCCTGAGCTGGAAATTTAAATGCCGTAGCCCAACGTGGCGCTCGTGAAACAAAGCCTAATTCCTCTTGAATAGCAATTGAGTTGACCTTGATAACGACGCCATCGATGTCAAAACCAAGACTTGGTCGAGCTTGTTCTATTTCGCGATAAAAATCTAATACAGCTTGCGAGCCAACACACAATTGAACATAGTCACTAACAGGCAAACCCCACGCTTTAAACTGCATCAAACGCCCATAATGGGTATCAGGTAATGTTTCTCCCTCAACAACCCCAACACCATAGCAATAGAAAGTTAATGGCCTTTTCGCTGTAATGCGTGGGTCAAGTTGACGTAAAGAGCCCGCTGCGGCATTACGCGGATTTGCGAATACTTTGCCATCTGTCCTACGCGCTTCTTCATTCAGTGCTTCAAACCCTTTTTGTGGCATAAAGACTTCACCACGGATCTCCACTCGATCTGGGATATTATCCCCAGTCAAACGCAAGGGGATAGCTCGGATGGTCCGTACGTTGGCAGTAATATTTTCACCAACCGTCCCATCTCCACGCGTCGCAGCCTGTACTAGCTCACCATTTTCATACAATAAACTAACTGCTAGCCCATCAAGCTTTAATTCGCAACAGAATGTAAGCTCTTCATGGTTTTTTAAGCGGTCTCTAACACGTTTATCAAAAGCTAAATAACTCGCTTCATCAAAAACATTATCTAATGACAGCATTGGAATTTCATGGCGAACCGTTTCAAACGCCGATAAAGGCGCAGCACCAACCCGCTGAGTTGGCGAATCACTCGTAATAAGCTCTGGATGCGCCTCTTCTATACTTTTCAGACGTTGCATAAGTTTATCGTATTCAACATCTGGAATTTCGGGTGCGTCTAATACATGGTACTGATATTCATGATGACGTAACTGTTTTTTTAATTGGTCTATTTCTTGCTTGGTAGTCATGATCACACTCATTAAAGATAAAAAACCCCCAGTTAAGGGGGCCTTTATAAAACGATTATTTAGTTTAACGTGCTTCTGATCCGCGCGTGGTACACCTCTATTTTTTGAGGTGTGAGCATCTTGCGCTCATCATCAAGCACAACACCACCCGCATCGGATGCGATACGCTGAGCGGCTTGTAACATCAATTTGAAATTCTGCCCTGCATCACCATAAGATGGCACCATCATAAACATGGAAACACCCGGAGTTGTGAAATCAGACATCGTTTCAGGATCAAAGGAACCTGGTTTAACCATATTGGCTAAACTAAATAATACAGGCCCAGTACCCGACGGGTTGACATGACGGTGGAATATTTTCATTTCACCAAACTGGAACCCTGCTTGAAGGATGCTTTGCAATAATACTTCACCTTGTAGCTCTTGCCCATGATGAGCTGCTACATGAAGTACCAAAACTGTCTCCTTGCTATTTGTTGTAGCAGAATCTTCCTGCGGCTCAGCTTTCGTTTCAGTGTTCGCCGTTGTTTGTTCATGTTGTATCGACTGTGGCTCTTCTTTCAGGTTATTTGAATCAATGTGTGGCTCAATCGCAGTAGGCCGCACAGGTTGGGTGCTAACTTGTGGCTCAGTAACTGACTCATCATTCATATTGATAGTCAATTGCTCTGGAGCATGAGAGGGTTCAGTGCGTACAGCCACCACAGGTTCTTCATTAGCCAGATGTTCAGAAGCCGCCGCCAATTTAGGTTCAGGCTCAACCGGAGCTACTGGCCGTATGTTTGGCTCAACTTGAGATTCATTTTTTGCTGAATCAAGTGGGTCTGCTACTGCGGGTTGAATCGCCCCCTGCTGAGTGGGTTTGTCCTCAGTAAATAATACAGAATCATCATACTCAGATGATTTATCCTGCGTTTCGCTTTTTCGACGTTTTACCGGTCTGTCGCGAAATAACGTTGACCGCTCTTTACGGCTGGTCCATAAACCATGCAGTAATAAAGCGACAATGGCTATCGCACCTACGACCACTAATATCAGACGCAAATCCTGCATCGCTGTTATCTCTAGTTGATGAATGATTATGCCAACACGGCGGAAACTACCTTAAGATTATTTCTCAATTGCTCTAAGTGCAACCCTCAGAACGATTTTCTTACAAGAAAGAGAATATTCCGCTTTCGTTTGCTGCTTTTTTAAGCAAATAATGGCTAGTCAGCCTAGTTTCATACCTATATGATACATAGTCAACCGAAAAGGAGAGAACAAGAAGTATGACCCAATCGACATTTTCGCCACAAAAAGACCATTCTGGCTTTTATTATTTTACACAAGGGTGGCGACTAGTTACACGTCCTGGTATTAAACGCTTTGTCATTTTGCCCTTATTAGCAAATATTATTTTCTTAGGAGGTGCTTTTTGGTGGTTATACACTAAGCTTGGCGGCTGGATAGACCAAGTGATGAGTTATATTCCGAGTTGGCTACAATGGCTTGATTATGTGTTTTTTCCATTAGCGGTGATTTCTATCTTATTAGTTTTTACCTATTTTTTCAGTACCATTGCAAATATTATTGCAGCCCCATTTAATGGTTGGTTATCTGAAAAACTAGAAGCCGAACTGACAGGGAAACCCGCTCCTGACACAGGAATGGCGGAACTACTAAAAGATGTTCCACGCATGATAAAACGTGAGTTTGTGCGTATTGGTTATTATTTACCCCGCGCACTTGGTTTATTGATTTTATTTTTTATTCCGGGTATTGGCCAAACCATAGCACCTGTTTTGTGGTTCCTATTTGGGGCTTGGATGATGTCAATTCAATATTGTGATTACCCATTTGATAACCATCGCGTTGGCTTTAGTGAAATGAAACAAGCGCTTGCGAAAGAACGCATGAGAAATATTCAATTTGGTGGCGTCATCAGTTTACTCATGATGCTACCTTTCGTAAATTTAGTCATCATGCCTGTTGCTGTCTGCGGCGCGACACTCATGTGGGTTGATAGGTATCGCGGACGTTACGCCCGTTACTAAGTATTTTCTAACCGATAAGCGCAGGCTTCATCGCCTGCGCATGCCAACACACACATTCACACCATCAATTTTTTGCTTTAATTTCATTCTTAGAACAATTAGATCTAAAATAGCATTTTGTTATAAGCTTATATTCAAATCATATTTGCATTAATTTGTTGTTCACGTATGTTGAATTCATATTATTTTTTGTCTTGACTGAGTGACACAGTTTTACTCGCTAACCGATTTTTAAGGATATCCCATGAGCAAAATCTATGAAGATAATTCGTTGACCATTGGACACACTCCTCTTGTGCGTTTAAAGCATTTTGGTAATGGTAATATTTTAGCAAAAGTGGAATCACGCAACCCAAGTTTCAGTGTAAAGTGCCGTATTGGCGCTAACATGATTTGGGATGCGGAGAAAAAAGGTATCCTAAATAAAGATAAAGAGTTAGTGGAACCAACGAGTGGTAATACTGGGATTGCTCTTGCTTATGTTGCCGCGGCTAGGGGGTATAAATTGACCCTTACAATGCCAGAAACCATGAGTATCGAGCGCCGTAAATTGCTCAAAGCCTTAGGGGCTAACCTTGTCCTTACTGAGGGTGCAAAAGGCATGAAAGGCGCCATTGCTAAAGCTGAAGAAATTGTCAATAGTAACCCTAAAAAGTACCTTTTACTTCAGCAATTTAACAACCCTGCCAACCCTGAAATTCACGAAAAAACAACCGGCCCTGAAATTTGGGAAGATACCGACGGTAATGTTGATGTCATCGTTGCGGGCGTCGGAACAGGCGGTACTATCACAGGGATTGCAAAGTATCTAAAAAATACCAAAGGCAAAGAAGTTACCATCGTTGCTGTTGAGCCTGAAACTTCCCCAGTTATCACCCAAGCATTGGCAGGTGAAGAAATTAAGCCAGGGCCTCATAAAATTCAAGGTATTGGTGCTGGTTTCATCCCCGGTAACTTAGACCTAAAACTACTCGATAAAGTCATTCAAATCAGTGATGATGAGGCAGTTAAAACAGCCCGTGAATTAATGGAAAAAGAAGGTATCCTTGCGGGTATTTCATCAGGCGCTGCCATCGCAGCCGCAACAAAAATTGCTGCAGACCCTGCATATAAAGGCAAAAATATAGTCGTAATTTTACCTTCATCAGGTGAGCGTTATTTATCAACTGTTCTGTTTGCTGACATTTCTGCTGACTAACATAATTTCGTTGCAAATTCGTTAAAAAAGCACCTTAAAGGTGCTTTTTTTGTGGTGCAGATCAAAGTTTAGCACGGAGGGAGATGATTTCTAATTCGGGGTTTAGTATTAAACATAGTAATTATTTTGCACCTCGAAATTAATCACTTTTTAGTCACCTCCACCGCAAACATCTGGTAGTTGCAAAGTGGCTAAAAAAACATAACTTCAGAGGCAAAAACTGAAAAAGGGTTGATACCGCACAAAGTAGGAAACCTTTTTGCAAGTTAATAATCTAACTATACGCAAACCTAGTCTATTTCATCTACAATAGGCTGGGTAATTAAAAAACTAAAGTTATTGAGGAAATACTATGTTCCAGCAAGAAGTCACTATTACGGCACCAAATGGTCTACATACTCGTCCTGCAGCTCAATTTGTGAAAGAAGCAAAAGCATTCTCTTCTGATATTTCTTTGATTTCTGGCGGCAAATCCGCTAGCGCAAAAAGCCTGTTCAAATTACAAACTTTGGGTTTAACTCAAGGTACAGTGGTCACCATTTCCGCTGAAGGTGAAGATGAGAAAGAAGCCGTTGAACATTTAGTTAAACTGATGGGCGAATTAGAATAATTTCGCACGCAAGAGAAACGCCTTACCGATCTCATTCGCTGTCCCTGAATGATATCATTCGGGGATATTTATATAATCGGTATAACCATAGCGGTCTCTGCAATATCAGAACTCCTAGCACTAGCAGCAGTAAGGTAATATTATGATTTCAGGAATTTTAGTATCCCCGGGTTTTGCTTTTGGTCAGGCTTTAATCCTCAAAGAAGATCCTATCGTTGTTAGCACAAAAAAGATTGCTGACGATCAGGCAGATAAAGAAATTGCACGCTTTATTGAGGGTCGTAACAAATCAGCCGAACAACTCACTTTAATTAAAGAGAAAGCCGAAAAAAATCTTGGAGCCGAAAAAGCTGAGATTTTTGAAGGTCATATTATGCTGCTAGAAGATGAAGAGCTTGAACAAGAAATAATCTCTTTGATTAAAGGCGACAAAAAAACGGCTGATGCTGCCGCCTATTCCGTTATTGAAGACCAAGCCCAAGCACTTGAGTCCCTAGATGATGAGTATCTGAAAGAACGTGCTGCCGATGTACGCGATATCGGTAAGCGCCTACTAAAAAATATTTTAAATATTCCAATTGTTGATTTAAGCGCTATCGACAAAGAAGTGATTTTGGTTGCTGCTGATTTAACGCCTTCCGAAACCGCACAACTGAACTTAGATAAAGTTCTGGGTTTTATCACCGATTTAGGTGGTCGTACATCACACACCTCAATTATGGCTCGTTCTCTTGAGTTGCCTGCTATTGTCGGCACGAGTGATGCAACCAGTAAAATTAAAAATGGTGATTTTATCGTATTAGATGGTGTAAATAACACTATCTACTTAAACCCATCAGAAGCTGAAGTTGATAAGTTAAAAGCTTTCCGTGATGAATATCTGCAAGAAAAAGAAGAGCTCGCAAAATTAAAAGATTTGCCAGCAATCACACTTGATGGACATCAAGTTGAAGTCTGTGCAAATATTGGTACTGTACGTGATGTCGCAGGGGCTGAACGTAATGGTGCAGAAGGTGTTGGCCTCTATCGTACCGAATTTTTATTTATGGATAGGGATTCATTCCCAAGCGAAGAAGAACAATTCCAAGCATATAAAGCCGTTGCAGAGTCAATGGGCAGCCAAGCTGTTATTGTTCGTACAATGGATATTGGTGGTGATAAAGACCTGCCGTATATGAATTTGCCAAAAGAAGAAAACCCTTTCCTTGGTTGGCGTGCAATTCGTATTTGTCTTGACCGCAAAGAAATTCTACACTCACAATTAAGAGCTATTTTAAGAGCGTCTAAATTTGGTAAACTGCGTATTATGTTCCCAATGGTCATTTCCGTTGAAGAAGTTCGTGAACTAAAAGCAGAACTTGAGATACTAAAAGCTCAATTACGCGAAGAAGGCAAAGCCTTTGATGAAGCAATTGAAGTTGGTGTTATGGTGGAAACACCAGCAGCAGCAGTTATTGCTCGTCATTTGGCAAAAGAAGTTGATTTCTTTAGTATTGGGACGAACGATCTAACTCAATACACTTTAGCGGTTGACCGTGGTAATGAACTGATTTCTCATCTTTACAACCCAATGTCACCAGCTGTCCTAAACTTAATTAAGCAAGTGATTGATGCATCACATGCAGAAGGTAAATGGACAGGGATGTGCGGGGAACTCGCAGGAGATGAGCGTGCAACCTTATTGCTACTTGGCATGGGGCTGGATGAATTTAGTATGAGCGCAATATCAATTCCACGTATCAAAAAATTAATTCGCAATGCGAACTTTGTTGATACTCAGGCTCTGGCTGAACAAGCACTTGCTCAACCAACAGCAGATGAATTGATGAAACTTGTAGATACCTTTATCCAAGAAAAAACGTTATGCTAGGAACAGCACATTAGTTCGGTCCCATATAAAACGATTAGGAGAAGGTCCATGGGTCTGTTTGACAAACTGAAATCACTCGTTTCGGAAGACAAAAGTAGCAGTGGTAGTATTGAAATTATCGCCCCTTTATCTGGTGAGATTGTCAATATTGAAGATGTTCCAGATGTTGTATTCGCAGAAAAGATTGTTGGTGATGGTATTGCGATTAAACCAGCAGGGAATAAAATTGTCGCTCCTGTAGATGGTACAATTGGTAAAATCTTTGAAACTAACCATGCATTTTCTATTGAATCAGATGATGGTATAGAGCTATTTGTTCACTTCGGAATTGATACAGTTGAACTCAAAGGCGAAGGTTTCAAACGTATCGCTGAAGAAGGCCAAACCGTCAAGAAAGGTGATTTAATCATCGAATTCGATTTAGCACTGCTAGAAGAAAAAGCCAAATCGGTTCTCACTCCTGTTGTTATTTCTAACATGGATGAAATTAAAGAACTGAATAAACTAACGGGTTCAGTGACCGTTGGTGAAACAGTTATCATGCGTATAAAGAAATAGCCTAGCTATCCGCTCTATTCGCTAGACAAAGCCGTCAGGCCCTTGCCTGATGGCTTTACTCGTTCTTAGCCTGAGTTAACCTTACTGGTTAAATACCCCAGTCGATAAATAACGGTCTCCTCGGTCACAAATTACCGCAACAATCACCGCACCTGGGTTCTCTTTTGCTACTTTTAAAGCCCCTGCTACTGCTCCACCAGAACTGACACCACAGAATATCCCCTCAATTTTTGCCAAAGCCCTCATGGTTTCTTCGGCTTCTTGTTGGTTGATATCTAATACACTGTCAACTAATGAATCATCAAAAATACCGGGAAGATACCCCGGCGACCAACGTCTGATCCCTGGGATTTGGCTTTTTTCTGCGGGCTGCAACCCAACAATCTGTACATCGGTTGATTGGGATTTTAAATAACGGCTGACCCCTGTGATAGTCCCTGTTGTTCCCATGCTAGAGACAAAATGGGTGACCCTCCCCTGTGTCTGCCGCCAAATTTCTGGGCCGGTTGTTTTAAAATGAGCTAATGGGTTATCTGGGTTATTAAATTGGTCTAATACAGTCCCTTCCCCCCTGAGCGCCATTTCTTTAGCGAGATCTCGAGCACCTTCCATTCCCACTGCGGTACTCACTAAAATAAGCTCCGCACCATACGCTTGCATAGATGCTTGGCGCTCTTTACTCATGTTATCTGGCATCAGTAATTTTAGTTTATAGCCTTTTAGTGCAGCTATCATCGCTAGTGCTATCCCTGTATTGCCGCTCGTCGCTTCAATAAGCGTATCCCCAGGTTTAATTTCCCCTCGTTCTTCAGCTTCTTTGATCATCGAATAGGCAGCCCTATCTTTCACTGAACCCGCAGGGTTATTACCTTCTAGCTTAACCCAAATTTCAGCATTAACCCCTTGAACCAAGCGCTGAAGTTTTACTAAAGGTGTATTACCGATAAACTGTTCCAGAGTTGACACTTTACCATCCTTATAATTTTTATTTATAGATAGGAGCAAATAGAAATAAGATATTACTCCAATATTAGCGCGTGAAAAATGAAATCTATTCACATTAATATTAGAAAAATAGATTATCTTTATTACCATTATTGATATAGCTAATTGATATAATATATTACTATAAGTTTATATGATTACCAGTTATATTTAACAGAAAAAATAAAATAATACACATAAATATCAATGAATTACAAGAAAAAACGACGTGATTGTTGGGCTAAATACTATTCATAAATAGCCCAACAACAGAAAAGAGAGATACTTAAGATGTCATAAAAATAAATAGCATTTATTATCTATTTATATAAATGCTATCAACAATAACAATTTATATTCATGCACTTTCCGCTAATTGAGGAAATAATAACTCCGTGTTTCCTTGGTAAATTTTAACCTGCTTGCTACCTAAAAAGTAACGTTCACCCCGTGTCGGTATTGTTGCTGCGGACTGCCAAACAACAGATATTGGGTCATTTCCCCACCCTAATGGTTGAACTGTTAATTGCCAAAAATGACCTCTTGGACCAGATTCTGTTACCCTAACAGGTAAACGGTGTTGTTCATCCACTTCAGGTTGTAATGATATTTCCCAAGGCCTAAGAAATACATCGACCTCTCCTTGATGAGCACTGCTATGATTAAGCGAAAATTCATAACCGCCGATATTGAGCATTGACCCCCTGATTTGTGCTGAGATTTGGTTAACTTCCCCCATAAACTCAAGAACAAAGCGAGTCTCAGGGCTCTGCCAAATAGCACTTGGCGTCCCAACCTGCTCAATATGCCCTTCACTCATAACGACGACCCTATCTGCCACTTCCATGGCTTCTTCCTGATCATGAGTGACAAACACACTAGTAAATTTTAACTCGTCATGTAATTGACGTAGCCAGCGGCGTAGCTCAACACGAACTTGCGCATCAAGAGCTCCAAAAGGCTCATCAAGCAATAAAATTTGCGGGTCAACCGCCAGTGCACGTGCTAAAGCTACACGTTGCTTTTGCCCACCAGAGAGCTGTGCAGGATAACGGGAAGCCAAGTGAGATAATTGCACCATCTCCAATAGTTGCATGGCTTTTTGTTTGATAGCTTGTGTGGATGGTCGCTGCTTACGCGGTAGAACTGTTAAGCCAAAAGCGACATTATCAAATACCGTCATATGACGAAATAATGCATAATGCTGAAAAACAAAACCTACATGCCTATCCTTTGCATGTATTTTACTGACATCTTGGCCGTGGAAACGCAAAGTACCGTAACTTTGTTGCTCAAGCCCTGCGATTATCCTTAATAGCGTTGTTTTACCTGAACCAGAAGGCCCCAATAGCGCCACCATCTCACCCGATGCAATATCCAGTGAAATACCGTTGAGTACTTGGGTTTTCCCAAATAACTTACCGATTTTTTCAATTTCAATACTCATGATCAATGGACTCCTGATTCAGACTGCTGACGATTTAAATGCCATTGCAATGCGCTTTTAAGGATTAATGTAATGATGGCCATTACAGCGAGGACCCCTGCGGCAGTAAATGCACCGACAGTATTATAATCCTGATGTAATAATTCAACTTGTAACGGTAAGGTATAGGTCTCACCACGAATAGCACCGGAAACCACGGATACCGCTCCAAATTCCCCAATCGCCCGAGCATTGGTCAGTACAACACCGTATAGCAACGCCCAACGGATATTCGGTAATGTCACCCGCCAAAACATTTTCCACCCTGAAGCCCCCAGCAATACCGCGGCTTCATCTTCTTGGCTGCCTTGGCTTAACATCAATGGTACCAATTCACGCACAACAAATGGGCAAGTCACAAAAATCGTCACTAAAGCCATTCCTGGCCATGAAAACATAACTTGAATATCAAACCCTTCAAGCCAACCACCAAACCAGCTATTAGAACCATAAAACAGCAAATACAATAAACCTGCGACGACGGGGGAAACCGCAAATGGGATATCAACTAATGTAAGCAGTAACTGCCGACCCGGAAAATGAAAACGCGTGACGAGCCATGCCATCATTGTGCCAAAAACCAAATTTACAGGTACGGTAATTAAGGCAATTAACACAGTTAGCCCAATCGCATGTAACATGTCAGGGTCTGCTAAATTCAGTAAAACGGTATCTAAGCCTTTTTGAAATGCTGTAATAAAAATCCAAATAATTGGGATAACCAATAGCAAAACTGAGAACAGAATACCAATGGCTATTAATAACCATTTCCCCCAGTTGATTTGGGAACGATTAGCAGCATGAATAGGTGTAACTTGTGCCATTACTTACCCCCTAATCGTTTACCAAAACGGCTTTGTACTAAGTTAACACTAAATAAAAGCAGCAATGAAACCGCCAAAATAACGGATGCGACAGCACTCGCCGCAGGGTAATCAAATTGCTGTAATTGACTGAAAATCATTAATGAAACTACTTCTGTTTGCCAAGCAATGTTACCTGCAATAAAGATAATGGCACCAAATTCCCCCAAACTACGAGTAAAAGACAACACTGTACCCGCTAAAAGAGCTGGGGAAAGTTCAGGTAATACGACTCGTCTAAATGTTTGCCAGCGGCTAGCACCGAGCGTTTGCGCCGCTTCTTCATATTCAGGCCCTAACTCTTCTAAAACAGGCTGCACGGTACGCACTACAAATGGGATACTGGTAAACGCCATTGCTACCGCAATTCCTAACCATGTATTCACAACTTTAATGTCGAACTGGTGAAGGTATTGACCATACCAACCAGAAGTTGCAAACAATGTCGCGAGTGTCAAACCAGCGACGGCGGTAGGTAATGCAAAAGGCAAATCAACTAAACCATCTAAAAACAGACGTCCAGGAAAGCGATAGCGAGTCAAAATCCAAGCTAATAATAGGCCAAAGACGGCATTAAATAGACTGGCAACCAGCGCTGACAACAAAGTTACTTTGTAGGCGGCAACCACTTGCGGGTAACTAATCACCGCCCAATATTGCTGCCATGTCATATCTGACAGTTGTATTACCAATGCACTCATGGGTAGCAGCAAAATCAAACAGGTATAAAATAAGCTGCTCCCTAATGTCAGCCCAAAGCCTGGTAGAAAGCGCTTTCCTGAACGGCTCATTAACGGCGCCCTTGAGCCATTAGTTCGTCAAACTCGCCACCTGTTGCAAAATGCACATCCATCACTTTTGGCCAGCTTTCAAATTGAGACTCAACTGTAAAAAGTTTTGTCTCTGGGAATTTAGCCTTATTCGCTTCCATTACGGCTTTATCATTCACGCGATAATTAAAGCTAGTAATAATTTCTTGGGCTTGAGGGCTATATAAATAATTCAAATAAGCTTTAGCGACATCTTCTGAACCATTTTTTTGTACATTTTTATCAACCCAAGTCACTGGAAATTCAGCCAAAATATCAACTGGTGGTACAATCACTTCATAATCAGACTCACCATATTGACTACGAATGTTGTTCACTTCTGATTCGAAGCTAATCAATACATCACCTAGCTCTCTTTCAATAAAAGAGGTAGTTGCACCACGGCCACCAGTGTCGAATACTTCGACATTTTTTAGGAATTGCTTCATTTGCTCACGTGTTTTTGCTTGGTCACCATTGTTTTCTTGGTTAAAAGCCCCCCATGCAGCAAGGTAGGTATAGCGGCCATTTCCAGATGTTTTTGGGTTTGGAAATATTAATTTTACGTCTTCACGTACCAAATCATCCCACGTCTTAATTCCCTTAGGGTTTCCTTTACGCACTAAAAACGCCATTGTGGAGTAATAAGGTGAACTATTATTTGGTAATCGAGCTTGCCAGTCAGCAGGGATCAATTTGCCTTTATCGTGCAAAATTTGCACATCTGTAACTTGATTATAAGTGACAACATCGGCTTTCAACCCCTGCAATATTGCTAGCGCTTGCTTCGATGAACCCGCGTGGGATTGTTTAATCGTTAATTTGTCGTCTGGATGTGCTTCATTCCACTGTTTTTCAAATGAAGGGTTTAATGCCACAAATAACTCACGGGCAATGTCATAAGAGCTATTAAGGAGTTCTGCGGCAATTAATGGCGTGCTGCCGAATAACGATGCCGTCGCTAAGCTTGCTAATGCTGTTTTTTTCAAAAATGATTTTTTCATTCCACACCCATTCATAACTAAACCAAAACGACTAAGATTAAAAACACTGTATCTGTTTTGGTTATAACTGTGTAGCTATCAATCACCTTTTGATATATCAAATTAGAATAACAAAGAAAATATCGACATAAGAGTAAAAATACTGTTTTATTTTAATGAGTTAAGAAATGAATAGTTTTCATGAATAAACCAAATCGACAAATCTATATACCGTATTTACGGTTGTTGATGGCTTAATTCGTTTGGGGTGAGAAAAGATTGATATTCACTTAGGCAGGGCATCAGCATATTCATGATAACAAAAGAGCGCCGCATCCATGCGGCAAACAGTCATTTATAATGCGAGTAGTTTCTCAAGAGAAGGCGCATAGTAATAACTACCTGAAACGGCTTTCGTCATACGCAGTAAATCATCGTATTTACCGTCTTTTTCACCAAACATACTAAGCAATTGTTGTTCAATATTGTGTAGCCTTGCACAATAGGCGACAAAGAATAAACCATGTTTACCACTTGCTGTGCCATACGGCAGGCTGTGACGCATGATGGATAGCTCTTCACCCTCTTCTTCTACCACGACTCGTGAAACATGCGAAGTCACATTACGCACATCTTCATCAAGCTCAACGCTATCATGTTTAGTACGGCCAATCATTTTTTCCTGTTCATGTTCAGTAAAACGATCCCATTTACTTAAGTCGTGTTCATAGCGTTGAACTAAAACATAACTACCACCCTTGTCATCGCCTTGTTCGACTAATGTCACTTCCGCAATTTCTTCACCTTGCGGATTTTCTGTACCATCAATAAAACCGCTTAAGTCCCTATCATCTACCCAGCGGAAACCATGAATTTCCTCAACAACATGAATAGATTTACCAAACACTTTTAGTGCCGCTTGCGCTAAAGAGAAATTAATATCGTGGCGAAGAGATTGAATATGAATAAACATATCTCTTTGTGTGGCAGGCGCAAGCCCCTTACCTAATGTATGGAATGGTTTCAATTCAGGTGCGCACTGAGCATGCCCCAATTGCTGCCAAATATCAGAGCCAAACGCAATTACTGCACCAAGACGGTCATCAGGATATTGCGCCTGTAATTTGGTCAAAGCATCGACAAAGCCTTTACATCCAGATTTAACTTCATCCAGAGATCCTTCTTGCACTTGTGCTTCAATAAAAATACCAAAACGGCTATGTTCTTTCAAAATACCACTTTGAGAATGAGACATACGGTAAACCTCGTAAAATGAGTATGTTATATAACCTATTTTTTATATAAAACGATATGATTATCCTATCTTATCGTGATGTTTTTCACCTTGTTTTAACGCAAGGGTTTATAGGTTTCGATGCCTATTATAGGAAAGAAAATTTAAGAAAGGGGAAATTTATTTGTGTACAATAACGAGGTTCGATAAAAGAGGGGATCGCCAGTATAACTAAACCTGACGATATACCTTAAAATCAGCTTACTTATGCCAAATTATCTGCGATATTGTCCATGATTGAAGGTCATCATCCGAAGGCATCATCCCTTCTGGCCCTTGCCATTTACCCGTAAAACGGTAAATAACTTTTGTTGATTGTGGCGAATTACATTCAATGCTTGGTACATCATTGATTCGCTCACCAAGGCTACATACACCAAATGCTTTTTGGTATATTTCACTAAATTCAGTGCCAACTTTTGGCCCCCACTCGGTAACAATATCAGGGTCATTGACTGTAATGCGCGACACATAGCCATGCTCAGGCCCCATTATCTCTAATTTTACCTCGTCATCATTAATGCCTTGGAAAATAGCGACCACATTACCATTGTCCATTTGCATTCCGCTACGGATGTTATAACGGTCATTAAGCTGCGTTTTAATAGTATCAGCTTGCATCGGGGTAAAATTGGTTACTTGACCAACCCCTGAGCTAGAGATCACTAGTGGGCTACTAAACCAAGTCGATGGCGAAAAAATTTTCGTGCCAGCACAACCTGACAATAGTGTTATTCCGCATAGCAGAGTAATTTTCAACAATGGCGTTAAGCCGCTATTGTTATTAAAAGTTGCATGTTGGGACATATCATCCTCTTTAATCCGTCGCATAATGCATATTGTGACAACCTATTTGCCAAAACATTCACATGAATGATTAAACAAATAGTCAATTAACCTAAAAATCCGTTTCGTGAGTTAATTTTTTCGAATAAATCAAACGTTCAGACTGTTCTTCTTCATAAAGCATTTTTTCAAACATACAAATAGCGGCATCTGATTCTTCGCTCACTAAAAGTTCAATTCTTCCACACCCTCTGGCAATTAGTTTTTTCTCTAGCCGGCTGACTAAAGCATTTGCTATACCGCGCGCACGATATTCAGGATGTACAGCAAGGTAAACGGCTGTGCCGCGGATACCATCGTACCCGCCCATAATGGTACCAACAACCTCACCTGCGACCTCAGCGACTAAGAATAAGTCTGCACCGCATTGTAATTTACGTTCGATGTCGAGTTCAGGGTCCCCCGAAAACTCATTGAGAGAACAACGTTCCCATAACGTCAGTACATCTTCATAATCACTTTGGCGAAAGATGCGTATTTCCATAACATTTGCCCGTTTAAACTAATCTTTCTGTCATTATCACTGCTTTTGCCACACAATCAATATTCAATATGCCTTTTTTACGACAAAAGGGTATACTTTGGTTATTATTTTTCATCTATGGTTCTATTAGAAAACAATGAATTACCCAGATATCGGTCGTGTAAAAGCTTTCTTGCAAAGCTTACAAGATACTATTTGTCAAAAAATCACTGAGCTAGATGGTAAGGAAACTTTTCTAGAACAAACATGGGAACGTTCTGAAGGTGGTGGGGGCCGTAGCCGAGTATTAACTAATGGGGCTATATTCGAACAAGCAGGGGTCAACTTCTCCCATATTCAGGGGGAAAAATTACCTGCATCTGCCACAGCACACCGCCCTGAACTCGCAGGTCGTAGCTACCAAGCAATGGGCGTCTCTCTGGTTATCCATCCACTCAACCCATATATCCCAACTACCCACGCGAATGTGCGCTTTTTTATCGCCGAAAAAGAGGGAGAAGCCCCTGTTTGGTGGTTTGGTGGTGGGTTTGATCTAACCCCCTTTTATGCCTTTAACGAAGACGTCATTCACTGGCACACTGTAGCTCGCGATTTATGCTTACCTTATGGCGATGATGTTTATCCTAAATATAAACATTGGTGTGACGAATACTTCTTTTTAAAACATCGTAATGAGCCTCGGGGTGTCGGTGGCCTGTTCTTTGATGACCTCAATCAATGGGGTTTCGATAACTGTTTTAACTTCACACAAGCCGTTGGACATGGTTTTTTACACGCTTATGTACCCATTGTTGAAAAACGCTGTGGCCATTCGTGGGGAGAACGCGAACGACAGTTTCAATTATATCGTCGTGGTCGCTATGTCGAGTTTAACTTAGTTTGGGATAGAGGCACCTTATTTGGTTTACAAAGCGGTGGACGAACTGAGTCTATTTTAATGTCAATGCCACCACTGGTGCGTTGGGAATATGACTATCATCCTGAGCCTAATAGCCCAGAAGCGACTCTCTATAGTGAATTTTTAATCCTCGGTAAAGACTGGTTAACCCAATAATTACTGTTACAAACTTATTCATTAAGGTAGAAATATTCCATTTCTACCTTTCTAATAAAATATAACAAAATCTAACTAAATTCGTTAAATATCAAAAGGTTACATAAAACAAAAAAACAATTATGATTCCATTTCATCCAATAGAATGGAGTTATAATATGAGTCAAATTTTAGGTCGTTCCTTATTATCGCCTTGTCTAATATCAAGTTTAATCTCCGAAACTGGAGTGACTAAGCTCAACCCTACACTCATTCATATCAATGATGTCATGAGCAGAATCTATTCAGATGAAGATGCACAATTACATCGTAATAGCCTATCTGCTTGTTCTATTGATCCTGTTAAAAATTACAGCCGCTTTATTCGAGATGCTCAGCGCCCTGTTCCCTATAAGATCCATCGACACTCAGATTTACCGATTTGCCAGCGTGACCAACTTTCCCTTAATGAGCATATGCCACATGATGATTATACTGTGATCATGAGTGAAGGTGATGATAAAGCCCCTTCAGCACCGGCAGGCTATGTCTTCGATTATATTGGGAAAGTACGTGCTTTCTTTAAGGAGAAATTAGATATTGACCAGATGTTTGGCTGTTCTGCAGACATCAATGCGGTTATTCATTATGGAACAAACTACGCTAATGCCTTTTGGAATTCTCAGGCTATTTTCTTTGGTGACGGAGATGGTAAAGTCTTTGGCCCCTTTTACAATGACATTGACATAATTGCCCATGAATTAGCCCATGGTTTCATTAGTTCAAAAGCTAACTTTAGATATGCATTTCAATCTGGTGCGCTAAATGAATCCGTTGCTGATGTTTTAGGCATTATGGTCAAACAATTTGTACAAAATGAGACAGCTTGTGAATCCAATTGGCTTATTGGTGAAAATTTATTTATCGACCAAATTAATGCCCCAGCCTTACGTTCCATGAGTGCCCCAGGCACTGCTTATGCATTGAATAACAAAAATGTTGACCCACAAGTTGGTCATATGTCTCAATATCGAGATTTACCTATGCGGATTGATAATGGTGGTGTCCATATTAATTCAGGTATCCCGAATAAAGCCTTTCATTTATTAGCAACTAGCCTTGGAGGATATACATGGGATGTTGCTGGTAAAATATGGATAGCGGCAGTATCAGACCCTATTGTTACCTCAATGGCGGATTTCAAGCAATTTGCCACAGCAACAGTGAGTAACGCCCAAAAATTATTTGGTGAACAAATCGCATCACAAACACAAAAAAGCTGGGAAAAAGTTGGATTAGTATTCGATAAACACTAATCTTGTATCATATGGCGACATCACCATGCCAAATAGCTGTTCTTAGTAGCTAGTCATTTTCATCTATAAAGGCCGATGTTAAGCAATTCAAATGCCTAATCATTCAGCCTTATAAGCAAAGGATTTTTAACTAAACCCGCACGTTAACGTTTTTTCTTTTTACGACCCGGTTGGGTAAATTTTTTACGTGTAGGGTTTTCAGGTTTCGCCTTTGGCTTATTCCCTGTATTTTGTTTGGCTCCACCACCATTTTTACTGGTTGCTTGGGTCTTTGCCTGTTTTTTCGGTTTAATATCCGATTCTGATTTTTCCATCATATCAAATAATTCAATCAGTTCGTCTGCTGTTAAGTCACGCCACTCTCCAACTGGAAGCCCTGTTAACCGAACATTCATAATACGAATACGTTCAAGCTTAGTCACTTCAAAACCAAAGTGCTCACACATCCGCCTAATTTGACGATTCAGACCTTGCACCAAGGTAATACGGAACACAAAAGGCGCTTCTTTTTTCACCTTACATTTCTTAGTCATCGTACCTAAGATGGGGACTCCGGCTCCCATGCCTCGAATAAAATCATCTGTAACGGGTTTATTCACCGTAACTAAATATTCTTTCTCGTGAGAATTCCCGGCACGTAAAATTTTATTAACCAGATCACCGTGATTAGTCAAAAAAATCAGCCCTTGAGAGTCTTTATCTAGACGCCCAATAGGGAAAATTCGCGTGCTATGGTTAACATAGTCAACAATATTGTCTTTTTCGCCGCTTTCCGTGGTACTGACAATCCCCACTGGTTTATTCAACGCAATTAATACTAAATCATCTTCATTACGCGGTTCAATCAATTGACCATTAACTTTAACCACATCACCTGCAAAAACTTGGTCACCGATGGCTGCACGTTTACCATTAATAAAGACATTGCCTTGCTCAATATAACGATCAGCTTCACGTCGTGAACAAATACCACTTTCACTAATATATTTGTTTAGACGTGTAGAAGAACGAGTGTCCATAATTTACCTCAATCATTTGTGCCCCACCGCGCCATCGTTGTTAGTTTTGGTTGTGTGAAAGCAACGTTTAATTATTAAACTATTTAAATCGATAATATAATAAAAAGCCGTAACACAATAATTTTGTTACGGCTTTTTATTCACTAAGGTTAGTAAACCCTTAGCTGATACTTTGACCCACTAACGTTTTTTAAGATGTTGCATCAAACGCTTACGTTTACGTAATTGGGTTGCAGTTAGTTTATTTTTCTTATCTGCATATGGGTTTTCACCCTCTTTAAACAGAATACGAATTGGCGTCCCCATCACTTGCAGTGAGCGACGGAAATAATTCATTAGGTAGCGTTTATAGCTATCAGGCAAATCCGACACTTGGTTACCATGGATCACCACTATCGGTGGGTTATGCCCCCCTGCGTGTGCATATTTCATTTTAACTCGACGGCCACGAATCAACGGCGGCTGGTGTTCGTCTTCCGCCATATTCATAATTCGAGTTAACAATGCCGTTCCCACACGACGCGTAGCGGATTCATAAGCCTCTTGCACCGATTCAAATAAATTACCTACACCGCTACCATGCAACGCTGAAATAAAGTGAATACGTGCAAAGTCAACAAAACCAAGACGTAACTCTAGCATGTCTTTTACATGTTCACGGTCTTCTGGTTTCATGCCATCCCATTTGTTAACCGCAATCACCAGTGAACGCCCAGCATTTAAAATAAAGCCAAGTAACGATAAATCTTGGTCTGAGATACCTTCTCTTGCGTCAATCACTAGCAACACAACGTTTGCATCTTCGATTGCTTGCAGTGTTTTAATTACAGAGAATTTTTCTACTGTTTCCGTTACTTTCCCACGTTTACGCACGCCCGCAGTATCAATCAGAATGTACTCACGGTCATCGCGTTCCATTGGAATATAAATACTGTCACGGGTTGTACCCGGCATATCAAACACAACAACGCGATCTTCACCTAGGATACGATTTGTGAGTGTTGATTTACCCACATTTGGGCGACCCACAATCGCTAATTTGATGGGTAATGTGGTTGGGTCAAAATCGTCTTCTTCATCTTCAGCAAGTTGGCCTTCTGCTTCTAACTCAGCCCAGTAAGCCGCATTTGCTTCTTCTTCCGTTAACTCAACTTGCTCTTCTTCTTCACCAATAAACGGTTTCAAAGATTGTTCAATTAATTGTGTTACACCACGACCGTGGGAGGCAGCAATGGGGTGTATTTCCCCTAACCCAAGCGAATAAAAATCACCAACTGCGGTATTTACATCAATACCATCAGTTTTATTTGCCACTAAGTAAGTTTTTTTCTTGCGGCTACGAAGATGTTTGGCAATTCCTTCATCTGCTGGCATCAACCCGGCTCTCGCATCGACCATGAACAATACAATGTCAGCTTCTTCAATGGCTTGTAAGGACTGTGCGGCCATATGCGTTTCTACGCCTTCCTCAGTCCCATCGATACCACCCGTGTCAATAATAATAAACTCATGCCCTTCCACTTCGGCACGACCATATTTGCGATCACGAGTCAGACCGGGAAAGTCCGCTACTAATGCGTCACGGGTACGGGTTAAACGGTTAAATAACGTGGATTTTCCTACGTTTGGACGCCCTACCAGCGCTACGACGGGTATCATTCTTAGATGCCTCACAACTTTTATTAACTAAAGGAATTCTGAAGCTTTCACTCAGAAAACAAAAAACGAACGGCTCCTGTCATCAGGAACCGTTGATTTTATCGATAAATTGTCGGTTTGTCAGAAAATTAACGCGTTAACAGATAAACTGTTCCGTTTTTCGTCTGAACCATTAGTTTATCACTTGCAACAACAGGGCGACTGTGAATACCGGAGCTGTTTAATTTATTTTGAGCAACAAACTCACCCGTATTCATATCTAACCAATGTAAGTAGCCTTCTTTGTCACCGACAACAATATAACCATTAAACATTTCAGGTGCTGACAAACCACGGTTTAGTAAGTCTTCTTGTGTCCACAATGTCACACCATCACTTTTACGGACGGACAACACGCGGTCATTTTGGTCAACGAGATACAGGTTTTCACCTGACATCACCATATCATTAATTGAACCTAGTTCGCGTTTCCATAAAATTTGGCCTGAGCGCATATCAAGTGATGCTAATGTGCCATTATAAGCAATCGCATAGACTTTGCCGTCATCAATAATCGGTGTCATATCGACATCATTCAAACGGCCGATCTCAGTTGAACTAGTGACTTGAGAAATGCGTTGTTGCCAAATCAGTTGCCCTTGTGATAATAAAACGGCGTTTACACGCCCGTTATCACCACCAACAATTGCGGCCCCAAATGCGACCGCTGGTGCAGATTCACCACGTAAAGACAGTGATGGCGTGTCCATGTTAACAGTCCACTTGATTTCACCACTATTTACATCTAACGCTTGCAATTGGCCATTGCTAGTATGAATAACGACTAAATCGTTACTAACAACCGGTTTAGAAAGGGCTTCACCAGCAACTTCAACATCCCAAATAACTTGACCATCTTCTTTGTTTAAGGCAATAACGGTACCACGCTCAGTACCAATAAAGATTTTATCGCCATCAACAGTTAAACCACCTGATAATAACGCGGATAAATTCGCAGAAAGGAAACCGGTACGCTTGGACAAGTCAACAGACCAAATCTCTTTACCACTGTCTAGCTCAAATGCTTTCACTAAACCTTTACGGTCTGCCGCATAAACAGCTGAGCCATCCCAAGCAGGCGATAACTCGGAGTAAAATTGTTCAACGCCATTACCAACAGATTTATCCCAAACAATTGATGGAGTAAATTGATTCTCAACCTGCGGAAGTGGCGCCATAATGATAGAATCAGTTTCGCTGGAACAACCGGCAAGTAAAGCTGAAGCGACTAGGCCAACCAAAAGAGTTTTGCGCAACTGCATGTTTGTCGTTTCCTTTCTTCTTATGAATTAGATACGTTGTTCAATTTCAGAGTTAAAATACCTCTAAGAGATTGAGAACCTTCACTTTCTAGCCCCTGAGTGTATGCGGCTTTTGCACCAGCTTTATCACCCTTATGGAGTAAAGCATCACCACGGACATCCTGTGCCGTCGCTTGCCATGACTTACCTTTGATATTCGTAATAGATGCTATCGCACCATCAGCATTACCTTGAGCCAATTGTACGCGAGCCAAACGCAAGTTAATTAAATCTTGCATATCAACCGTTTTTGCTTTAGCTAATGCATTAGTTAGCGCAGTTTGTGCATTCGCTAAGTCGCCTTTATCAACGGCGATTTGCGCTAACTCTAGCCCCATCATTGCGCTGTAAACATCATCAGTTTCAGCAGCAAATTTTTGCGCGGCAACGATACTTTGTTCTGAGCCTGAACGCAGTTGGGTACTCACTGTTTCAAATTTTTGGGCGCTTTCTTGCAATATATCGGTTTTATGTGACTGCCAGTAATTCCAACCAAATACACCACCAACACCAATAACAAGGCCAACAACTAATGCAACACCGTTGTTAGCAAAAAAGCGTTTGATCGCATCAACTTGATCATTTTCGTTTGTATAGACTTCCACTTGTCTCTCCTTAACCTAATAGCTCAGCGATGCGAGATGCCATTAGTTGCTGTGAAATAGTTTCTTGTGCGCCTGTGCGCAAATCTTTCAAGGTTACTTGACCATTAGTCATTTCGTCTTCCCCCAAGATCAAAGCAATTTTAGCGCCTTGTTTATCTGCTCTTGCTAACTGTTTCTTGAAGTTCCCACCGCCGTGGTTAGCCATTAATCTCAAAGTAGGTAATTCATCACGTACTTTTTCAGCAACCAATAAGGCAGCTTGTTGGCAATTTTCACCAAAAGACGCTAAATACACGTCAGCCACTGAAGTGTCTGCGGTAAATGCTGGATTCACTTCTTGGACTAGCAACACCATGCGTTCCATACCCATGGCAAAACCAACAGCTGGGGTAGCTCTGCCGCCTAATTGCTCGACAAGGCCATCGTAGCGGCCACCGGCACAGACTGTACCTTGAGAGCCTAGTGCCGTTGTAACCCATTCAAATACAGTACGGTTATAGTAATCAAGACCACGAACTAAACGCTGATTAACACGATATTTGATACCCGCAGTATCTAATAGTTTACACAAACCATCGAAGTGTTCACGTGATTCGACATCAAGGTAATCAAACAGTTCAGGTGCATCATTCAATAACGTTTGCACCCCTTGATTTTTAGAGTCCAAAACGCGAAGTGGGTTAGTGTACATCCGGCGTTTACAGTCCTCATCCAGCTTATCTTTATGTTGCTCTAAAAATGCAACCAAAGCCTCACGATAATTTGCACGCGCGTCTAACGAACCAATTGAGTTTAGTTCTAGCGTCACATGTTCGCTTATACCTAATGCTTTCCACCAACGCGCTGTCATTAGGATCATTTCGGCATCGATGTCTGGCCCACTCAAACCAAATACCTCTGCACCTAATTGGTGAAACTGGCGGTAACGCCCCTTTTGAGGGCGTTCATAGCGAAACATTGGCCCTAAATACCACAAACGTTGTTCCTGATTGTACAGCAAACCATGCTCAATACCTGCGCGGACACAGCCTGCGGTATTTTCTGGGCGTAATGTCAGACTTTCTTCATTACGGTCATTGAAGGTATACATTTCTTTTTCAACGACATCCGTCACTTCACCAATCGCTCTACGAAATAGCGGGGTCTGCTCTACAATCGGGGTACGTATTTCACTAAAACCATAACCCTGTAAAATATTTTTCAATGTTGCTTCGATTTTTTGCCATACACGCGTGTCAGCTGGTAAGTAATCATTCATGCCGCGAATGGCTTGGATATTTTTTCCCACTTTATTTCTCTATTTTCAGAATTACATAAGTTTGATTATAAGAGCGAAATATCATCAGGTTCAATCAACAAACACCAATTACTGATACGAATCGGGAATTATCTGTTTATTTGCCCGATGAGTGTTCGATTTTAGAAAAAAACACGGATAATTAACACCATTAATAGCCTGATAAATGTAAAAACTGGCTCTATACGAGCCAGTTTATTTACCTAATTAATTTTTTAGGTTAATTTCGATCCGGTTACTCTC
This sequence comes from Providencia sp. NPDC089933, assembly GCF_049545585.1. Classification (NCBI taxonomy): domain Bacteria; kingdom Pseudomonadati; phylum Pseudomonadota; class Gammaproteobacteria; order Enterobacterales; family Morganellaceae; genus Providencia; species Providencia sp. NPDC089933. The sequence goes on from NZ_JBMWDT010000012.1 coordinate 30,617, forward strand.
ATCCATCATCGCCGCTTTAGCACGGATTTTCGCTTCAAGTTGGTCAATAATATTATCATTATCAAAGCGTTCTTTTTGCCGCTTACCATCTTCATAGAAACCGCTTTTAGTTTTCGCCCCTGCAACACCAAGTGTTGAAACTTCGGCTTCACCTGGGCCATTAACCACACAACCGATGATCGAGACATCCATTGGCGTAATAATGTCTTCTAGACGTTGTTCTAAAGCATTAACGGTCCCAATGACGTCAAACTCTTGACGTGAACAGGTTGGGCAAGCAATAAAGTTGATACCGCGAGAGCGAATTCGTAATGATTTTAGAATATCAAAACCGACTTTTACTTCTTCAATTGGGTCTGCGGCTAATGAAATTCGCAAGGTATCACCAATACCTTCCGACAATAACATACCTAAGCCAATTGCAGATTTAACCGAGCCTGAACGTGCGCCACCAGCTTCGGTGATCCCCAAATGTAAGGGTTGATCAATTTTATTTGCCAATAAGCGATAAGACCCCACGGCTAAAAAGACATCAGAGGCTTTCACGCTGATTTTGAACTGATCAAAGTTCAGTCTATCCAAAATATCCACATGGCGCATCGCTGATTCGACTAGCGCTTCTGGTGTAGGCTCGCCGTATTTTTCTTGAATGTCTTTCTCAAGGGAACCACCATTAACACCGATTCGAATGGGGATATTGTAGTGACGTGCACAATCAACAACTTGGCGTATTCTTTCTTCGCTACCAATATTACCTGGATTAATGCGCAAGCAATCAACGCCGTATTCTGCAACTTTAAGGGCAATGCGATAATCAAAATGAATATCTGCCACTAATGGCACATTGACCTGCTGCTTAATCAATTTAAATGCTTCAGCTGCATCCATAGTGGGGACTGAAACACGAACAATATCTACGCCAACGCGTTCAAGGGATTTAATTTGCTGTACCGTTGCATCAACATCCGTTGTGCGGGTATTCGTCATTGATTGAACTGCGATGGGTGCGCCATCGCCTATAGGCACATTGCCTACGTTAATTCGAGTGGATTTACGTCTTTTTATCGGTGATTCATTATGCATTTTTCTTTAATTCTCCGAACGTCCATGTGCTCTTTTATACCGTGTTATAGTGTTAACAATTTCGTCTTACTGGTTTCACTATACACAAGAAAGCAAACTATAAACTATCATAAAAGATGTTTTCGGATATAGTTTGCCTCTTTTTATTCGTCATACTTTAAGCTTCAGGTAATTTCAATTTAGCAGGGCGTTTCGCTTTGATGAAACGGCTTAAATCCACCGCATTACCTTGGAATTGTACTGTGACATTCGCAGGGGCACCAATATTTAAGCGATAAGGCTGTGCGCCATCGAGTTCGAGCTTATCACCATTATTTTTAGTACCACTAAATAAGATTTTATTATTCGCATCACGAATCTCTAACCAGCACTGCCCCGTGAAATTTAACACTAGCGCACTACTGCTAACAGGTGCAATTTCTGTATTTTCAGCCGAATGCGTTCGGTCTAACGCATTCGTTGTTTGGGCCGCATTCGGTAGTGGAATAGTCTTCACTGGCGCATTTTCTTCCACTGGATTAACCGATGAAGGAGCCGCCGTCGACGGTTGCTGAGCCAATGTTTCTGGGGTATTTTCTAATATTGCAGCCCCGATAGGTGCTTCACCTGTAGGACTTGGTAAGTCAACAGGGGTTGTATTGTTATCTTGCTGAGACAATATCAAATCGTTCTGACTCGCCATCGAGACTAACTCGTCTTTTTGCGCGTTGTGATCTTGCCACCACCAGATACCGACCATCGCAATCAGTACAATTACGATTAACCAAGTCAGTTTCATTAACCAGCCTTCACGTTTTTTACGTCGTTTGCCTAGTGAGTAGCTTTGCATTGGAGAAACTTTTGCTAACGGAACAGGCTCTTCCGTTTTCATTAAGTCTTTAATTTCGCTTTCAGCCACACCCACCATACGTGCGTATAGACGAATATAACCGCGTAAAAATGTAGGTTCCACGCCAGCGGGGGGAATATCTTGTTCTATCTCATTTACCGTACTTACTTTGAGACATAATCGTTCTGCGACAATATCTTGTGTTAACCCCATGCGCTCACGAGCTTGCACCAATAATTGTCCTACAGTCACAGTGGTTTGTTCGGTATTATTTTCGATAGTCATTTGCTGGCAACACTATTTCCAAGTTAAAAAAATATAAAGCAACTATTCAGTAGCTTTATTCGTCAGAATTTATCATAGTTTTGAAACAACAGTTAAATTTATCATATTGCTTCAACTATTGTAGGTGAACAAAGACGTTTTGCCTAACTGTAAAACGCCTCGAAACATAACCTAACTCACTGATTAGATAATATCTATAAATCAGACTGTTTTTACCTTGATAGGTTCCCCTGCTATACGTTTTTTCAAAGTCCTTTTTGTCCTATCGATCACATCACCCGCTAACTGGCCACATGCTGCGTCAATATCATCACCACGAGTCTTACGGACTATCGTTGTAAAACCATATTCCATCAGCACCTTAGAGAAACGGTCTATCCGGCTATTTGAGCTGCGACCATATGGTGCACCAGGGAATGGGTTCCATGGGATCAAGTTGATTTTACTTGGTGTGTTTTTTAAACATTCCGCCAGTTGATGTGCTTGTTCAACACTGTCATTAACGTGATCTAACATCACATACTCAACCGTAACCCGCCCAGCATTTGCATTCGATTTTGTTAAATAGCGGTTTACACTGTTGAGGAATGTTTCAATGTTATATTTCTTATTAATTGGAACAATATCATCACGAATATCGTCTGTCGGAGCATGTAATGAGATGGCTAAGGCAACATCTATCATATCGCCTAGTTTATCCAAAGCAGGTACAACACCCGATGTTGAAATCGTAACTCGGCGCTTAGATAAACCAAAACCGAAATCATCTAACATAATTTCCATGGCTGGGACCACATTGTTCAGATTCAGTAATGGCTCGCCCATTCCCATCATAACAACGTTAGTGATTGGACGACGACCACTGGATTTCAACGAACCAATAATTTTCGCCGCTCGCCATACTTGACCAATGATTTCTGAAACACGCAAGTTACGGTTGAACCCTTGCTGTGCCGTAGAACAAAATTTACATTCCAGCGCACAACCAACTTGTGAAGAAACACACAACGTTGCACGGTCTGCTTCTGGGATATAAACCGTCTCAACCAACTGATCTCCTACTTTTATCGCCCATTTAATGGTGCCATCAGATGAACGTTGTTCCTCAGATACTTCAGGAGCACGGATTTCCGCGACTTCTTTCAGTTTTGCTCTCAGGACTTTATTAATATCGGTCATTTGATCGAAATCATCATAGCAATAGTGATAAATCCACTTCATGACCTGATCCGCACGGAAAGGTTTCTCACCCATCTGTGCAAAAAATTCACGCATCTGTTTGCGATTTAAATCAAGTAAATTCGTTTTTGGGTTCGTTTTTTCTGGTGTGACAGAAATAGCGGAAGAAGTTGCACATTGTGCAGCTGTCGTCATATCAGACATGATGTATTGCCTCGTTATTACACTTTCGGCAGTGCTAACATTTATTATAGCACGACGTAATTTTGCAGTCTTAAAAAGATAATCGCCCCGCTAATAATAGCAGGGCGTCGCATTGTACAAACTTTACAACAATAATGCTAATGCATTATGTAAAGCGTATTAGCGTGGGCAAATTTCGTCAGCAGTGAAGAAATACGCGATTTCACGTGCAGCAGATTCTTCAGAGTCTGAACCGTGAGTTGCGTTTTCAGTGAAGCTGTCAGCGTAGTCTGCACGTAAAGTCCCCGCTAATGCGTTATCTGGGTTAGTTGCGCCCATCAGGTCACGGTGACGTTGAATTGCATTTTCGCCTTCTAACACTTGCAGCATGATTGGGCCTGAAGTCATAAATTCAACCAGACCTTCAAAGAAAGGACGACCTTTGTGTTCAGCGTAGAAGCCTTCAGCTTGCTCACGAGTTAAATGCATCATTTTAGCAGCAACGATAGAAAAACCTGCGCTTTCGAAACGGTTGTAGATAGCACCGATGACGTTTTTCTTCACAGCGTTTGGTTTAATAATAGAAAATGTACGTTGAACAGTCATAAATAACCTCTTAGCGATTTATTAGGCCTTTATTCTTTGCTCTTCCCTGTAAGTTAGGATTCAAGAACGTGAAATAGGGGCATGTTGTAGTTTTTTATATTATTTCTATTTCTGATATTAGGTTTTTAGGCTTTAAAATTAAGCACACCTAGGAAAAAGAAAAATAAGGCGATGATTATAGGGGCTCTGATTACAATTTCCTACAGTCACATCAACATTTTGTTAAACTTTTTATAGCAAAAAACACTATTTTTTCGGGTAAGTCACGTTTTTCAACTATTATCGAACTCTAAAGTTAATTGCCGCCACTTGACCGCTTAGATCTAATACAGAAACTTGGTAGCTCCCTGCTTTATCAAGTGTCAGCAAAATTGAACCATTTTGCTCTGTCGTGTTAACTTGCTCGCCATTTAGGAACCACCATTTTTCACCCTGCCCACCTTGAGTGACGAGACGTAAATCCAAGCTCGTTTTCCCGGGTAAACGTTGTAAAACTTCGCTATCTCGCACGCCTGAAATTAATAAGGGTGGCATTTCCAATTTGAGGGGTGGGCAAGTTAGGTCTACTTTTGGTAAACGATTAACTCGTTTCTCACTTGCTGGTAACCATGACTCTACCGTAATGGGCCATAAGTGGACTTCTTTTTCTTGCGCATTCGGGCAATCGGCTGCGACTTGTAACCCTTTGTCATTAACCCAGACTTTTTGTCTTAAACCTAATAACGATTCTTGGTCCCTCGCCATCAAGGTTGGCGGGATGGTATTATCCAAAATCCAACTTAACCGCCGTTGACGGCAATTACTGTCGTCTTTCAATAATGATGTCCCTCCCGGCCAACAAATCACAGCTTGGCTGACACTGGCGGGTTTAATATCTTTTGGCAACGGCTGATGGGATGAATATATTTTACTCAGCAACATGGCATTTACTTGGTTCATTATCGGAATCGCAGTCGCAAAACCCAACTGCCCCGCCACGGGTGTCGCATCAGGACGCCCAACCCAAACACCGATAGTATAACGTGGATTAACCCCTATCGCCCATGCATCACGATAGCCATAGCTAGTCCCTGTTTTCCAAGCTAAATTCAATTGCCCTGATAAATTCTCATCAGGCACTGGGCGTGCTTCTCCCCCCATAATGCGTCGCACTATCCATGCCGCCCCCGGTGACATTAGTACCCTATCTCGGATTTTATCTGACGGTTTAAACCGCAAAGGTGAGACATGACCTTTGCGGGCAAATGCACTATACGCAGAGACTAAATCTTCCATGCGAGTTGCAGTTCCGCCTAAAATCAACGATAAGTTAGGTTCGCTTCCCAATGGGAAACGTAACTCAGTTCCAACATTACGTAATTGCGCTGTAAAACGTTTACTACCGTAGATATCCAATAACTGAACTACCGGTAAATTTAAGGAACGAACCAGCGCATCACTCACACTGACTGGGCCATTAAAACCACTGTCAAAATTTCCCGGTCGATAATCATTAAACCGCCTTGGAACATCTTGTAAGAGTGATTCTGCGTGAATTAAGCCTTCGTCCATCGCTAACCCATATAAAAAAGGTTTCAGCGTAGACCCCGGTGAACGCCATGCACTAATCATATCGACGTGACCAAAACGGCTATCATCTAAGAAATCGATTGACCCAATATAGGCTTTTACACTCATATCAGTATGATCAACCACCAAAATCCCCAGCGAAGTTTGCTTGGGCAATTGGTTTTTCCAATTCATAGCCATATCTTCCAATTGCCTTTGCAAACTGGCATCAATGGTAGTTTCAATAATTGGTTCTTGGGTGTCTTTAGTGACTCGTCGAGCCAATAGAGGAGCCAAATGCGGATTTTTCCGCGGTGCTAACCAAATTTGTTCTTGTTTAATATCAGCAACTTTTTCCGCACTCCACACTTGGTATTCTTCTAGCCTATCCAGCACTTTATCACGAGCAGCTTGCGCTCTTTCTGGGTATCTGTCTGGTCGTAAACGGCTTGGAGCCTGAGGTAAAACCGCAAATAATGCAGCTTCACTTGCCGTTAATTTGGCAGGGGCTTTGTTTAAATAGACCCAGCTAGCAGCCCCAATACCTTCTATCGTCCCACCGTATGGTGCGCGATTTAAATACATCTCAAGAATTTCGTCTTTAGAATAATGATATTCAAGTTGAGCGGTACGCCAGAGTTGTTTTAATTTTCCGCCAAGCGTTCTTTCGTGAGGGTCGATTAGCCTAGCAACCTGCATGGAGATAGTACTCCCACCGGACACGATACGACCTGAACTCACCAACTGCCCCGCTGCTCTTACTAATGAAAACGGGTTTACCCCAGGGTGACGATAAAAATAACGGTCTTCATAGGTTAACAATGCTTCGATAAAATCCGGCGAAACCTCTTCCAACTGGACAGGAAAACGCCAAATCCCTTCTTTATCCGCAAAGCGCCATAAAGGCGTTCCGTCCGCCGCCACGACTGTTCGTGCCATTTCTATTTTTTTAATTGGCAAAGGCCAAATCTTGTCTGCAATAAAAAATAGTAATGGCAGAAAAATAACTAACAGTAACAGTGTAAAGGTGGTGCGACGTAACCATTTTTTCATTGATGGATGTACCAAGATGATGAAATAAAAAAGCCCTTATATCTTAACTCCAATATAAGGGCTTTAGGTGACAATTAACGAACGATTTCTAGTTGGCCATCAGAATAACCTGTCGCACGCCATTCAGGTACATACATTGATTCAACCTGTGGCACAGGGATGCTATACACACCCGGTGTCACTGCGCGCGCTAAATACACCAATGTTGTCGGCCGATATTTCTGAACTTCAACGGCAGCAACAAAGCGATCATCACGGTATTCCATATGACGGATTTGTGATTGTTGCATATCATCAATTAATTCTTGAAGATTTGGTGCTGATTCACTTAAGTTAGCGCTGCTGTTTGCTAAGTTTTGGTTTTCCAATTCTAAGCCTGCTGGCAGTAAGTCAACCACCAACGCATCAGGCACACTTTGTGACGCTTGAACTTCAAGTTTAACCACCACCATTTCACCACTTCTGAGTCTATCTAATGAAATACGGTTACCTTTCATGTCGTAGTAACTGCGAGAGATACCTAACACATTTGAGCTTGGTTTTGGTGACTGCTGCGGATAACCCACTACATTTAAACGCGTATATAGGGTGTTAGTGCCACTATTTTCAATGCTATAACCAGTCTGTAGCTGATCTTTGCTCAAGAACTCACTTACGGGTTTATCTGAAACCATTGGTGGTTCCTGACCATTGACCGTCGCTTTCCACGGAGATTCGCTTTCATTTAAGTAGAAACGCCCTGCTAAATACAATGCATTGCTTTCTTGAGTTGAGAAGTAACGCTGAGATATCAGATTATTAGATAAAACCTGCAATTTTTGATCGCGTGATTTTGGCATTAAATTATATTCATTTAATAACGCAACAATCATCGCATCATCGCGGATCACCGAACCATAATCACCAACATAACTATAACGGCTACGCTGTTTTTTCAACCCATCAATAACAGCGCTTTCGCCTCGTGCTTTATCGCCCATTAGATTCAAAGCAACACCAAGCTGAACTAACGGTAAACCACTTGCAGCATGGCTACTTTGGTTATAAAACTGACGTAATGCGCCTAAAGGTGCTTTTTGTTGCGATGCCAACACTAAACCTGCGTAGGCCTGGGTCGCAAAACGAGCTCCCGCTTGATTCTCTGTATATGGGTAATTGATTTGATTACCATCTTGCAAATAACTTAACAAACGCGTATTAGCATTACTTAATGCTTCTTGAGGTACGGTAAACCCGCGCTGATTGGCTTTATTTAAGAAATCTGCAGCATAGGCCGTCAACCAATACTCTTCACGCCCATTTCTATCCCACAGTGAGAAACCGCCGTCATTACGTTGCATACTCAATAAGTGTGGAATACCAATTTCAATCGCTTTATGGCGGTCGGCATCGGTTTGTGTTTTGATCCCTAACTTATTCAATTCAGCTTGAGTTGAGAACAACGATGGATATAACCCACTAATCGTTTGTTCCAAACAGCCGTATGGATAAGCAAATAATTCCCTGATATAGCGGGAAATATCTAATGGAGGACGGCTGGTTAACAAGACTTGCCCTTCAATCGTATCCGGCTGTAGGCCTGCGATTTGGTTAGTCGGTAACGACCATACATTCCCCGGTTCAATCGATGTCGCGAAGGAAATAGTTTCAGCTGGCTGTGCTGGACGTACCCCCACTTTCCAACTATTGCTATATTCTTTATTGGCTTCACCATCAATCGTCATGCCATTGATGGTCATAGAAACCTCACCCTCACCAAAACCATAGTCAGCTTTTACTGGTAACGTTAGTGTTGTACGTTTCCCTTTAGGAAGTTGCAATTCACGGCTACTAGCACCATCAAGTTTCACCATTCCTGATGCCTTGAAATTGACCGTCACGTTTTGCGTGTTGTCAGTCATATTCGTCAAATCAAGGGCAAAGTAAGACTTATCGCCTCCGGCCATAAAGCGTGGCATCGACATCTGTGTCACTAAAGGCGCTGCAACCGTGACTTTACTATCTGCGTGCCCGAAATCCTTTTCATTCCACGCTTGCGCCATCACACGTAATTCACCGTTAAAATCAGGGATAGCCAAACTCACTTCCCCTTCTCCGTTTTTATCTAGGGTCACAGGTGTTGCTTGCTCAGCAATGATTTGTACTTCGGTTAGTGGCTTCATCCCACCGCGCTCTATCGCAGCGTCTTCGCTATCCCCACCAAAACGTAGGTTGGCAATTTTACCTTGCCCTTCAATCAAGTGGCCATAAACATCGTATTGGTCCACGCTATAACGTTTACGACCAAAAAAAGCATCGTATGGGTCTGGCGTTTTAAAATCAGTGATATTTAATACACCCGTATCAACCGCAGATAGCAACACATTCACTTTTTCAGGTAATGGCTTGCCGTCTTGTGCTGTCGCTTTGATTTTTACCGTTAAATCTTGATTTGGGCGCATTTTATTTGGTGCACTTAGTGCCAATGCAATCTTACGGTTTTCATCTGCAATAGGGAGATGAAGCACGCCTACCGCACGTTTCACGGTTGCTTCTTTAGAATCATCCCCAGGGCGCACGACAACCGCGGAGACATATAAATCATGGCGAGCCCACTCTTTATTGACTGGAATTTCAATATCTAAACCTTTTTCAGGCACGTCAATTTCTTGCCACCATAATGGGCCGTTGCTCGACTCCAACAATACATAGCCTTTCCCGGCTTTTGGTGATTCGATGCGCACTTTCGCCTTTTCACCCGGTAAATAAGCTGGTTTATTCAGGCTTAGCTTCACTTGGTCAGGTCGAACGGAACCACTGCCGCCAGTGTTATCTTGCCATGAGTAACCGGCCCAAAACTGAAGGCTAGTGACCAATTTATTTTCTGGGTTAACGACTTCTAAACGGAAAGCACCCCAATCCACTGGAAATGATACTTTTGCAGTACCATCTTTAGCTATCGTGATGTTTTCATTCGCCATCACTAAATCTTTTTGATCATAATTTGATGACCAGCCACCACTTTCAGACCAACTCCAATAATAATCACGGCGCTCATACACTAAACGAGCTGTTAAGTTTTCTGCAGCCAATTTATTACCCGCCGCATCTGCCATGACTAATTCGAATTCTGCTAATGAGTTTTCATCCACATTATGGCGTTTTACATAGCGGTCAGTGCGGTAATCGTAAATTTCTTTTTTAGCAAATAATGGGCGTATACCCACCAGCTTGTCTGCTGGCCAAATAGCCTGCTCAGCGCGGCGCGTTACTGGGCGGCCACCCGCTTCTAATAAGCTGGCTTGTAAAACAGCTGAAATCGGTGAACGAATTGAACTCCAATTACTGTTTGGAATTGAGATGACCGTTTCCCCATTGCTATCGAGTGTCAGGTCAAACTCATCCAGTTTACGCGGTAAACCTTCCTCATTGACGGCACCAAATTCAAAACCGGGGAGTTTAGCTACAGCTTCGCGATCCGCTTTTAATACAATTTGCCCTTGCAGTTGGTTATCTGCCGCTGGCGCACCGTATAAATAACGCCCTTGAATATCAAAATCTACTGACTGATCCGTTAAACGAGGAACATCACTACCTTCGATTTCTAATGCCATCCGTTCAGGCATAAAATCTTCAACATTGAATTTATAATAGCGTTGCGGTGAACCATCTCCTAAATCAAAGCGTAATGACCAACCACCTGTTTCTGCATTTTTAGGGATTTCAAATTGGTACTGATATAAGCCATTTTGCTTTTCATCCGGTTGCCAAACAAAGCTTCTTACAACTTGCCCATCCGTTTTTAATACGTCCACCTTGACGGGTTGGCTTTTAACGGGATTACCATCCCCATCACGTAATAACCCATTGACTAATAATAGTTCGCCTGGGCGGTATAAATCACGAGGTCCAAAGGTGAAAAATTGCTTTGCGTAGCCCTCTGGCCCTGAAATGTCGAATTCCGATAAATCAAGCGCAGGTTGTGTTAAATCAATCATACTGGTTTGCCCATCATGGGTTGCCAGTAATAATTTCCCACCCGCCAATTTATCTAATTGCGCATGACCATCTCCATCCGTTGTCCCTTTTGTGACTAACTGGCCTTTGTCATCCAAAATACGTAACTCTACGCCTTTAATTGCAGAGCCTTTCGCTAATGATTGAGTGAAGATATCCACACGGTCTTGGTAGCTGTGTAATGACACTCCAATATCACTTAATGTGAATACCGTAGCTGGGAATTGGTAACTGTAGCTCCCCGCTTTTTGCATGATGGCTAAATAAACGCCATCTTGCTGTAGTTCTTTGATGTCTTTTAACGGCAATAAAATCGTTTGTCGTGTATTTTTATCCGGGTTTAAATCAAACCGACCGGTGTAAGCCAGTTCAACTTTGTCAAGAAACTCTTCTGAATACCAATATTCATAATTACTGCGGTATTGCCACTTCGCCAAAAATTGCGGTAGTTGTTTTTCGTCTACACGGAAAAAATTCACATCAACTTTATCAACATTCAATGCAATAACTGGCAAGCCTTGAGCAACCTTACTTGGCAATAAAGAACCTTTGCTCGCAAAGCCAACGGTTGGAATGATCTGGGCAGTTGTCAGCTTTTTATTAAAACTCTCAGAGAGTGTGCGTTCGTTAACCGCTTTAATACCTGGGTTAATCGATAAATTTAATTCTTTTGAAGGTGGAAGATGGCGAAAACGTAATTCCATCTGGTTATCAGATAGTTCCCAAGCACCATCCAGCTTACCTGTTTTCACATCAATTAAGTTTAAATACTGACCAAAGTCTTGGTCTGCTTGTAATGGTACAGAAAAAGTCACCACCATGGCGCTAGCACCATCAAGCTGTAATTCAGATGCATCCAACACTGTTAAGTCTTTCCCTGCGTATTTTTTTACCATTTCTTCAGTAGAAAGCTTTGGTGCTGACTTTTTTTGTTCTGCAACAGGTGCTGTTTTGGTTTGGTTTTCTGGTGCCGTAGATGACACATTTTGCTCATTTTTAGTGGTGTCTTCTGTATTATCGCACCCCACTAACGCCATGACTGATGCTAATGCTATTGCAAGATAACGTTTTTTCGTTTTTAGACCCGCCAATGAAGCCCAACCTGATTGTTGTTTCATTACCGCCCGCCCTTTAATAAGTTAATTTTTTCTGTTTTTTTATGGTTTTAACAGGAAGTTAAAACCCACTAGATACTAGGAAATGACTAAATTTATGTATTAGTGATGTTTTCCAATAATTATTTCTTTCATCAATATAATTTAACAGAGTGTTATAAAAACACCTATCAGACAAAACGGAAAAAACCATTAGGAAAAAATACCGTAAGAATGTGGAATGTTTATCAATAGAAAGCAGAAAAAAGTTTATTCAAGACTATTTTTTATTTATGAGTGAGAAAAAACTACTTTCCCACTCAGATATTATTTATCAGGTATTTTTGACAGGGATAGTATCTCGTAGAAAACTGCCTAAACGGCGTTGATAAAATGGCTGGACATGCTGCGTAATAAAATGACTAACCCCTTTTTCATGTTCATTAACGATACAAAAATCAATCGATTCGTTATCTGCTAAGAAATCACACGCTAATGTCCCAGCATCATGAATAATTGCATCAATATTTTCAGCACCCGCGGTAAATTCCAATGCAACCAACAAAATTGGGTTTTCTTCGCTAGCTTCATCCTCAACTGCCGATACTATAAACCCACGTCTTACGACTTTGTGTTGTTTAAAAAACTCAGATAGTGCATCGACAATTGCTTGTGGCTGTTCTTCTAAAGCACTTAGCTTAAGTGATGAGCCTTTTGGTACGGTTAACTCAGTATATTGGATCTCAGTTTCTTGGATAGAACTGTTATTATTCGATTGCTGCGACATTGCCATCCCCTGCTATTAAAAATAATTGCTGATTATACTCGCACTTTCATTGAGGTAAAAATCGCTTAGGTAAAAAATAGGCACGAAAAGTATTCTTCTCGTGCCCATTGTCAACCCGTGGGGGTTATTTTGATTTACTGATTAACAAGTTTGCCAGTGTTCTCACACCAATACCTGTTGCGCCTTCTGCCCATAAACTAACAGGAGACTTACGGTAAGTTGCCGAGCAATCAATATGTACCCAGTTTTGGCGATAGTTTTCAACAAAATGGGATAAAAATGCCGCCGCTGTACTTGCCCCAGCAGTATGAGATGGCGCAGCAATATTGTTGAGATCAGCAAAACCTGACGGTAGCTGCTGACGATGAAATTCAGCTAATGGTAAACGCCAAAATAATTCAAATTCCTCATTTGAAGCACTCATTAAATCAGCGACTAACTTGTCATCGAAACTTAAAACTGAATGGTAATCCCCACCTACTGCCATTTTTGCTGCACCAGTTAAGGTTGCTGCATCAATAATCAGTGTCGGGTTTTCTTTGCTCGCATCAATTAAGCCATCAGCTAACACTAAACGCCCTTCAGCATCTGTATTCATGATTTCTACGGATTTGCCATTACGGTAACGGATAATATCGCCTAACTTAAATGCGTTGCCACTCACCATGTTATCTGCAATACACAGGAACATTTTCACACGTTTTTGCAAACCGCGTGAAATCGCTAGAGCCAATGAACCTGCTAAAGTGGCAGCCCCGCCCATGTCCGCTTTCATTGAGTTCATCGAAGCAGATGGCTTGATACTATAGCCCCCCGAATCGAAGGTAATACCCTTACCAACTAGAGCTGCAAAAACTGGCGCGTTAGGGTTTGCACCTGGGTTGTAATCTAAAGCTAAGAATACTGGTGGGCGACTTGAGCCACGGCCAACAGTATGAATACCCGTATAACCTTGAGCTAATAAGTCATCACCTTTGATAATGCGATAGCTAATATCTTGAGCGCCCACGGTGCAAAGTAGGTCAATAGCGCGTTTTGCTAATTGCTCTGGCCCTAATTCTTCAGCCGGAGCATTAATGACGTCACGTACCCAATCAACAGTACGAATACGGTTTTCTAATTCTTTACGGTCTTCTTCTGGTAACACAGGCCATTCAATAGTTCTAGCCCCTTTCGGTGCACGAAAACCTTGCCAAAATGCCCAACTTTTTTCTAAGTCCCAGCCCTCACCGGTTAAGGCAACATTGCGAATACCTTGCCCATCTAATTTACGGCCAGCACTTTGCACAGCACATAATTTCCCAGCGTGTTTCAGGTGGATTGTCATGCCGTTATCGCTAGAGCTTAACAATGCGCCTTCACCCCAACATGGTGCTGCTGGCTCACAAGAAATCATTACTGGCATAATTTGTTTTGTCATCGTTTTTCTCACTTTGTCTATTTTTGCGGACAGCAAAAGCCCAATAGATTGCCCGCACTTACTGTTACCTTAACTGATAAATAATACTAGGGATATCATTATAGTGCTGATGCAAAATAAAAAAACCGAGCACTATTCTTAATAGCCACTCGGTTTTTAGATGAAAAAACCACTTATTCGAATTCATCCAGCCAAACTAACAAAATCGCTTCTAAAATTTTCTCATTCGATTTTTGCGGGTCATCATCAAACTCTTCTAAGTCGCAAATCCACTGGTGCATATCCGTAAAGCGCACGGTTTTCGGATCAACGTCAGGAAATGCATCATATAATGCTTCACCGATTTCACGGCTATTTGACCATTTTAAGCTCATACTCCCTCACTAATTTGATTATCAAGCTTTCATCTACACTTCAATGTGCAAAATAATTCGCTCGCTCTGCTACCTGTGATTGAAAGCATCAATACCGCGACAGCATGAAATATTAACAAATAGTCCAATGCTCTAAATAGTTCGCGTTGTCGCTAGGCGGCAATTGAAAGTATCTCGGAGAGCATACACAGGTATGTGACCCGAATACTTGAAAGAAGCCAACACCGCGACAGCGCGAAATATGACGAGCATTAGTGTTCACGGGCATGGTTGATCGTATATTTTGGAATCTCGACCACTAAATCTTCATCAGTCACCAGCGCCTGACAACTCAGTCGGCTCTCAGGTTCTAAGCCCCATGCTTTATCTAGCATATCGTCTTCTAACTCACTGCTTTCTTCCAATGAATCAAAACCTTCACGAACAATGCAATGGCAAGTCGTACAAGCACAGGATTTCTCACAGGCATGTTCGAGTTCGATACCACTGCGTAATGCAACATTTAAAATAGACTCGCCTTCTTGTGCTTCAACAACCGCACCGTCTGGGCATAAATCACTATGAGGTAAAAAAACTATTTTAGGCATAATTATATCTCATCCACAGAATGGCCTGACAGCGCTTGGCGTATAGAGCTATCCATACGACGCGCAGCAAAATCCTGCGATTGCTTATCCAGTTGTTTAATGGCATTTTCAATTACGGCCGGGTCAGTCCCCTCGACCGCTTTAATTAACTCATTGACTGCATTATCAATTTCCGACTCTTCTGTTGGCGTCAGTAAATTGGCATCTTGCGCTAATGCACTCGTTAAACTTTCAAGCACTCTTGCCGCTTCAACTTTTTGCTCCGCTAAGCGGCGCGCATTAAGATCATCTTGCGCGTTTGACATTGAATCTTTAATCATGCTTGAAATTTCATTATCCGTTAACCCATAAGATGGCTTAACTTGAATAGAAGCTTCTACACCCGTGGATTTTTCCATCGCACTGACACTTAATAACCCATCCGCGTCAACTTGGAAAGTTACCCGAATATGTGCGCCCCCCGCAGCCATTGCTGGGATATCACGCAAGGTAAAACGCGCTAATGAACGGCAATCGGCAACCATTTCACGCTCACCTTGTACTACGTGCACGCTCATTGCCGTTTGGCCATCTTTAAATGTAGTAAATTCTTGGGCACGAGCGACTGGGATAGTGGTATTGCGCGGAATCACTTTTTCTACAAGCCCCCCCATGGTTTCTAAACCAAGGGACAGGGGAATAACATCTAGCAATAACATATCACTGTCAGGCTTATTCCCAACTAGAATATCGGCTTGGATAGCCGCGCCAATGGCCACAACCTTGTCAGGGTCGATTGAGGTCAGTGGTTCTTTTCCAAAAAAATCACCCACTTTCTGGCGAACTAATGGCACACGCGTTGAGCCCCCAACCATCACCACATTCAACACTTCTTCTGCCTCAACTCCCGCATCTTTCAATGCTCGACGGCAGGCTAACAATGTCCGTTTAACATGATTTTCAATCAATGCATTAAATTGCTCACGGTGAATTTCACCATGCCAATTAGCAACATCAATGGTCGCAGTATTTGCATCACTCAACGCAATTTTTGTTTTGGTCGCAATATTCAATAATTGACGATTTAAATGATGATCACCTTGCAGTGAAACGCCAGCTTGATTGGCAATCCACTCGGCAAGAAGTTGGTCAAAATCATCACCGCCGAGCGCTGTATCACCACCAGTCGCTAATACTTCAAACACACCACGACTTAAGCGCAAGATAGACACATCAAATGTACCACCGCCGAGGTCATAAACCGCTATTACCCCTTCTTGCCCAGAGTCTAACCCATAAGCAATCGCCGCAGCCGTCGGCTCATTGAGTAAACGTAGCACATGTAAACCAGCAAGACGTGCGGCATCTTTGGTACCTTGACGCTGTGCATCATCGAAATAGGCAGGAACGGTGATCACGATGCCATCCATTTCACCACCGAGAGTTTCTTGTGCGCGTTTAGCGAGTGTTTTTAAAATATCAGCAGAAACTTGGATTGGGTCAACTTGGCCCGCAGCAGTTTGAATAAATGGTAAACCATTTTCACTGGCACTCAATTGATAAGGTAAATCAGGATAGCGTTTTTGAATATCTGCTAATGACCGCCCTATCATACGTTTTACTGAAATAACCGTATTCACCGGGTCCTGCTCAGCTAGTTGTTTAGCTTCCCAACCAACTTGTTTGCTATTTGCTTGATAATTCACAATAGAAGGCAATAAAAAACGCCCTTGGTTGTCAGGTAATGCGGCGGCTTCACCACTTCGTACCGTTGCAATTAAAGAGTGAGTGGTTCCTAGGTCAATCCCCGCTGCTAATTTACGTTGGTGTGGAGCAGCAGTCATTCCCGGTTCACTGATTTGTAATAAAGCCATAGTCGTTTTCTCTTAAAATTCGCCTAGTAACCGTTCTTCGAGTTGCTCAGCCTGTTGCTGTAGCTTATCGAGAAAACGCAATTTACGTACGGTATCAGCGGCTTTTTCCCACTGCATGGCATCCAGTTCGGTTACCATCAACACACTTCTTGTTTGTTGCATTTGCTTGACGTTTTTCATAAACGTGCTCAGTAGTTCAAGTGCATCAGCATTATTTTCGATATTGTCTAATTCTTCACGTAATTCAAGCTGCTCCATCAAAAATGCAGTGTCATGCATGGTATGTTGTTCATTATTAATATCGAAACCATGCAATGAAAGCATATATTCCGCGCGCTTAAGCGGGTGACGAAGGGCTTGATAAGCCGCATTAATCGTTGCAGCCTTTTGAAGTGCTTGCATCTTTTCCTGTTCGGAACAAGTTGCAAAACGGTCAGGATGGTATTGACGCTGTAAATCTTGAAAGCGCTGCGTTAGCTGTTCGCTATCAATAGCGTAAACGGGAGTTAACCCGAAAAGAGTAAAATAATCCATAAGTGCTCAGTTTCTCGAACCGGTAACCAATGCCGCCAGTATTAGCAACATCGGTCGAAAATCATGCTTATATGAAGGAATTATACGTGAAAACTTTCACCGCATCCGCATTCACTGTTGACGTTAGGGTTATTAAATTTAAACCCTTCGTTTAAGCCTTCTTTTACAAAATCCAGCTCGGTACCATCAAGATAAACAATGCTTTTACCATCGACGATAACTTTAACACCTTTGTCTTCAAAAACCGTGTCTTCTTCATTGATTATATCAGCAAACTCAAGGACATAAGCCATTCCTGAACAACCAGAAGTTCTTACACCTAAACGCAAGCCTTCACCTTTCCCTCGGTTTTGTAGGAAAGATTGAATTCGCTGCGCCGCACTTTCTGTAAGAGAAATAGACATTGCAAACCTCACTTTAGAAACAAATAAGGCAGATGCTACCGATTAGTCGCATCCGCCTTCAAATTATTTTATATCCGTCATCATTGAGCTGATGAGTGTTAACTTCCCTCAGCGATATTCACCCCAAATGATTACGGATAATCTGTCAGATATAGGACGATAACTTTTGTTATTTATTAATATTGGTTGCCCTATACACTAACATTTATACCTATTTGCTTTGGCGTTTGCTTTTGTAATCAGCAATAGCAGCTTTAATGGCATCTTCAGCTAGAATTGAGCAGTGAATTTTCACTGGCGGTAATTCTAACTCTTCTGCGATTGCTGTATTTTTGATTGACTCAGCTTCATCCAAGCTTTTGCCTTTCATCCACTCTGTAACCAATGAACTTGAAGCAATAGCTGAACCGCAACCATACGTTTTAAAGCGTGCATCTTCAATAATGCCGTCATCATTTACTTTAATCTGTAATTTCATGACATCACCACATGCAGGTGCACCTACCATACCACTGCCTACGCTTGGGTCGCTGTTGTCAAATGAACCAACGTTGCGTGGATTTTCATAATGATCGATAACTTTTTCACTGTAAGCCATTTTTTATACTCCTGAAACCGTCTGATTAATGGTGAGACCATTCGATGCTGTTAAGATCTACGCCGTCTTTAAACATTTCCCATAAAGGAGACAGCTCGCGTAAGTGGCCAATTGCGCCATGAATCATTTTGATTGCATAGTCAATTTCTTCTTCTGTCGTGAAACGACCTAAAGAGAAACGGATTGAGCTGTGTGCTAGCTCATCATTCATCCCTAAAGCACGTAGTACATAAGAAGGTTCTAGGCTTGCAGATGTACATGCAGAACCTGAAGAAACAGCCAAATCTTTCAAGGACATCATCAGTGATTCACCTTCAACATAGTTGAAGCTGACGTTCAGAATGTGCGGCGCACCGTGTTCTAAATCACCGTTGAGGTAAACTTCTTCGATATCTTTAATGCCATTCCATAAACGTAAGCGTAACCCGCGTAAACGCTCGGACTCAGATGCCATCTCTTCTTTTGCAATACGATACGCTTCGCCCATACCGACAATTTGGTGAACCGCTAATGTACCAGAACGCATACCACGCTCATGACCGCCACCGTGTTGTTGTGCCTCAAGACGCACACGCGGTTTACGACGAACGTATAGTGCACCGATGCCCATTGGGCCATACAGTTTGTGAGCAGAGAATGACATTAAATCGACTTTTAATGCGTTCAAGTCGATAGGTAATTTACCTACACTTTGAGTCGCATCAACGTGGAAGATAATCCCTTTGCTACGGCATAATTCACCGATTGCTTCGATATCTTGAATAACACCAATTTCATTATTAACATGCATAATTGAAATTAAAATTGTGTCTTCACGGATAGCATCTTTGAGATCTTGCATGGCAATTAAACCGTTGCTTTGTGGTGACAAATAAGTCACTTCAAAACCTTCTCGTTCTAATTGACGGCAAGTGTCTAAAACGGCTTTGTGTTCCGTTTTACACGTAATAATGTGATTACCTTTCTTTTTATAGAAATTGGCAGCGCCTTTAATCGCTAAGTTATCAGACTCTGTTGCACCTGATGTAAAGACGATTTCACGTGGGTCAGCACCCACTAATTCAGCTATTTGATTACGAGCAATATCAACCGCTTCCTCGGCTTGCCAGCCAAAACGGTGAGAACGGGATGCTGGATTACCGAAGTTCCCATCCATTGTTAAACATTGCATCATTTTTTCAGCAACACGTGGATCGACGGGTGTTGTTGCTGAATAGTCAAGATAAATTGGTAATTTCATTGCTCACATACTCCAAAGGTCAATATAGCTTGCCTTTAATTTTTAAAGGTACAAATAGCGGGTGCTAGCTCTTCGTCTAAAACCTCACCAAAATGTACCGACTGCAATTTTTAATATATTTTTTAAGCACGTACATTGATAATAGATTCAGGTGTTATTCCATTTGGCATGGTTTTACGCTGTTCATTATCTTGTCTATCAGCAACAACCATGACTTCTTGGTTTTTAACCAATTCGTCAAGACTAATGCTGCTAAGGAAACTTGTGATTCTATCGCTTAAGTCACGCCACAATGCGTGGGTTAAGCAGCGGTCACCATTTTGGCAACCTTCTTTATTACCTTGACAACGAGTCGCGTCAACAGATTCATCAACCGCAGCAATGACTTCAGCAACAAAAATTTGGTCTGCGTCTCTGCCAAGCAAATAACCACCACCCGGACCGCGGACGCTGGAAACTAGCTCGTTTTTGCGTAAACGAGAGAAAAGTTGCTCAAGATAAGAGAGGGAAATTCCCTGACGTTCAGAGATATCAGCTAAAGGTACTGGACCTGACTGAGAATGTAACGCGACATCTAACATCGCTGTTACCGCGTAACGCCCTTTGGAAGTGAGTCTCATAACATATTACTCCGTGGTAAATTATAGCAAGATTGTGACATTCCTGACTAATTTAGTCAACTATTTACCTGACTATTTTACTCAAGTATTATTCACCTACTTTTACCACGAGTTTAGCCTCACTTTTTCGCCCATTTTTCCATCGACGTTAGGATACCCCTTAAGATATGTAACTCTTGAGTTTCAATGTGCGCACGGGTGAACAAGCGACGTAATTTATTCATAATTAAGCCTGGATGTGCCTTACGAATAAAACCTGACTCATGTAGTACACTCTCAAGATGGACATAAAAACGCTCAACATCTTCTGATGGCGGGTATTCTACCTCATCATCCGGCGATATTACCGCATTTTTTTCATCCATAGCCAGATAAGCCATACGAATTTCATAACTCACCAACTGAACAGCCATCGCTAAATTTAATGACCCATATTCAGGATTGGTGGGAATATATAAGTGATATTGGCATTTTTGTAGCTCTTCGTTAGTCAAGCCAACACGTTCACGACCAAAAACAATCGCCACTGGCGACTCTTTTGATTGGTTTACTGATTTTACACCACACTCACGAGGCTCAACCATTGGCCACGACAATGTACGAGAGCGAGCACTAGTACCAATGACTAATTTACACCCTTCTAAGGCTTCATCGAGCGTTTTGACGATCGTGGCATTACCGATAACATCACTTGCCCCTGCGGAAAGTGCGATTGAGTGTGAATCAGGCTCAACAAGAGGATTAACAAGATAAAGATTTGAAAGCCCCATGGTTTTCATTGCACGGGCAGTCGAGCCCATATTACCAGTGTGTGAGGTCTCAACAAGAACAATACGGATATTATCTAACATGGTTTATACGTTTAATGAAAAAATTATCGGCACAGTTTAACACAAAATTGCTTATTGTGACGAACATCTATATAATTCGGCTCTCTTGTTTTTCGTTCTTTAACATTCCAGTGGAAAAAGCCCATGCATCCGATGCTTAACATCGCCATACGTGCCGCACGTAAGGCCGGTAATCACATAGCTAAAAACTATGAAATGCCTAGTAATATCAAAGTGACTCAAAAAGGCGCTAACGATTTTGTCACTAACGTTGATCAAGAATCTGAGCAGTTGATTATTGAAATCATCCGTAAGTCATATCCTGATCATACTATTATCACTGAAGAAAGCGGTGAGTTATTAGGTAAAGATAACGATATTCAATGGGTAATCGATCCACTGGATGGCACGACTAACTTCACAAAACGCCTTCCCCATTTTTCTGTTTCTATCGCTGTGCGCGTTAAAGGCCGTACTGAGGTTGCCGTTGTTTATGACCCAATGCGTAATGAACTGTTCAGCGCAGTTCGTGGTCAAGGCGCGCAACTTAATGGTTACCGCATTCGTATCGATGAAAAACGTGGCCTTGACGGAGCTATTGTCGCAACTGGCTTCCCTTTCAAACAAAAGCAACATGCTCCTGCCTATATGAAAATTATGACGGCTATGTTTGATAAATGTGCTGATTTTCGCCGCACAGGCTCCGCAGCGTTAGATTTATGCTATGTCGCATCAGGCCGTGTTGATGCATTCTTCGAAATTGGTTTAAAACCTTGGGATTTCTTAGGTGGCAAGCTGATCATGCGTGAAGCAGGCGGTATTGTGACTGATTTTGTCGGTGGCCATAACTATTTAGCTTCAGGTAACTTGGTTGCTGGTAGCCCACGAGTGGTTAAAGATATATTATCCGTTATGAAAGACGAATTATCAGAAGCCCTTAAACGCTAATTACCCCCCGTTTGAAAAAAGCCCACAACAAGTTACAGTTCAAGCTGTCTTAAGTGGGCATTTTTTTGCATGTAATTTAACGAATGTGACTTAAAATAAAATAACCCCTTTAATTAACTCACGATTATTAATAACATCTTTCTCATAGCGCTCACCAATGGTATTAAAATCAAATTGATGAGTTAACATCATCTCACTTGTTAGCTTACCTTCCGACATCAACTTCGCTACTTTATTGAAATCTTCAAGCGTTGCATTACGGCTTCCCATCATTGTGGTTTCTTTCTTATGAAAATCGGGATCTGAAAAAGATAAATTGCCTTTAAACAAGCCAACAAATACCACTATCCCACCGTGGCGAATTAAATTAACGGCGCTATTCATCGCATGCGGGTTCCCCGTCGCATCAATGACTTTTTCTGCTAACTGCCCTTGGAAATTTTCTTCAATGATAGATAAATACATTTCATCCGCTGGGTCACAGGTTGTGACTCCCAGCACCTTTTCTACGTGCTGGCGCCTTGCTGCACTGGTATCTGCAACTAACACGTTAGCACCATCTGCTTTAGCAATAGCAGCAACACCTAAACCAATTGGCCCTGCGCCCACGACCAAAACCGTATCTTGAGATTTCACTTGCGCACGCCTTACCGCGTGAGCACTAATAGAAAATGGCTCAATTAACGCCCCATCAATATCACTAACAGTATCGGCGATTGCCAATACATTATTCTCTGGGACATTTAAATACTCACAAAACCCCCCATCTTCATGTACACCTATAACTGAGATTTTTTCGCAGCAATTCGTTTTACCACTTTTACAAGCTCCACATTCGTAGCAAGCAACATAAGGCATTACCGCAACACGTTGCCCTACTTTCCACTGAGTTACATCAGAAGCGACTTCACAAATGGTCCCCGAAATCTCATGCCCTAATACGCGAGGATATTGGAAAAAAGGTTGATTTCCTCCCCATGCATGAATATCTGTGCCACAAATTCCAATAGCATGGATTTTAATTTTTACCTGACCGGCTTTGACCACTGGCTCTTCAACTTGCTGATAGACTAGCTTTTTAGGTTCCTGACAAATCAATTGCTTCATATCATCCTCCATCAATTTATCTGTCTTTTTTAATTTAAAAAACATAATCTAGATATTAAACAAGCAGGTTTTGTGATTAAATGTTTTAAAATCGGTTTTAAATCGGTTTTTTAAGAATAAAAATCAATTAGAGGGATCTCAAAATGGTGAGAAGTAAAAATTTGCGCTACGCTTCTATTAATGAATTTTTAGATGCTATTCATAAAAATTTGTTAACTTCGCCTTTTCCTTCTCAATCTTCCTTAGCGGAAATGTTTAATATCAGTCGTACAACTGTCAGGCACACGATTGAATATTTACTAGAGAAAAAAATTGTTGAAAAACAAGGTAATGAATATCACGTTATTCGATACCCAAACAAAACTGATTTCTTCCCAGTTGAATCAAGCCTGCCAGATCAGCAAATTGTGTTATTCGAAAAAGCGTTTTACCAAATGATTAAACGCAAAGAACTGATGCCTGGGGATACTTTTACAGAGTTACAACTCGCCAAGAAAAGCCATGTTAACTCCAGTGTGGTTAGGGAATTTTTGGTTGAATTTTCTCGATATGGGTTAATTAAAAATACCCATAGAGGCAACTGGCATATAATGAAATTTTCTCGCGAATATGCAGAGAAACTCTTTGAATTTAGGGAGTTGCTTGAAACAAATGCACTTACGCATTTTTTAAATTTACCCGCGGATGACCACCGTTGGATTTTAGCCAAAGAATTATTACTTAAACATAGGGCATTGCGCGAAACAGTCACGATTAATTATCGTGATTTTTCCCAGTTAGACTATGAATTACATAGCCTTATTTTATCGGGAGCCAACAATCCCTTTTTTAACCAATCACTTGAAATTATTACTGTTATATTCCACTTCCAATACCAGTGGGATGAGTCAGACTTAAAAGAAAGAAACGTCCTTGCTATCGAAGAACACATGACTATTTTAAGTGCTTTAATTAGCCGTAATGATATTGTCGCGATGAATGAACTTCGTCACCATTTAGATACTGCTAAACGGACTATGATCAATTCGATACAACAGACATATGAATAACCCTATTCAATCCAAGCGCTTGATTAAAAACTAATTGAGCGCCCTATGACTTACTATTATTATTCCCTCCTCCACGTTTAACCTGAATTTTTCACTAAAAAAACAATAGAATCATAAAAAACCAATCATCCTCACTTACCCAAAAAATAATATATTTCTTAATTATCATATAATTATATAAAAAATAATAATAATCACCATTTTAACAAAGATAAAAACCATGTTTTTAATTGATAAAAAACACATTAAAAACACCAAAAAGCCATTGACCCCACAAAATTGATGCAATTAATAGTCCGTAAAAAAAAATACTTCTAGTCTGAACCCACACCAGATGAATAATACACATAATAACTCGAGGAATAGTCATGGATAATTACCTGAATCGGCAATCAATGGCTAATAAGCAGTACCCAGAAAAAATTCTTCAGTTTGGGGAAGGTAACTTTTTACGGGCATTTATTGACTGGATGGTTGATCAACTGAATGAAAAAACAGACTTTAATAGCGGCATAACAATTGTCAGGCCGATTGATTCAACACACCCGTCAATCAATGAGCAAGATGGTTTATATACCGCCATCACCAGGGGAATCAACGAACAACAACAAAGTGTTTCAAATGTCAGGATCATCAATTCCGTTAATCGCGAAATTCTTATTTATTCTGAATATGATAAATTTTTAAGTTGTGCGGAAAACCCAGACTTACAGTGGGTTTTTTCCAATACGACCGAAGCGGGTATTGTTTATAAACAAGATGTTTGCTTGGACGATAGGCCTGCAAGTAGTTTTCCTGCAAAATTGACTCAATTTCTTTTCCACCGTTATCAGCATTTCAATGGTGATAAAAGCAAAGGATTGATAATCATCCCTTGTGAATTAATCGATTATAATGGTGAAAAATTAAAAGAATTTATCAATAAACACGCAGAGGACTGGAATCTACCTAATGATTTCATCATGTGGCTGAATAACCACAATACCTTTTGCTCTACGTTAGTTGATAGAATAGTGACAGGTTATCCTAAAAATGAAATCGGTAAATTAGAAAAAGAGTTAGGTTATAAAGATAAGTTTTTAGTTACCGCTGAATATTTTTATCTATTTGTTATTCAAGGACCAAAAGAATTAGAGAAAAAACTGAAATTAAATGAATTGCCATTAAACATAAAGATTGTCGATGACATTAAACCTTACAAAGAGCGTAAAGTCGCTATCTTGAATGGCGCACATACCTCAATGGTACCTGTCGCTTATTTAGCAGGAATTAAAACTGTACGTGAGGCCACATCTAACCCCATTTTATTATCCTTCACCAAGGATTTAATCGGTAACGAAGTGATCCCTGTGTTATCTCAAGACCCTACGGAGTTAAATGCTTTCGCATCCGCAGTTATCGACCGTTTTAACAACCCATTTATAGAGCATGAATTACTCTCTATCGCTCTTAATTCATTAACCAAGTTTAAAACTCGGCTATTACCTCAATTAATCTCTTATTCTAACCAATACAATCAAATCCCTTATTGCATTGCATTCTCACTCGCGGCATTGATTGTTTTTTATCGCGGGCAGTTTAATCAATTATCAATCCCATTGAATGATGATGATTATTTGCTCAAACGTTTTAAAGAATGGGATAGCCTCTATGATTCGGATACAAGGCAGTTAACCCAAAATGTCTTAGCAATGTCTGATTTATGGGGCTTAAATCTCAATGAAATTCCACAATTACAGGAAGATGTTTGCCAAAAAATAAATGCTATTCTGCATAATGGCACTGAATCCACTTTACGTGAAAGATATAAAAAAACTATTTAAAACAATAAATCCCCCTACAGGAGATACTTTTATGAAACTGAGCACATTGAACGGGAAGAAAATTCTTAGCTTAACACTCAGCACTATGATTTTAATGGGCAGTATGGCTGGTTCAGCTTTTGCTGATGCTAAATATAAATTAAAAGTTGCCTACGAAAATAATCCAGGCGAACCTTTTGACTTAGCAATCCATGAATGGGCAAAAAAATTCAATGAAAAAACAAATGGTGAAGGTGAAT
This sequence comes from Providencia sp. NPDC089933, assembly GCF_049545585.1. Taxonomy (NCBI): domain Bacteria; kingdom Pseudomonadati; phylum Pseudomonadota; class Gammaproteobacteria; order Enterobacterales; family Morganellaceae; genus Providencia; species Providencia sp. NPDC089933. Next base: position 56,886 of record NZ_JBMWDT010000012.1, read on the forward strand.
TAATCCCTTACCCAAGTTCACAATTAGGTTCTAAGAAAGATGTCATAGAACAAATGAAATTAGGTAGCCCATTAATTACTCTCGCTGATGGCGCTTTCTTCTCTGACTATGTCCCTGACTACGGTATTATGTTTGGTCCTTATTTAGGCCTTTCCTATCAAGATATTTTTAAATTAAATGCTTCACCTTGGTATGGCAATTTAGAACAGCAGTTGGATAAAAAAGGCCTGCATGTTGTATCTAAAGATTGGTTATATGGGTCACGTCATATTCTCGCGAATAAAATGATAAAAACGCCGGATGACTTAAAAGGTTTAAAAATCCGTGTACCAAATAATAAAATCCAAATTAAAGGCTTAGAAGCGATGGGAGCAACTCCAACACCATTACCTTTAGCTGAAGTTTATACCGCACTTAACCTTAAAATTATTGACGGTGCAGAAAACCCAATTCCTGTTTTATATGGCCAAAAACACCATGAAGCAGCGAAATTTCTTATCCTAACGGGCCATGTAGAAAACGTCACTAACTTAGTCATGGGAAGCAAAACCTACAGTAAATTACCTGAAAATATTCAACAAGCTTTGGTTGAATCAGGAAATGAAGCAGGCCAATATTTAACTGAATTAGTTCTAAAAGAAGAAAAAGAAATTATTGAAAAAATGAAGAATGAAGGGGTTACCGTCGTTGAAGTTGACCGTGAGCTTTTCAAAGAAAAATCTAAGCCATTCTATAATGAATTCCCAGAGTGGTCTGCAAATTTATACCAGCAAACACAAGATATTATTAATAATTAACCATCATGATTGGCGGTATATTCCGCCAGTCTTTTCACAATAATAAGGTTAGCTATTATTCTTGCAAGGATCTTCTATGTTTAAATTTCTGGGGAAATTAAGTGATATTGTATCATCACTCGCCGTCGCAGCGATTGTGATGATCACTATTCTTGCTGTGTTCATGCGTTGGCTTCTTAATGACCCTTTAATGTGGAGTGAAGAAGTTTTAATTATTTGCTACATCTGGCTTGTCATGATCGGTGCCGCTTCGGCCGCAGGTAAAAGAATGCATGTCAGTATTGATGCCATCACCTCTTTATTTCCTGAAAAAATACAGTTAGTTATCGCAGTATTCACCCATATTATGGCTATCATTGCTTTATCAATTTTCGGTTACCTTGGATACGAACTGTCTATTATTGCAGAAGATAAGATAACCCCAATTATTGGTGTTTCTTATTATTACATCGACCTCTCTGTTCCTATTGGTGCATCCATCATGGTGTTATTTTCAATTCAACATTTGTTGGAAGATATGAGCAAATTAATTAAAGGGGATAAACCATGTCAGTAGTTATCGCCTGTATTGTATTAATTTTCTGTTTTTTAATTAACGTCCCTATATTCTTAAGTGTATTAATCGCTTTACTCACTTATTTCTTTTCTGTTGGTGATATTTCTCCATTAATCGCCGTACAGAGAATTATTGGTGCAGGGGAAAACGTAACCTTACTAGCTATTCCTTTTTTTATTTTATTAGGAAATTTATTAAATTACACTGGAATAACCAGTCGAATGCTAAAATTCACTGGCACTTTATCCGGCCACTACCCTGGAGGTCTTGCTCAATCAAACGTATTGTTAAGCACCATGATGGGTGGGCTATCAGCATCTAACCTTGCAGACTGTGCAATGCTGTCTAAAATGCTAGTGCCTGAAATGACGAAATTAGGCTATGGAAGGAGTTTTTCTGCTGCTGTGACAGCCGCTGGTTCACTCATAACCCCAATTATTCCCCCTGGGATAGCCCTTATTATTTATGGGTTTGTTGCTGACGTTTCCATTGGCAAAATGTTTATGGCTGCAATTATTCCTGGCCTTATGTGCTGCCTTGCCTTAATGGTTACTATTTATTTGATTGCCAAGAGACGTGGCTATAAACCAGCAAGAGAAAAAGGACCGACTTGGTCAGAGGTATACCAAACCGGTAAAGGCGCAATGTCAGCTTTCTTGTTGGTTCTTGTGATCATTGGTGGAATTAGGTTTGGTATTTTTACCCCAACAGAAGCTGGTGCAATTGCTGTACTTTATGTCATCGTTATTGGTACCTTCTTTTATCGCGAAATGAAGTTAAAAGATATCGCCGCTTCGTTTCTCGAAACAGCTCGTTCAACCGCGAGTATTATGCTAATCATCATGACATGTTCCGCATTAGCATGGGTATTGACGAATGAGCAAGTGGCACAAGATGTCGCGCGAATGATGACCAATTTTTCTGACAATCCTTATGTATTTTTAATGATAGTCAATGCGGTTCTGTTAATTCTAGGCATGTTCATTGAAGGTAATGCCGCGATTATTGTGCTCGTTCCTCTATTAATGCCAACGGTGAAATTACTCGGTATCGACCCAATCCACTTTGGTATTGTGATGATATTGAATTTGGCTATTGGTTGTTTAACGCCACCAATGGGAACAGTGATGTTTGTCGCGACGTCTATCACAGGTGTGCGTATTGCTGACTTTATTCGTGAAGTATTACCGTTATTCTTCGCATTAATTGTTGTTTTATTACTAGTGACATTTATGCCTGTATTTACAACATTCTTACCAAGCTTATAAAAATAATACTAACTTTAGATGGCAAGTAGCTCAGAAAGCTACTTGCCCATTTTAATTAAGTGTTTTTATTTAAATTAATATAAATGAAATGCAGCAAGAATACGCATATTCACTTCACTACTTGACAACAGACTCCCTCGTAACTATTCACCATTACGGCTGAGCAACAATTTTGGGTCGAATAAATATGGCAGGAATAGCAAGAAGAGCCATTAAATAGAAAACCACACCATGATGGGCTGGAACGCGCTCATAAATATAACCAACAATAATTGTAAGCACAGCTAACCCACCACCGGTGGCTAGGGCAGAATACACCCCTTGTAACGGAATGATTTCATTTTCTTTACGCGCACTAATAAAACGCATCGCGGCTAAATGGCAAACCGTAAAGGTACCACTGTGCAGTATTTGTATAATGATTAATACTGGTAAACTGGTAAATGCCCCCATTAAGCCCCAGCGAATCACCCCACAAAATGCAGATAAGAGTAATAGATTACGAGCACTCCAACGCCTAAATAAACGGTGGCTCAACATAAAAACTATCACTTCTGCGACAACACCCAGTGACCACAAATTACCTATTACTAAATCTGAATAGCCCGCTTCTTTCCAAAATAGGGACGCAAACCCATAATAAGCTGCATGTGCACCTTGCAGCAGCGTTACGCAAACTAAAAACTTCACGATGTTCTTATCTGCAATTAATTGCTTAAAGGAAAGCTTATCATCGCCCTCTACTTTGGCAGCTCCAGTCGGCATGATAGCGGGTTTTAACATTGACCCTAGCAATAATGCTAAGCAACTTATAATCAAAGCAACCATAATGGACTGATGACCCCAGACTCCCGCCAAATAGCCCATTAAAGATGAGCCGATAATAAATGCGATAGAGCCCCAAACACGGATTTTGCCATAATCGAATGAAAATTGTTTTTGCCAAGTGCCAGCCAACGAATCCCCTAATGGAACCATTGGTGCAAAAAACAAGTTAAACCCTATCATCACAAATAATAACCATGCCCAATGGGAACCAAAAGCAAAACCAACAGAGAAAATTAATGAGAGACCTGCTAGCAGTCGTAGTGCCATGATGAGTTTTGAGGGCTCTTTAACGGAAGGAGTAATAAACATTGCACCTAGGAAGCGAGCTGTTAGCCCGACACCGAGTAAAACCCCTATCATTTCTGCATCAATACCCTCGCCCTGTAGCCACACAGACCAAAATGGTAAAAAAATACTATACGCAAAAAAATAGGTAAAATAGTCAATAGCTAACCAACGTGTTGATGGAATGACCATCACCCCTCCCTTTTTTCAATGCAAAAAACCCGCTCATACAAACATGTAGAAGCGGGTTTAGGTAATTAAATATTGTTTATATTATGCGTAAACTGGGTATTTTTTGCAGATTGTTAATACTTTTTGTTTCACGCTTTCAATGGTCGCTTCGTCATTGAGGTTGTCTAGAATATCACACATCCAGCCAGCTAGCTCACCTGCTTCCGCTTCTTTAAAACCACGACGTGTAATTGCTGGAGAACCAATACGTACACCAGACGTTACGAATGGGCTTTTCGGGTCGTTTGGTACGCTGTTTTTGTTAACAGTGATATTAGCGCGGCCAAGAGCTGCATCAGCATCTTTACCAGTAATACCTTTATCAACTAAATCAACTAAGAATAAGTGGTTTTCAGTTCCACCAGACACAACTTTATAGCCACGTTTTTGGAAAACGTCGACCATGGCTTTCGCATTTTTCGCCACTTGCTGCTGGTAAACTTTGAACTCTGGCTCCATAGCTTCTTTCAACGCAACCGCTTTACCTGCAATCACATGCATTAAAGGACCACCTTGAGAACCTGGGAATACCGCAGAGTTGATTTTTTTGTACATCTCTTCGTCGCCACCTTTAGCAAGGATCAAACCACCGCGAGGGCCTGCTAAAGTTTTATGGGTCGTTGTTGTGACAACATGAGCGTGAGGAACTGGGTTTGGATAAACACCAGCTGCAATAAGACCTGCAACGTGAGCCATATCAACAAACAGATAAGCACCAATGCTATCTGCAATTTCACGCATTTTAGCCCAATCAACCACACCTGAATATGCAGAGAAACCGCCGATAATCATTTTAGGTTGATGTTTTACTGCTTGTGCTTTGATATCGTCGTAGTCAATCTTACCGCTCTCATCAATACCATAAGGAACGATATTATATAACTTACCCGAGAAATTAACTGGCGAACCATGCGTCAAATGCCCACCGTGTGCAAGGTTCATACCTAACACTGTATCGCCCGGTTGTAATAAAGCCATGTAAACAGCAGCGTTTGCTTGTGAACCAGAATGCGGCTGTACGTTTGCGTAATCAGCGCCAAATAATTCTTTTGCACGGTCAATCGCTAATTGCTCAACGACGTCAACGTACTCACAACCGCCGTAATAGCGTTTACCTGGGTAGCCTTCTGCATATTTATTGGTTAGCTGAGAACCTTGAGCCTGCATGACTCGTGGACTGGTATAGTTTTCAGAAGCAATTAATTCAATGTGTTCTTCTTGACGTTGTACTTCTTGCTCCATTGCTTCCCATAGTTTTGGATCATAGTCTGCAATATTCATTTCACGCTTTAACATTCGCTTCTCCTGCCTCAGCAATTCAATAGGTTGAAAATCGATTCATCGCAATAACACACAGTGTAAACTCTTTTTCTCTGTTGAGATAGCCCTAAAGAAAAAATATACGCAAACGATTGCATTAATTTTTTTCACTTCATTTGCTTCTTAAGGCTTCACTATAAAATAGTCCAAATTTTATTTTTTGACGCAGAGATCGCTGAATTTGCAAGCCCCTTCTCATTATGTGTTTATTTCAGTCATATTTTCCACGTTTGAGTATTTACTTGTTACCTTAAATATTATAAGTTGTATTTAAAATACATGTTTATAAATAAACTTTGTGTCTCTCAAATAAAAGTACGTTTATTACGGTGAAATAACGCTATCTAAATGAAAATATGCAATATATTTTCAAGTAGCTGAAAAATACATCATCGCGATGAACACTAAGGGAACATGAACATAATTCAGGAGCACCTGTATGTTAGATAGCCAAACCATTGCCATTGTCAAATCAACTATCCCTGCCATTGCTGAGACAGGCCCCAAACTTACCGCCCATTTTTATGACAGAATGTTTAAACAACATCCTGAACTAAAAGATATTTTCAATATGACTCACCAAATGAATGGTGACCAACGCGAAGCCCTATTCAATGCTATTTGCGCTTATGCCGTCCACATTGAAACACCTGAAGCACTGGTTTCTGCCGTGGAAAAAATCGCACAAAAACACGTGAGTTTAAATATCAAACCGGAGCACTACCCAATTGTTGGGGAAAACTTACTGGCAGCTATCGATGAATTACTTAACCCAGGTCAAGAAGTGCTTGATGCATGGGGAAGAGCTTATGGTGTATTAGCGGATATTTTCATTGGTCGTGAAGCCGCAATTTACCAAGAAAACTCAGATAAAACGGGGGGATGGGAAGGCCTACGGGAATTTAAACTAAAACAAAAACAGCCACAAAGTGATGTCATCACCAGTTTTGAATTTGTCCCTGTCGATGGAAAACCCGTCGCAAATTACCGCGCAGGGCAATATATTACAATCTATGTAAATAGTGATGATTTTGAAAACCAAGAAATTCGCCAATATTCATTAACTACTGCACCTAATGGTCATAGCTATCGTATCGCCGTAAAACGCGAAGACCAAGGCGCTGTTTCTAATTTTTTACACCAGCAATTAAATGAAGGTGATAGCGTATTATTGGCCCCTCCTTGTGGTGATTTCTTTATCGATGTTGATAACCAAACCCCTGTCACGTTAATTTCTGCGGGTGTAGGTTTAACCCCGATGTTAAGTATGCTTAACCACCTCACAGAACAAGGGCACGATGCACAAGTTAATTGGTTACATGCGGCTGAAAATGGGGCTGTTCATGCTTTTAGCCATGAAATACAACAACTGATGGCAAAACAAAAAGCGGGGCAATCTGCCATTTGGTTTAATCAACCTCGTACAACTGATCGGGCTGGCTTTGATTATCAATTCCAAGGTTTAATGGACTTAGAGCAAGTTCGTGAATGGATTGAGCAACCAAACATGCAGTTTTACTTCTGCGGCCCAGTCGGTTTTATGCAACATGTTGGTAAACAGTTAGTTTCAATGGGGGTTGATGCCAATGCTATTCACTATGAATGTTTTGGCCCACATAAGGTTCTGCCACTCAACTAATTGATAAAAAAATGCTCTTCTCGTGAGAAGAGCATTTCTTGAGATGCATTAACGCATTAAAATTGCTTTAATCACGTTTTAAAGCTCAAGCGGCTTAGTTTTCTCGCAATTTAGCGGTAACGGGTTCATCTAACAAATACACTGTTTTAATCCCATTCCTGTGTATTTTCCGTTACCGCTTTTTCCTTCTATGTTTAAATCGCTTCTTCGTCCTGTTCACCCGTACGGATGCGGATCACCCGGGCAACGTCATAAACAAAGATTTTACCATCACCAATTTTACCGGTTTGCGCGGTTTGCATAATGGTTTCGACACAGTTTTCGACTATATCGTCCGGAACTACAATTTCAATTTTTACTTTAGGGAGGAAATCGACCATATATTCTGCACCGCGATACAGCTCGGTATGCCCTTTTTGGCGACCAAAGCCTTTCACTTCAGTAACAGTCATCCCAGTTATTCCTACTTCAGCCAGAGCTTCACGAACATCATCAAGTTTAAATGGCTTTATAATTGCATCAATTTTTTTCATAAATAGTCCCTGTTATGACCAGTTTTTACGGCCAAAACCTGAGGTGATCGGATAACGGCGATCTTTCCCAAAATTACGCATGGTAATACGCGGCCCAATAGGAGCTTGACGGCGTTTATATTCGTTAATATCAACAAGGCGTACAACTTTACGCACCATGTCTTTATCAAAACCTAACTTAATTAAATCATTAACGGAGAGATCTTTTTCGACATAACCTTCAAGTATCGCATCCAAAACGTCATAAGGCGGTAGGCTGTCTTGGTCTAACTGGCCTGGAGCAAGTTCCGCAGAAGGAGGCCTATCAATGACACGTTGAGGGATAGCTGGCGATATTGTATTACGATATTTAGCTAACTCAAAGACGAGGGTTTTAGGCACATCTTTTAATACATCAAATCCCCCAGCCATATCGCCATATAATGTTGAATAGCCCACGGCCGATTCACTTTTGTTACTTGTGGTCAACACTAACCGACGGCGTTTATTAGACATTGCCATTAGAATAACAGCTCGGCAACGTGCTTGTAGGTTTTCTTCTGTTGTATCAGCTGCTGTACCTTCAAACATAGGTGCTAATTGTGCCATGAATGCATCAAACATTGGCTCAATAGAAACAATATCAAATTCAACTCCGAGCAGCTCAGCTTGTTCTTTGGCATCATGGATGCTCATTTCAGAAGTATAGCGGAAAGGCATCATCACTGCCTGTACATGCTCTTTACCTATTGCATCTACGGCAATAGCAACAGTCAGCCCTGAGTCTATTCCTCCAGACAACCCTAAAATGGCACCGTTGAAGCCATTTTTAGTGATGTAATCACGTGTTGCCAATACCAACGCTTGGTAAACTTGAGCCACTGAGTTCGTTTCTTCTTGAGCCCCACCATCAGTCACCAATACCAAATCTTCAAAATGGACTGTCGCTACTTGTTCTTCAAACTCAGCCAACTGGTATACTTGTTTACCTTTATTCGCCAATACCTTAGAACCGCCATCGAATACTAGTTCATCTTGACCACCGACTTGGTTGAGATAGACGATAGGCATATTAGTACGTTGGCAATGATCGACCAGCAAGTCACTACGAATATGTTCTTTGTGAATATCATAAGGTGAAGCATTTATCGTGAGTAATAACTCAGCACCGGCGCCTTTAACGGCATCCACTGGCTCGTCATACCAAATATCTTCACAAATCAATAACCCAATGCGATAACCTTTAAATTCGACTACGCAGGTTTTTTCATCAGCCGTGAAATAACGAGGCTCATCAAATACGCCATAATTTGGCAGTTCTTGTTTAAAATAACGTGCGTGTAATTTGCCTTGGTAAAAAAATGACAACGCATTATAGATTTCATCGTTTTCATACCATGGGTGACCGACGATAATTGCTGTAGCAGAACTGGCTTTTTGTAGGCGTTCAAGTTGTACGAGGCAACGGTCTTCAAAATCACCACGGAAAATCAAATCCTCCGGAGGATACCCAGTCAGTGATAACTCTGAAAACATAACGATATCAGTGTGACCTGCTTGTTCTTTTACAACTTGCAGCATGCGTTCACAATTGCCTTCAATATCACCGACTAGCCAGTTAAGTTGTGCTAGCGAAATGTTAAGCTTACGGCTCATAAGGTGTTTTTTCTCCCGAAGCATGAATATGGATTGCTCTATTGCACATAATTTGTTCGATAAAATTCATGCGGTCAATAATTTTCATTTATTCTTTAAAATCATTGGCTTCTAAATCATGACGACCAAGTAATTTATAAAATTCTGTACGATTTCTCCCTGCCATTCTAGCAGCTTGAGTCACATTCCCCTTCGTCATTTGTAATAACTTACGCAAGTAATTTAGTTCAAACTGATTACGCGCTTCAACAAAAGTCGGGAGGGCCGTATTTTCCCCTTGCAGAGCCTGACTGACAAGCGCTTCACTAATAACAGGAGACGTGGTGAGTGCAACACATTGTTCAATGACGTTGACTAGCTGACGCACATTTCCTGGCCAACTCGCGGTAATAAGGCATTTCATCGCATCACTGGAAAAACTGCGTACAAACGGTTTATGGCGAGATGCTGACTCACGTAATAAATGATTAGCTAATAATGGGATATCTTCAGAGCGTTCATTCAATGCAGGAATACGTAGATTAACTACATTCAAGCGGTAATAAAGGTCTTCTCTAAACTCATTTTTTTCCATCGCTTTCGGTAAGTCACGATGAGTGGCAGATAAAATTCGTACATCAATATCTAAATCACGGTTACTTCCTAAGGGGCGTACTTTGCGCTCTTGCAACACTCGCAATAATTTGACTTGCAATGGCATTGGCATATCACCAATTTCATCCAAAAATAAGGTCCCACCACTAGCAGCGAAAAATAACCCCTCACGATTACTCACCGCGCCTGTAAATGCACCTTTAGCATGGCCAAAAAGTTCAGACTCTAATAATTGCTCAGGTAATGCGCCACAGTTAATCGCAATAAATGGCTTACGAGCACGAGGGCTTGCTTTATGGATTGCTTGAGCCAATACTTCTTTACCTGTACCACTTTGCCCATTAATTAATACGCTTACATCTGACTGAGCAACCATATGGGCTTGCTCTAGTAAACGGATCATTAAAGGGCTGCGAGTCACAATACCAGAGCTCCATTCCTCATCACTTATTGGGGTTGATGAAAGCGCAAGAGCTTCGTCGATGGCTTTATATAGTGCATCTTTATCAACGGGTTTAGTTAAGAAACTAAATACCCCTCGTTGTGTAGCCGCAACAGCATCAGGAATAGAGCCGTGTGCCGTTAATATAATAACGGGCATATTCGGATGGGCTTTTTGAATTTCATCAAATAACGCCATGCCATCCATTTCATCCATTCGTAAATCGCTGATCACTAAATCTAATTTTTCTTTTTGTAATATTTTTAGTGCTTCAGGCCCGCTTTCTGCCGTAATGACTTTAAAACCTTCACTACTTAAACGCATTCCGAGTAGTTTAAGTAGACTTGGGTCGTCATCCACTAACAGTAAATTTGCCGATTTACGGTTTGTCATTAGGTTCATTCTCCGATGAAGGCTGTTCTACAGATGAGCCCGATGTGTTACTTGGCTGCTGGCTCTCTGAAGATGTAGGTTTTTCCCCTTCTACTGCATTCTCGACTTCTTTTTCTGTTTCATTAGTACTTTTTTTGCGTGAAGAAAGTTGGCGTTCAATATCCGTTAAGTTTTCTAATTTTCGCGCAGTCGTGTTCAATTCAAAAGCCAGCTTGGCATTGTCTTCCTTTAGGCGGTCGAGTTTACTGTCCATTTCTTGCTGCAAACGCTTATAACGCGAACCTGCATCAGAAAGATTAATAATTTGCACTTGTTGTTCACGCCATAGCTGCAATAAGGGGCGTACCCCTGTTGGAAAACTCAAACTATAGGTATTAATGCTATCAAGCATTTTTCGCCTTTCAGCAATGCTGGGGTCTGCTGAATTTAATAAGATATTTTGTTGAAATGCCGTCGACCAATCCGTCACCGTTATTTGATTAGCATCAGTTCGAGCCTGAGTCATATCAACCCTATCAGCACAATCCATCATACGTAACCAAAACAAGGCGTTTTCACGAGCTGCTAGCTGGTCATTATCCCAAATAGTTTCACAAGATGCATAGCGATAGTCAGTCACTTTAACTTCAGGTACAACAACTTGTGACAGTGTTTCAAGGGGGGATTGCCCATCTTTCGTAACACAACCTGTTAAAAAAAGGCCAAATAAAACCACCCCAATATGTGTAGTTGTACGTCTCATCACGTAACTAACCACCTGCTTTTGTTTATTAAACGCGACTTTATTACAAAGTACGGTTAAAAGTTCTGTAGACCGATTTACCATTATTCATTCTCTGCTGTTAGAGGCAGTTCAATTCTAAAACAAACATCTGCTGATTTATGAGGCACCAAGGAGAGCTCTCCCCCCATTTGTTTGATGCAATCCTGTGCAATACTTAGCCCTAATCCACTTCCTTTAACAGCACCTTTTCTTTGTAATGAACCTTGATAAAAAGGCTCAAATATCATGCTTTTTTCAGAATCTGGGATTGGAGTACCTGTATTAGCAACTTCAATCAGAAGTTTATTGTCTATCCTACGACTAGAAACCCAAATATTACCTGATTCGCTGCCATAGTGCACCGCATTGGAGTAGATATTATCGATTACACGCCCAAGAAGTGTCGGTTCTGCTAAGCAACTTTCAACTTTTAGACGCACGTCCGTTTTAATATTTTTCGCTCTCGCCGGTAAATTATGTGCATTTACAATATCGTCAATCAGCTTTTGCAAATCGACTAATTGTGCTTCAGGTGGGTTATCTACCAATTTGCGATTATAATCAAGAAGTTGTTCAATAAGTTGCTGAAGGTGCTTACTGCTATGATCTAAGATTTCGACAACTTCCCTTTGGGAGACCGTTAATGGCCCAGCAACCTCATCCGCAAGAAGTTCTGTTCCCTCACGCATACTGGCTAAAGGCGTTTTTAATTCATGTGAAATATGACGCAAAAATTCATGGCGTTGAGATTCAAGCCATGCCAAACGTTCGCTCAACCAGATGATCCGCTGAGCAATAGTACGCAGCTCTCGAGGGCCTTTAAAGCGTTCTATATTGCTCGCCAAGGTTCGACCAGTACCGAGGCGGTTAATCATTCGCTCAATAACCTTCACCGGACCAATAATCATCCTTGTGAATAAAGTGACCAGTAATGCGCTCAATAAAAAGAGGATTAAACTTTGCCAACCAAATAATTGCCCTTTATTGGCAATTGCTTTTTGTAATTGCTCTCCACGACTAAAAATCACATTTCTTGTTTCTTGAATTAAAAGTGCATTTTCAGCGGAAAATTGTTCCAATGCTTGAACAACTTTCTGGGTTGGTTCGTTATTTTCACAAGTAACTGCTTTAAGTTGCCCTAATATTTTAGACAGGTTAGAGGTATCTGAGTCTTTCGGTAAAATCGTCTTTTGGCGCTCAAGCATCTGTTCATAGTCAACAAATTGCTTTTGATACTGTGTCTGTAGTGTCGCATCTTGTAAAACACAATATTGCCGATAACTACGCTCCATTTCCAAGGCGAGACTACTCATGACCTCACTGCGCCTTGCGTCAAGCAATGTGGTCTTATTGATATCGGCTGCTTGATTACTCAGTTGCTCTAAGCTTTGGTAAGCCTGATAAGCTAACACTAAGAGTGGTAATAATACCAACCAGAATGCCATAACAACCAATTGGCGCAAGGAGCGCGGGAAAAAACGCCATTTACTCAATGCATTCATCTCATACTCATTAAACGTTTTTTAATGGTAACAGAACTCTTTGTAGGACGGGTAGTTGAATCACAATTCTGTATACCGCAATGTTGAAATCAGACTAAGTGTATAATGTGATAGCAATCAACATGCCAACCTCTCTAAATAAAGGTCGGGGCTTTTTAGCCACGCATATCTATTGATAAATAAATAGCAAAAGCGCATTTCAACAACCAATCACTTAAGATGATCTTTGGGGAAACTACACTGAGATAGCAACGCAGCGGTTCGAAAGATTGGGGGAGATAAACAGGAAGGCGGGATAGAGTATTGGACTCTACCCCGCCAGCGATGGGTTACTTCTTTTATATGACTATGTCTTTACAATAAAGATAATCATATAGGTGGTGCCTCACTCAACGTGTCGCCCTGTGTTTGATAAGGCCCGAAGGCGAGTATCTGTGCTGTTGGACGGTAGGCACCTTACTTTGGCGTCATTCTTGCTTTATGTGGTATGTACCCAACTAATTATGGACCTACATAATAAATTGAATGAGCAACTGAATATTATTATGCACAAGCCATGCCAACTTTTCAAGAAAACACTCATCACTTTGAATAATAACAAAAAATATATTCAATCATTCTTTTGCGGGATTTAAGTACACAAAAATAGTGTTCTCCATTCATCGTATTGTCGCTAATTTAAGACACTCTAGCACCAAAAATAAAATAACCTTAAATATCAATAAGATAAGTGTCTCCATTTGGCGACAGTGGCAATACTGGTCTGTCGTTAATTTTATACACCCCGTATTAGAGGGGGAAAAACCTAGTTAACCCTATTGATATTTCAGTTAAGTTACATTAAATATATTTATATTTTATGTGTGAAATAAAATATTGACTCTAATTTGACAATCTATAACAAAGCAGACAACCAAAAAAATAATTACTTATAATACATTAAGATAAGAAATTCTCGCATTTTCTTTTTATATGGTTTGCTTTTTCCGCAAAGTAATATAATACTTAAAAAGAACAAATCAATTGACCTTTTTTTAAACAATAATAGGATGTCAAATGAAAGACTCTTCAACGGTAACTAACAAACCAGATGACCTCAGTGCTGGCGTATACGTTTTACAGCAAACAATTGGTTTCATGTTTCAAGCTGCATTACGTGCAGCTGCAAAACTTAATTTAGCTGAACACTTAGAGAGTGGCCCCAAAACGTCAGAGCAGCTAGCACAAGAACTCGGTTGCAGAGAAAGAACAATTCGCCAAATACTGCGCCTGCTTGCCAGCCACCGGATTTTTACCTCTCTAGGTGACTCGCGTTTTGCCTTAAACCCTGAAGCCGAATTTCTAAAGGCTGATCATCCATTTTCATTACGCCAAGCGATACTCATGGTAACAGACCAAACATTTTGGATGCCGTCTTATCAATTAAGTGATATCGCATTAAAAAAACCGGTATTTGAAGATTTATTTGGCGGTAGTTTCTTTGAATATTGGGAGAAAAATGCCAACTTACCCGACAACTTCCATAATGGTATGTCATCATTTTCAGCGATAGAAAATAACTCTGTAGTTAGGCATTATGATTTCAATGAAAATATTGTTGTAGCTGATATTGCGGGTGGCTTTGGTGGTTTACTTCTCGAAGTACTGAAAAACAACCCAACAGTTCAAGGTATTCTATTTGATAGGGAACATGTTTTAGAAAATAATATCTTACACTTATTAGAAGATGACTCTCGTTGGGAAACTTGCCCCGGTTCTTTCTTTGAAAAATGCCCAGAAGCCGATATATTTTTACTTAAGTATATCAGCCATGACTGGCCAGATGACAAAGTTGTTGAGATCCTAAAAACTATCCGCCGTGCCATGAAGCAATCATCTAAATTACTCTTGATCGATTGTGTTATTGGTGATGATGACAAACCCTATTTTGGCAAAGAATTGGATTTACTCTGTATCAACCTTTCCGCGGATGGCGGCGGGCATACAAAAGCAGAGTTTGAAGCGCTATTTGCCAAGTCTGGGTTAAAACTTAACCGAATCATCGACACGGATACCCACGTTTATATCATTGAAGTATTGCCTGTTTAATCATCTAAGTAAGGGCTAACTCTTCAGGTAATAAAGCATTAAGCCTTAGTTTTATTACCTTGTACGATTAAGTCATTGCCTATTGTGGGCTCGCCTTCCCTACTCCTTTTATACTCTGCTTTTCTGATGAATATCAGAATTCTAAATGATGTTTATAGATTATCCTTTCCCATCTTGATATAAGACTGAGTAACACACTACACATTAAAATAATAAAGCCAAATGATAAAAATCGCCTTAATTGATGACCATATTGTTGTACGGTCTGGGTTCGCTCAATTGCTTACCTTAGAAAGTGATATTTCAGTGGTTGGGCAATATGCAAATGCCCAAGAAGCTTGGCCAAACCTAATTAACCTTGATATAGATGTGGCCATTATGGACATTTCTATGCCTGATGAAAACGGCTTGCAATTACTCACGCGTCTACGCCAGAAAAAGCCCGACTTCCGTACAATTATTTTAAGTATTTATGACACGCCGGCTTTTGTTCAAAGTGCGTTAGATGCGGGGGCTAGCGCTTATTTAACGAAACGCTGCGGACCAGAAGAATTAGTCCAAGCTGTTCGTTCTGTCCATCAGGGAGGTTGCTACCTATGTTCAGATGCCATGAGAGCTTTACGCCATTCACCGCAGCAACAAAAAGGAATTCAAGAACTTACCCCTCGTGAACGCGAAGTATTTGATTTATTAGTATCAGGGTTAAGCGTTAAGGTCATAGCTGAACAACTCGAATTGAGCCATAAAACTGTTCATGTGCACCGTGCTAATGTACTCGGTAAATTACAGTGTGAAAATACCATCGATCTGGTTCATTATGCATTAGAACACAACCTGATTTCTCGATAATTTATGATGAATAAAAGCCTGCGATTAACACTGCAATCCACCTTTCTACTTTTTACCTATTCATTATTGTGGGTTGGGTTGTGGATCATCGGTTTTTATTTGAGCCAAAATAGTTTTCAAGCAACATTATTTCTTCCTCAAGGGTTAAGACTCGCTTTAATGATCATCCTTTGGCGACGCTATTGGCCAACACTGCTACTCAGTGAAGGAATACTCAATCTTTGGCTATCAGAAGAACAATTACTGTTTCAACCTATTTTATTACTCTCTCCATTGCTTAGCCTTGGAGTCGCTTTTATTATTCAAGATATCTGGTGGCGATACACTTTATATTGGCAACGTTTATTACTGTTGCTCGCCGGTGTGGCTGCAAATAGCATTCTGCATGCGTTATTATTTGGTTGGTTATCCCCCTATTCCGTTAGCCAGTTATTTTTAACGTCATTTACTGGCGGAATTTTGCTATCCCCATTTGTTTACCTAATTTATGAATATCTACACGAACAGCACTACCAAATGTTACTTGACTATGGGACTCCTGATAAGCAATTACGTACTTCATTGATTGTCTGGTGCTTTTTGTTTTGTGTTGTCGGTTTAAGCGCTCAAGTCTTTTTTGCGCCTGAAATAGAGCGTTTAATTGTCCTACTGGTATTTATTCCTAATGTTTTTATGGCCTATCGCTATGGCTGGCAAGGTGGAGTACTTTCCGCTCTATTAGGGAGTTTAATTATTACTTTTGCTCGGCAATTCCACGGTGCCTTCGCTGATTTAGAAGAACTAGAGATGTTCTTAAGTACCCAAGCCCTTATTGGTATTGGATTAGGGATTGCCATTAGCCGTCAAAAACAACTTGCTAGCAATTTACAACGTTACCGCCAACGTTTAGAACAAGAGCTAAAAGCTCGTCGTGATTTAATGCGCCAATTAGTCCATACCGAAGAAGATATTAAAAAAGCGATTGCCCGTGAGTTACACGATGAAATCGGCCAAAATATTACCGCCATCCAAATTCAATCAATGTTAGTCAAAAAAACTGCCGCTGATCCACTTGGCCAGCAAGCAGCGAGCCAAATTAATGAACTCGCGCAGCAAATTCACCAGTCTACACGGCAATTGTTGCGCCAGTTACGCCCGCCCGTGCTAGAAGAAATGTCCTTGGAAAAAGCGCTTAAACACTTAATTGCTGAGTTTTCCTTCCCTGAAAGGAATATTCAATGCCATTTTCATTACGGTTTACAAGAAACACCAATAAACGAAACGGTTTTATTTACACTATATCGGCTAGTCCAAGAGTTACTTAACAATATCAGTAAGCATGCGAAAGCCACTCAAATCCATATATCACTTGAACAAGTAAATGACCAGATCCAGCTTATCGTTGATGATAATGGCGTTGGTATTCCTTTTAGTAAACGAACCAGCGGCTTTGGTTTACGTGGTATTGAAGAACGAGTCAGAGCCTTAGGCGGTGATTGGACGTTAACCACCCAAAATGGAACGAAAATAAGTGTTAACTTGCCCACATTTTGAGATAAAACATCGCAAAACTAGGAATTATTCCTACCCCTCTAATACCTTCTCTCATCCTTTTTGTTAAAAACTTGATTACATTTGCCAAACAAGAGAAACAACACCATGACAGGTAATGACACGTTGAGTCTGGATAACACTTACCGTTTTTGGCGTCGCCGCTTAATGCTATCAATGATTATTGGTTATGCCACTTTTTACCTTACACGAAAAAGCTTTAATTTCGTGATGCCAGTTATGCAAAGTGAATTGTTTCTCGATAAAAGCGATATCGGCTGGATAGCCACTGCGTTTTACCTTACCTATGGTATTTCAAAGTTTTTATCGGGTATTTTTCACGATATTACAGGATATCGCTGGTTTATGGGGGCAGGCCTAGTGATGACTGGGTTGCTAAATATCGTATTCGCCTATTGCTTATCGTTCCCTGCTTTATTAGTGGTGTGGACATTAAATGGTTTTTTCCAAGGTTGGGGATGGCCTCCTTGCGCACGTATCTTAACCCATTGGTATTCACGCAATGAACGTGGCTTTTGGTGGGGGTTATGGAATATCTCGATAAACCTTGGTGGAATGCTGCTGCCTTTATTGACAGCGCTATTAGCCACCCAATATAGCTGGCAGATGGCTTTAATTGTTCCTGGGGTAATTGGCGTGGTTGTTGGTTTATGGCTATGTAGTCAGTTACGAGGAACACCACAAGAAGAGCATCTTCCTAGCGTGGGCCAATGGCGAAAAGATGTGCTGGAATTACGCCAAGAGCGTTTGTCTCCGCCAATGCCAATGCTCTTGATTTTAAAAGAGAGCATCGTTTTTAACCGCATGATTTGGTTATTAGGTTTCTCTTATATCTTAGTTTATTTGATCCGTATGGCAATAAATGATTGGGGAAACCTATGGTTAACGGAAACACACGGTACCAACTTACTGAGTGCTAACGCAACATTATCGTTATTTGAATTAGGTGGCTTATTAGGGGCACTTTGTTCTGGCTGGGGTTCAGATCTTTTGTTTCGCGGCCAACGCGCACCTATGATTTTACTGTTTTCATTGGGCCTGTGTGTTTCAGTTAGCGCCTTATGGTTAACGCCAATTCATCATTATGCATTATTGGCTGTATGTTTTTTTGCTATCGGCTTTTTTGTTTTTGGACCACAAATGTTAATCGGTCTAGCTGCAACAGAATATTGTCATAAAAAAGCAGCTGGAGCGGTAACAGGCTATCTTGGCTTGTACGCCTATTTAGGTGCCGCAATTGCTGGATGGCCACTCTCTCAGGTCATTGCACGTTATGGTTGGTCAGGGATGTTTACCTTGCTCGCCAGTGCAGCGGCTCTGATGGGGCTACTGCTAATGCCTCTTTTGATTGCCAATGTCAGCAAACGGGAGCACTTAGCAGGCACTGTTTCACCCTCTGATAATAAAACCTGAAAAAAGGACTGACAATGAAACTGAAAACTCTCTCTACGCTTATCGCTGCGGGTTTGTCACTTGCAGCAATCACTACCACTGCAAATGCCGCAGGCCGTCTGGTGGTTTACTGTAGCGCAACTAATGCCATGTGCGAAACAGAAACCCAAGCTTTCGCGAAAAAATACGATGTCAAAACCACATTTGTTCGTAACGGTTCTGGCAGTACTTTAGCTAAAATTGAAGCAGAAAAACGCAATCCACAAGCTGATGTATGGTATGGCGGTACATTAGACCCTCATTCACAGGCGGGGGAAATGGATTTACTCGAACCCTATAAATCGCCAAAATTATCTGAAATCATGCCTCAGTTCCAAGACCCTGCGAAACGTAAAGGGAACTATTCTTCCGCGGTTTACATTGGTATTTTAGGCTTTGGCGTAAATAAAGACCGCTTAAAAGAAAAAGGTTTACCTATCCCAACTTGCTGGAAAGACCTGACTAAACCTGAATATAAAGGCGAAATTCAAATTGCTGACCCACAAAGCTCAGGGACAGCTTATACCGCACTGGCCACTTTTGACCAGCTATGGGGAAATGAACAAGCTTTTGATTATCTGAAAAAACTGAATGCGAATATTTCACAATACACCAAGTCAGGGATTGCACCGGCACGTAATGCGGCTCGAGGTGAGTCTGCTATTGGTATCGGGTTCTTACATGATTATTCATTAGAAGTCGAAAATGGCGCACCATTAGAGCTTATTGCACCTTGTGAAGGTACAGGCTATGAAATTGGCGGTATCAGTATCCTTAAAAATGCGCGCAATATGGATAACGCCAAACTATTCGTTGATTTTGTCCTCTCTAAAGAAGCGCAAGAACTTAGTTGGAAAGAAGGTAAATCTTACCAGATTTTAACCAATACCACTGCGGAGTCTTCCCCAGTTTCATTAAAACTCAATGACTTAAACCTAATTAACTATGATATGGATAAATACGGGGATGCAGATGTCCGTAAAAATCTGATCAATAAATGGGTTACTGAAGTAAAAATGAGCAAATAACAATTTGGTGCGGCGTTAATACGCCGCATTGAGCACTTACTTAACTAAAATAAAAATTAATTTAATTAAGCTCAAAATAGTTTGTGTCATGGCTAAACACCCTGCTTACACAAAATATAATGAGCTTAGGGGGATCTATGTCTCAAACCCTAACACTGACACCACCTAAAAAGCGAGATAGCACCTTTTTCTGGTTGTTATTAGCTTGGATTGGTTTTGCTTTGCTACCTTCTTGGAGCCTTGATTATGGCTTACTTGATTCTACGCAAGATGAAATCCTTGCCGCGTATGGTTGGAGCAGCTTAAACATTAGTTGGCTTTGGTATTTATTGCCTTCTATTTTATTTATTCGCCCGTTAACACCTGCGGATCGCTATCATAAAACTCGCCATTATTTGGATATTGGCATTGCAGTAGCAACGGTTGCTATAGTCATTTTGACCTCTTATCTTGAAGGAAAAGGCTTAGGCTACTCTTCGATAGTGTTATTTATCGCCCTTGGCATGGTGATGACTCTCGCACTAACACGCCTTGAATGGCTTGGTGGCGACCAGTTTGTTATTGGTTCACTCATCACTGTTGTCACCCTGATTGCGCTGTTTATTGTTTTTCCGAGCGTGGCTATTTTTATTCCCATGTTCACCGATGGTAATGGCGATTTTGCTCCCTTTGCGTTTGTAGCGATTTTGACACAATCACATATTGTTCAAGTCATTATTAACTCAATCTTTTTATCATTGGCGGTTGGTGCTGGCTGTACCTTCTTTGGTTTAATTTTAGCTATTTACACCACTCGTATTGCGAAACGCTCCGCAATTATTGGCCGTATTTTCTCAATATTACCCATCGTAACTCCGCCATTCGTTGTCGGTTTGGGTGTTACGTTGATGATGGGGCGTTCTGGGTATATCACCGAATTTCTCGCGGCCTATATGGGGTTAGAAAATACCAACTGGTTATACGGTTTTACTGGTATTTGGCTAGCTCAAGTCCTCGCCTTTACCCCTATGTCATTTATGATTTTGGATGGGGCAATTAAAACTATTCATCCATCATTAGAAGAAGCTTCGTATACCTTACGAGCTAACCGCTACCAAACCTTTTTTAATGTGTTTATGCCATTACTGAAACCTGCACTGGCTAACGCATTCTTAATTGTCATCGTTCAGTCATTAGCCGATTTTAGTAACCCATTAGTGTTAGGCGGTAACTTCGATGTTCTAGCAACACAAATTTATTTTTATATCACAGGTTCTCAGCTCGATTATCAAGCAGCAAGTACCTTGGGTGCATCACTATTAGTTTTCTCACTATTAGTGTTCTGCGTTCAATATATGTGGATAGGTAAGCGTTCCTATGTCACTGTTTCGGGCAAATCGTATCGCGGTGATGTACAACCATTACCTGTGTCATTAATTGCTACTGTAACTACCTTCTTAGCTATTTGGGTTGCCTTTAACGTATTGTTATACGGTAGTATTTTCTATGGTAGCTTCACGGTAAACTGGGGCGTTGATTACACATTAACCTTCGATAACTTTATTAAGTTATTCGGTCAAGGTATGAGTGACGGCGCATGGCCATCCTTATTAGATACCCTTCTGTACGCGGGTATTGCTGCACCAATCACCGCCATACTCGGCTTGTTAATTGCTTATATCGTCGTTCGCCAAGATTTTCGTGGTAAAAAAACCATCGAATTTACCACCATGCTGTGCTTTGCCGTACCGGGAACAGTGGCTGGTGTGTCATACATTTTAGCCTTTAATGACTCGCCATTTTACTTAACTGGTACCGCAGCTATCGTCATTATATCGATGACCATGCGTAATGTTCCGGTCGGTATCCGTGCCGGTATTGCGGGCTTAGGGCAAATTGATAAATCGTTAGATGAAGCCTCACTCAGCTTACGGGCAGGCTCCATGCGCACCATTTTCTTTATCCTGTTGCCATTACTGCGCCCTGCGATTTTATCGGCTTTGATTTATAGCTTCGTGCGAGCGATCACGACAGTAAGTGCCATTGTATTCTTGGTAACCCCCGATACTCGCGTAGCAACTGCCTACATTCTTAATCGTGTTGAGGATGGTGAATACGGCGTGGCAATTGCTTATGGTTCAATACTGATTGTCGTCATGTTGGCCATTATTTTCTTATTTGACTATTTAATTGGCGAAGCCCGTGTTTCACGTTCCAAAGCCAAAAATGCACAGTAATCATGGAGTAACTGACATGACACAACATAATTTTGTTGAATTAAAAAATGTGACTAAACGCTTTGGTACCAATACGGTCATCGACGATTTAAGTCTTTCTATTCCACAAGGCAGTATGGTGACCTTATTAGGTCCCTCTGGCTGTGGTAAAACCACGGTATTACGTTTAGTCGCAGGGTTAGAAAAACCCACAGAAGGACGGATGTTTATAGATGGTGAGGATGTTACCGATCGTTCAATCCAACAACGTGATATTTGTATGGTTTTCCAATCATATGCCCTATTCCCTCATATGTCGTTAGGGGACAACGTCGGTTATGGTTTGAAAATGTTAGGCTTACCTAAAGCTGAAATCAGAAAACGTGTTGACGAAGCACTAGAATTGGTTGATTTAGCTGGCTTTGCTGACCGTTTTGTTGACCAAATTTCTGGTGGCCAGCAACAGCGTGTTGCTTTAGCTCGTGCATTGATCCTCAAACCTAAAGTGTTGTTATTTGATGAGCCATTAAGTAACTTAGATGCCAATTTACGCCGTAGCATGCGTGAAAAAATCCGTGAATTACAGCAACAGTTTAACATCACCTCGTTATACGTGACCCATGACCAAAGTGAAGCCTTCGCCGTTTCCGATATGGTTTTGGTGATGAACAAAGGGAAAATCATGCAATTAGGTTCTCCACAAGAACTATACCGTCAGCCTGCCTCAAGGTTTATGGCCAGCTTTATGGGAGATGCGAATATTTTCCCTGCCACACTGACTCATGATTCAGTAAATATTTTTAATTATCACTTACCTCGCCCAGCACAACTAGCAACGGATAATACGGAAATCACTGTCGGTGTACGCCCTGAAGCTATCACGCTTAGCTTACAAGGTGACGATAGCCAACGCTGTACTGTCACTCATGTGGCTTATATGGGGCCTCAATATGAGGTCACTGTTGATTGGCATGGTCAATCCATGTTGTTGCAAATTAATGCCACACAATTGCAGCCAACAGTAGGGGAAAACCTTTATTTACAGATCCACCCCTATGGCATGTTTATTCTTGAGTAATGTTACACTCTTTAAATAATGCTTAATGTGGTTAGGCAACAGGTAAATGAAATACCAGAGTAAAGTACAAGGAAGTAACCACGTTAAGAAGCATTAAAGACTAGCTTAGCTAACAACAGAATAACTTGGCATTTGTGAATAACTCGTCGCCCCTCCGCCCTTTAGGGTGGAGGAATACGCAGCACCGATAGGAAGTTTAATCACTAAAAGCATGTAAGCCGTTATTTGAATATCAAACTTTATTTTTTTCTAAAAAAATAATTAACATACTTAAAAGAATAAATAACATACCGATTATCATTGAAATTGTCATAGACTCATCTAAAAGATAAGATGAGATCATGACACTAATGATTGGTGAAATAAGAATTGAGTATGATGACAGTTTAACACCGCCGTGCCCTATCATGTAATACCAAAGAATATAAACAATCACCCCATTAGCCAGCCCCATATAGATAATTGGAATATATACAGTCCAAAGAAATTCAGGATGTATATTACTCAATATGTTTACATCAACATCTAAAAATGGCATTAACAATACAAGAAAAATCAATGAGACTATATTTTGGTAAAATACTTTTGAAGTTAGGTTTATTTTTAAGACGATTTTTTCAGATAAAATGGTTCCTATCGCCCACATGAGTGCACTTAATAGAATTATCGCTTCGCCAATACTTATGCCAGATGGCGCTATAAATATAAAAATGCCACTAATACATAATAAAGACACAATTATTGAACGAAATTCAATGTGTTTATTCATTATGCTCAGCAAGAGTGTTGCCATTACTGGCATCGTATAAACAAGTACAGACGCCTTTACAGCTTCAGTATACTTTAACGCCAAACTATTTAATATAGGAACCAAAAAAACATTCAAAAAACCAAGTGGGATACTTTTTAAAAAGTATTGAATATTAAACCGATATCGACCAATAATGAAAAATACAAAACACAAAAAAACAACTGAAATAACTAATGAATAGATTCTAAAACCCCAAACACCTACTTGGTCAATTGCCAGTTTTGATATAGGAAATGCACTCCCCCATATTAATGACATTAAAGTAGCACAAAGAAGCACTTTAATTTTTTTCATTATACCTCACAACTAATGCCATTCTTTTGCTTATTTTATTAGATATTACTGTAGAAACAAAATGTGGGATTTTTCTTTTTTTTGTGTCAAAAATTAAAATGTTTAGATATGATGGGATAAATGTTTCTAAAATTTCTTTTTTTTCGTTATCTAATATCATCGTTAACCCTCCATAGTTCGCTTCCCATTTCTTTGTTAAGTTAATCACGATGCCTATACCATCATCGGAGTCACAATGTGTAGTTAAAAAATCATTTTTATCAAACTTGCTTAAATATATGTTTGATATCATATTTACTTTCTTTCCAGTTATACTCCATAAAAAATCTTTAAATTTAACATCATCAACAACCGCAATTAAATCAACTAAAATTATTTTAATTTCATCAAAGCATATTCTTCTAAATGAAAATGAAAACTCGCCATTATCTCTATCCTCAAATGCTATTGTTTTTTCATAATTGATACTCTCTATATCAGTGTCAGAAAGATAAAAATCGCTTACCCCTCGCCTATTTTTTATAATAAAACTCCATTTATCCTCTTCAATATTATTAATTAAATTTAAATTAACTTCAAATTCAGGAAAAAAATCTTTTATTGAAAAACTAGTATACCCATTACTTAAAAATTCTTTGTTATGCTTACTTATCCCCATTAAACAGATTCTCCTCTGAAAAACTCAAGTCCCTAAGTGAGATTGTAACTTTCCTTCCTTCCAATGAGATAGCATCATATTTAGTAATAACTTTAATTACTTGGTCAACCACTAACCCTGACATTACAGCTAGTGATGGTGAGCTTTGCCAAGCATTAACAGTTCTCACCCCATTTAAAAACTGTTGCTTCATTCTTGCTTCTTGAAACTCTTTCACTGTCGGGTCATCACTATAGAATGTTTTTTTAATTTGATGTTTAACATCAAAATATGTTTTCCCTATTTGATTATTTAAATAAATAGGTCCTATGGATATTTCATGTGGGTCCCCACCAAGCTCAATGATAGGTATCGATTTATCAATAGCAACTTTGTGTATTACCTCCTCTACCGTATTTTTTTTGTAGTAGCCTAAACTTGCCCATGCAAGTAAAATCATATCAACATTATTAAGTAAATCATTAATTCTATTTTCATTTGGCGTTAAAAATTCAAAAAACTTTTCTATTTTAGTGTGTTTATTATGCTTATATATTCCATTTTCAGCTGAGTCAACTTTTCTTTTTCCGATATCCTCCTCTGTATATAAGACTTGTCTATTTAGGTTTGATAATTCGACAATATCACCATCAACAATCCTTAACGTTCCAACCCCCATTAATGCAAGTTGTAATGAGCACCATGTTCCCCATCCACCCATTCCCAGCACTAAAACTCTGCTTTTTTTCAAACGTTCCTGATATCTTATCGATGATAAATTATCATTATCGACTAAAGAAAATTGTAATAATTGACGATCGTACAATTCAATCTCTCTAGAAGAAAGTAATTCGGATGAAATAATATTATCTTCAACTAAACCACATGATATCATTTTTTGAATAAAATCTATGACTTCATATTCTTCAACATTTAAGTTTCTATTTAATAGTTCCTTTATTATTCTAGGTAATGTATGCTCTCCATCTAATTTAGACAATACGACTTTTACCCATTCAGGGGGGGACTTAATTATTTTAGCCTTACTAGGGATCTCACCAATACAAATATTTCCATTATCAGATTCAATAACATGATGAGAACGCTTTATCATTGGTTTTGTTATTCCGTTATACATATTCACACCTCCATTAAAATGCCGCCGTGGACGGCATTTTTTCAATCTTTACGACTCTAATATAACTTCTTCATCTTCATTATACATCGCAATTTCTTCGCTAATTGAAGATATACGCTCAGTTAAATCATGTAATATTATTTCATTTTCCATATTTTCACCTAGAATAAATGTAATTTTAATTAAACATTATCCACATTGATAACATTAAGATTAAAAATGATTAAATTAAGACAGTCAATATCAATAGAGAAACAAAAAAACTAACCATATAACAATAAAAAATACTGATAATTCATATTATTTAAATATATGCATGCTATTTTAAACCTCATAAAAAAACCAGCGCTTAAGTCTCCTTAAACGCTGGTTTTTAATAGCAGGATTAATTATAAGAATGCTTTATATGGCAGTTCAGGTTCATTTTTAAAAATATCATTAAAGCCACGGAAATGCTGATAATATATGCGGTCTTTATCTGTTGGGTAAGTATACTTACCACCTACCTGCCAGAAAAACGGCGCAAATTTGTATTGTAAACGCTCTTTTTTCATATTCCATAAAACTTCTATTTCACGTGGGTCATTTTGGAAGTTGGCCCAAATATCATGGTGGAATGGAATAACTCGCTCGCAATCAAGTGACTCCGCAGCACGCAAAATATCAGATGAAGTCATTTTGTCCGTGACTCCACGGGGGTTCTCTCCAAAAGAAAGCAATGCCACGTCAATATTATAACGGTTACCATGTGCTGCGTAATAATTTGAATAGTGAGAATCACCTGAGTGATAAATAGAACCACCTGTTGTTTCAATTAAATAATTCACTGCACGGTAATCCATACCATCTAGGATTTCTTTATCATAAGAAGACACGCCTTGCGGTAGCGTAACCAGTGCTGTACGGTCGAAAGAATCGAGTACACGAATTTTCATGTCTCCGACTTCAATCACATCCCCCACCTTTGCCACAACACAACGCTCTGTAGGAACGCCCCATTTGGTCCATAAATCAACACAAGCTTGCGGGCCAATAAATTTAACGTGTTCACCGCAATTTTGTAATACTGCGGCTGCGACATTGACATCAATATGGTCGGCATGGTCATGGGAGGCTAATACCGCATCAATTTGTTTAATTGCAAATGGGTCGAGAGGAAAAATAGAGGTTCTTAGGTTAGGCTGTAATGCTTCTACCCCTCCCATGCGCATCATTTGGTGTTGCTTATTCATCAACGGATTTTTCTGCGTTTTTTTACCTGTCCCACACCAAAAATCGATAGAAATATTGGTATTACCTGCACTTTTCAGCCAAATTCCTGTACAGCCTAACCACCACATTGAGAATGTGTTTGGCTCAACAGCCGTTTTTTCAATTTCTTCATTCAACCAAGTTCCCCACTCAGGAAACGTACTTAAAATCCAAGATTCACGTGTGATTTCATTTACTTTACTCATAGTATTAATACCTTTTTCCAGAATTTTGAATGTAGGGAGCTTGGCGCCTTAATAGAGCATTAAGGCACTTAGCAAGATAGGATTAAATTCAATAAACCAAATATATGAAGGAATTAGACCAGTATGACCCGTGTTCCCTGTGCTTCAATGGCTTTAATAACTTCAGGGTTAGCGTTTTTTCCAGTAATTAAAACATCAATTTTATTTGCTGGGCAAAAGAGCATTCCTGTTCGATGCCCCACCTTAGAACTGTCAACCACCACCACGAGCTTATCGATTTGGTCAAGCATCTGTTGTTCAGCCACCGCCGTTAACATATCCGCTTTATACAAGCCGGCCTCTGTTAAGCCTTTGCCCGATGTAAACATCCAGTTACCTGCATAACCCATTAAGCTGTTCAGAGCTGGGTTTAAAAAAATATTTTGTGCCTTGTTGTACTGGCCACCAATTAAAATAACATCGTCGTGGTCTTGGTCTATTAAATAGCTTGCTAGCGGAAAATAATTGGTCACTATCTGTACGTTTTTCCCGCACAATTGCTGCCCAAGAAGGAACGCTGTTGAACCGCAGTTAATTACCGCGCTCTCACCGGGTAAACAGATTTCTGCCGCCTTAACCGCTATTTGTGATTTTTCCTCGTAGTGGTCAGTACTGTTAATATTTAACGGTGTCCACTTACGCTTTTTATTTTCAATTCTTTCTGCACCATTACGGACTTTTCGTAACTTACCTTGCTCATCTAACTTAGAAATATCGCGACGAGCCGTTGCAGGAGACACATTAAAGTGATCGGTAATATGAGAAACGTTGATCACCCTATTTGTTTCTAATAAAGACAATATTTCATTGTGTCTTTGCACTTCATTCATAACTATCGTCCTGTTAATAAGTAATCACTCTATGATTAAGTTTGATTACTTGTGATTGGTTTTGATTCTATTTATCTCGCTATTAGTTGTCAACCTTTGTCGTAACAAAAAACAGATATTTACTATGAATAAAAAAATAACACTGATTTTATTGGTGTTTTTAAATTTTACGTGATCAAGTCGCCATTTATTTATTTTTTTGCTGGTAAAAAAACAGACAAATGCAAACAATCATAAAAGATCAGACGGTGATTACATATGATTACTTTTGGTTTTTTAACGACATTTTATAGGTTTAAAATGATTATATCGCAAGAACACCAGATACGATCAATATGATTAATCTCTACCCCATATAAATTACAAAAACAATTTGATTAGAGGTAAAAATATGGATTTTTTATACGACGCTTTCTATATTTTTTACAGCCAGGTAATGACAAAAGCGCCTCTATTATTAGGCTTAGTCACTTTTATTGGTTACTGGCTTTTGAAGCGTGACGGTACCACAATTCTTAAAGGAACAATCAAAACCATTGTCGGCTTTATGTTAGTCAGTGTTGGTGCCAGTACTCTGGTCTCCAGCTTCAAACCCGTGATTGAAAAAATGTCTGAATATCATGGCCTCACCGGTTCAGTCATTGACCCTTATACCTCCATGATGGCCACTATGGAAACCATGGGGGATGACTATTCATGGGTGGGTTATACGGTATTGTTAGCACTTGCACTTAACATCCTGCTGGTACTCTTTCGCCGTATTACCGGTATCCGCACCATCATGCTGACGGGACATATCATGTTCCAGCAAGCAGGGTTGATTGCTGTTTTCTATTTTGTACTTGGCGCAAGTATGTGGGAAACCATTATCTACTCTGCGGTTTTAATGGCGTTATATTGGGGGATTTCCTCCAATATTATGTTTAAACCTACGCAGGAAGTCACTGGTGGGGCTGGTTTCTCAATTGGCCACCAGCAACAATTTGCCTCATGGATAGCCACTAAAGTCGCACCAAAATTAGGAGATAAAAAAGACAGCGTAGATAATTTAAACTTACCAAAATGGTTACACATCTTCCACGATAGTATTTCTGCAACAGCGATTGTGATGACCTTGTTCTTTGGGGTTATCCTGATTTCCTTCGGCATTCCAAACCTACAATCAATGGCAGGAACAACACACTGGACCATCTATATTATTGAGACTGGGCTAAAATTTGCGGTAGCCATTCAAATTATTGTAACCGGCGTGCGTATGTTTGTGGCTGAATTATCGGAAGCTTTTAAAGGTATTTCAGAACGAGTGATCCCAAATGCAGTGCTCGCGATTGACTGTGCGGCTATCTACGCCTTTTCACCAAATGCAATGGTATTTGGCTTTATGTGGGGGGCAATTGGCCAATTTGTTGCCGTACTCGGTATGCTGGCATTTAGCTCCCCTATTATGATTATCCCAGGCTTTATCCCGATGTTTTTCTCAAACGCCACTATCGGTATTTTCGCTAACCACTTTGGGGGCTGGAAAGCCGTGATGAAAGTATGTTTTGTCATGGGAGTCATAGAAATATTAGGCTCGGCATGGGCGATTGATTTGATTAACCGCCAAGGCACTGATTTCAGCGGCTGGATGGGTATGGCCGACTGGGCATTAGCCTTCCCTGTTATTATGCAAGGGTTATCATTTTCAAAAATGTTTTTCTTTGTTGTCGTGGCGTTAGCCGTTGTCTATATGTACTTTGCGGCTAAAAAACTACGCGCAGAGGAAGATGCACAAGCCGCTTTAGAGCCTATTACTGAGCTAGAAGAAACTGAAGAACCACCCGAAGCTACATTTGAAAACCCCGCTGTTAAACCCGTTAGGATTTTAGCCGTTTGCGGTAATGGACAAGGTTCATCAATGATGATGAAAATGAAAATTGGTCAATACCTTGAGAAAAAAGGCATTCCCCATGTAATGGACTCCTGCGCAGTATCTGACTATAAGTCAAAATTAACGGCAACAGATATTATCGTTTCTTCAAAACACCTAAGTGCTGAGATGGACCCAGGTGAAGGCAAGTTTGTTTTAGGCGTACAAAATATGCTCAATCCACATTCGTTTGGTGATGAACTGCTCAGTATTATTCATACTAATTTTCTAGCAAATAAATAGCATCACTGAGGAATTATGACCTTAAATGTTCATTTAATATTAAAAGGAAGACAATGATGGGGTTTAAACAGTCATTAATTGATAATAATTCAATCCAGCTACAAGCATCCGCAACCAACTGGCGTGATGCCATTAAAATCGGTACGGATATGCTGGTCGCTTCTGGCGCAATCAAACCCGCCTACCATGATGCGATTATCAGTAGCGTCGAAAAACTCGGTCCTTACATTTGTATCGCGCCCAATCTCGCACTTCCCCATGCTAGGCCTGAAGATGGTGTGATCCGCACGGCTTTTGCCCTTGTCACATTAGAAAGCCCCATTATTTTTGATGGGGAAGAGGAACCCGTCGATGTGCTGATCACTCTTGCTGGCAGTTCATCAGATGAACACATGGAAGGCTTAATGGAAGTCACTCGCGTTCTTGATGATGAAGACAGTGAAACAGGCGTTGACCTCAATAAATTGCGCCGCTGTCGAACGATTGATGATGTTTATCAGGTTATTGATCAAGCATTATGCTAATTTAATGATAACAAAAGAAAATCACTAATTAGCTATAGAGGTAATCCACTATGTATAAAGTATTAGCACTTGATTTGGATGGCACCGTACTCACTCAGGATCACACAATTCACCCTGAAGTCAGACAAGCCATTCAGGCAGCAACAAAGCAATGTCACGTTATGATTGTAACGGGACGCCATCATACCGCTGCTCGCCCTTATTATGATGAGCTAGGGCTAACCACGCCTATTATTTGTTGCAATGGTACTTATATCTATGATTACCAAAACGAAAAAGTTATCACGCACAATGCACTCACCAAACAAAATGCACTCACTTTTATCGAACTCGCGCAACAAGACAAGCTGAAAATGGTGATGTATATCACTGATGCCATGGTGTATTCAAAAGTCGATCCTATCGATTACATGAATGCAATGGAGCAATGGGCTAACGACCCAACAATGGCCCATCCACCCAAAATTTATCGTATTGATTCATTTGAAGAACAAGTCCAGCACGCTGACTATATTTGGAAGTTTGTTGTCGAAGGTGAACCCGCTACATTACAACGTTTCTTGAATTCCCCTTGGATAAAACAAACTTTTAATGCAGAAAAGTCATGGTCAAACCGTTTCGATTTCGCCGCTAAAGGCAATAATAAAGGAATACGTTTAGCTGAACACCTTAACTCTCTGGGGTATCAACCAAACCAAGTTATCGCTGTCGGCGATAATCACAACGATATCTCCATGATTGAGCTAGCGGGCTTAGGAGTTGCAATGAAGAATGCCGATGATACCGTGAAATCCCACGCAGATGTCGTTTGTGCTACAGATAACAATGGTGATGGCCTTGCGCGTTTGATACGTGAAAATATTCTAGGACAATCACAATGACCAAACCTTTGATCCAAATTGCATTAGACCAAACTGACTTACAATCCGCTTTAAACGTCGCTGAAAATGTGCACTCCTTTGTCGATATTATTGAAGTAGGAACAATTTTAGCCTTTGCGGAAGGAATGAATGCCGTTGCCACGTTACGCAAACAATACCCAAACCATATTATTGTTTGTGATATGAAAACTACCGATGGCGGTGCCATTCTTTCCCGTATGGCCTTTGAGGCTGGTGCAGATTGGATCACCGTTTCCGCGGCGGCTCATATCGCCACTATCGCCGCCTGTAAAAAAGTCGCCGATGAATTTAACCGGGAAATCCAAATCGAAATCTATGGTAATTGGACATTTGAAGATGCTAAAAACTGGGTTGAACTTGGTATCTCACAAGCCATATACCACCGGTCTCGTGATGCTGAACTCGCTGGTATTGGTTGGACTAACGAAGATATCGAAAAAATGCGTCAGCTTTCTGACCTTGGGCTAGAACTGTCTATCACTGGCGGTATCGTTCCTGAGGATATCCACTTATTCAATGGCATCAAAGCGAAAGCGTTTATCGCTGGGAGAGCCTTAGTTGGTGAAACAGGGAAGCAGACCGCAGAAGCATTGCGTGAACAAATCAATCGCTTTTGGAAATAGTGTTTTCTCCCCTACTCGCTAAAAAAACAGGCCAGAAGAAAAATCAACTGGCCTGATAAACAACCTTAATTAACTATTAACCTAATTGTTTACGTGCATTACGGAAAATTCGCATCCATGGGCTATCTTCTCCCCAGTTTTCAGGGTGCCATGAGTTACTCATCGTACGGAAAACACGCTCTGGGTGAGGCATCATAATAGTGGCTCGCCCATCTTTTGTGGTAACCGAAGTGATTCCATTAACTGACCCATTCGGGTTAGCTGGATACTGCTCAGTCACTTGACCATAATTATTCACAAAACGCATGGCTACTAGCCCATTGTCTTCTAACTGCTGTAAATGTGCCGCACCACGAGCCTCTACCTGCCCCTCGCCATGAGAAACCGCTATCGCCATGCGAGAGCCAGCCATATTTTGCAGCAATAATGACGGGCTATTCGCAATTTCAACTAAACTAAAGCGGGCTTCAAAACGTTCTGAACGGTTACGAACAAAACGTGGCCAGTACTCTGCTCCTGGGATCAGCTCATGTAAGTTTGACATCATTTGGCAACCATTACAGACCCCTAAGGATAAGGTATCAGGACGATTAAAGAATGCCGCAAACTCATCACGAACTTTATTATTGAACAAAATTGATTTTGCCCAACCTTCCCCCGCCCCTAATACATCACCATAAGAGAAGCCGCCACAAGCTACCAGTGTTTGGAATTGACTCAGGGATAAATTCCCCGCTAACAAGTCACTCATATGAACATCAACCGCATCAAAACCTGCACGGTCAAAAGCGGCTGCCATTTCAACATGAGAGTTAACACCTTGTTCGCGCAATACCGCCACTTTTGGACGTACGCCTGATAAAATATATGGCGCAGCGACGTCATCTTCAATATCAAAAGTCAGATGAGCATGTAAACCAGGGTCTTGGTCATCTTGTTTCATCGCGTGCTCTTCATCAGCACACACTTCGTTATCACGCAGACGTTGCATTTGCCATGTTGTTTCAGCCCACCATTGGCGCAGTTGGCTACGAGAGCCATGATAAACCACCGTATCGCGACTATTAATTATCACCGCATCATCTTGCGTCGCCGTCCCCAAATAATGAACACAAGAGGCCAAGCCAGCCTGAGCAAAGCATTCTTCTACATAAGATTTATCCGCGCCATTAATTTGGATCACAGCTCCAAGTTCTTCATTGAATAACGCGGCAAGAGTGTCTTCATCGAATGAGCTAATATCAACATTGATCCCACAGTGCCCTGCAAAAGCCATTTCCGCTAATGTGACAAACAAACCGCCATCTGAACGGTCGTGATAAGCGAGTAATTTTTGCTCTGATAATAATTTCTGCACAGTATTAAAGAAGCCGAGCAGCAACTCAGGACTGCGTACATCAGGGGCTTTGTTGCCTAATTGGCGATAAACCTGTGCGAGTGCAGAACCACCTAATGCATTGTGGCCTTGACCAAGGTCAATCAATAATAATGCGTTATCTGTCGATGTTTTTAATTCAGGAGTCACTGTTAAACGCACATCTTCTACACGCCCAAATGCAGTGATCACCAATGAGAGTGGTGACGTCATTTCACGTTCCTCACCCTCATGCTGCCAACGTGTTTTCATTGACATTGAGTCTTTACCAACAGGGATGGTTAACCCTAATGCAGGGCAAAGCTCTTCACCGACGGCTTTAACCGCTTCATATAACCCAGCATCTTCCCCTGGATGCCCTGCTGCCGCCATCCAGTTTGCTGACAATTTGACGCGTTTTAAATCTTGAACGTAAGAACAGGCGATATTTGTTAACGCTTCACCGACAGCCATACGTGCAGAGGCCGCGAAATCTAATAGTGCTACCGGCGTTCTTTCGCCGATAGACATCGACTCACCATAGTAGCTATCTAAGCTTGCTGTTGTTACTGCGCAATCTGCAACAGGGATCTGCCATGGCCCGACCATTTGGTCGCGAGCGACCATCCCGGTAACGGTACGGTCACCAATCGTAATTAAGAACGTTTTCTCAGCCACCGCAGGTAAATGAAGTACACGTTTAACCGCTTCATTTAGGTTAATCGTTGTTCTATCTAATGCATCGGCTTCTGCTTTCAGGGTTTTCACATCCCTAAGCATTTTCGGCGTTTTACCCAGCAGCACATCCAACGGCATATCAATAGGTTGATTATTAAAATGCTGGTCATTTAGCGTTAAATGGCGTTCTTCTGTTGCTTCACCAATCACTGCAAATGGCGCACGCTCACGCTCACAAATTGCCGTAAATACAGGAAGCTGTTCTGGTGAAACCGCCATAACATAGCGTTCTTGTGACTCATTACACCACACTTCTAATGGGCTCATTCCCGGCTCATCATTGAGGATTTTACGCAGTTCAAAGCGACCTCCACGGCCCCCATCACTGACTAGCTCAGGCATAGCATTTGACAGACCACCAGCGCCCACATCATGAATAAATAAGATTGGGTTATCATCACCAAGCTGCCAACACCTATCGATAACCTCTTGGCAGCGACGCTCCATCTCTGCATTATCACGTTGCACGGAGGCAAAATCTAAATCAGCATCGGATTGACCTGACGCCATAGATGATGCAGCACCTCCCCCTAAACCAATATTCATGGAAGGGCCGCCAAGTACTACTAATTTAGCACCTACGGTGATCTCACCTTTTTGAACATGGTCCGCTCGGATATTACCAATACCGCCCGCTAGCATAATTGGTTTGTGGTAGCCTCGTAATTCTTCACCATTATGGCTGTTAACTTTTTCTTCATAGGTACGGAAGTAACCCAATAACGCAGGACGGCCAAACTCATTATTAAATGCCGCCCCCCCAAGAGGCCCTTCCATCATAATGTCCAGCGCAGTAACAATCCGCTCAGGTTTACCGAAATCCTCTTCCCATGGCTGTTCAAAGTCCGGAATTCGTAAGTTAGAAACAGAAAAACCAACTAAGCCTGCTTTTGGTTTTGCACCACGACCTGTGGCCCCTTCATCACGAATTTCACCACCAGACCCTGTTGCAGCACCAGGCCACGGAGAGATTGCCGTTGGGTGGTTGTGTGTCTCTACTTTCATTAAAATATGTGCATCTTCTTGATGATAACGATAAGTGCGCCCTTCTGGATCAGGGAAGAAGCGGCCAACTGATGAGCCTTCCATTACCGCAGCATTATCTTTATATGCAGATAAAACGTGATCAGGTGTTTTCTCAAAGGTATTTTTAATCATTTTAAACAGCGATTTCGGCTGTTCTTCACCGTCAATAACCCAATCTGCGTTAAAAATTTTATGGCGGCAGTGTTCTGAGTTTGCTTGTGCAAACATATATAATTCAACGTCTGTTGGGTTACGCTTCAAGCCTGTAAAAGCATTTAGCAGATAATCTATTTCATCATCAGCCAATGCTAACCCCATTTCTTTATTTGCTGTTTCTAATGCAAGGCGTCCACCAGCAATAATATCAACCACTTTCATGGGAGCTGGTTGTTGCTGCGCAAACAACGCACTGGCTTGTTCAAAAGAAGAAAAAATAGTTTCCATCATGCGGTCATGCAAAATAGTGATTACATCATGCCATTGTTCTTGGGTTAAGTTGTCCCCTTGAACATAGTAAGCAATTCCGCGTTCAATACGTTTCACTTGAGTAAGACCGCAGTTATGCGCGATATCCGTTGCTTTAGAAGACCATGGAGAAATCGTCCCCGGACGTGGGGTCACTAGAATCAGCTTACCGAATGGGTCATGCTCCGCCAGAGAAGGACCATACTTTAACAAACTGCTCAGTTTGCCTTGCTCACTTTCACTTAACGGCGCTGACAGCTCAGCAAAGTGCATATATTCAGCATAAATATCCGTAACAGGGAGCTGTTTTTCTGCGAACAGCGCCAAAAGGCGGGTAATACGAAATGCTGATAGAGCAGGTGAACCACGCAAAATTTCCATAGTCTTAATTTCTCTCTTTTAAACGCCAGCCCTGAACATGAAAGCAGGGAAACCGAAGGACATTATAGAGCAATGTTCATCAATACGAAACCGTTTGCGTGATTAAAAATGAAGCGGTTAGTTAAATATTATTATGTGCTAAATACGATAATATAGGTTGCACCGATCTTGATTGTTAAGCAAAATAGCCAACCACTGGAATTATAACCATTACTTAGCCATACTCTTTTTAGGTATACCAGCACCAGTTAATGCACGAGAAACTATTATTTGAATAACTTAAAAGTTAACTATCTAATCATCCTAGTTATCACGCTACTGGCTACAATGGTCATTGGTTTTAACGTCCGTTGGCCAAATACACAAGATTCACAAATTAATAGAATTATATCTCAAGGTGAATTACGTATTAGTGCTGTTAGCTCACCACTTATCTATATAGATGAGCAAAAACAGTTACGCGGATTTGACTATGAACTCGCCCAAGGGTTTGCCTCATATCTTGGTGTTAAACTAAAAATCACCATTCGCCCAAATTTTGAGCAGATTTTTGATGATCTTGAAAATGGGGATGCAGATATCGCTGTCGCTGGGCTACTTTATAATAAAGAAAGGTTAGCAAAAACTAAAACTGGGCCAAGTTACCTTAATGTCACCCAGCAACTCGTATATAGAAAGGGAACCACGAGGCCAAAATCTTTCAATGATATTGATGGCAAACTACTGGTCACCTCTGGTACCGCCCATGCTAGCACGCTAAAGGAGCTTGCTAAGGAATACCCAAATCTAAAATGGGAAGAAACATCTCAATATACTACAAATCAAATACTTGAGATGCTAGCTGATGGTGAAATCGATTATACACTAGAAGATTCTATCGCCATCGCTTTACAGCAGCGCATCCATCCTCAAATTGCTGTCGCTTTTGACCTATTAGATGACCATGCTGTTACCTGGTATATGCGACGTAGTCAAGAAAATAGCTTAGATGCCGCATTACTGGACTTTTTCAATCTCAGCAATGAAAGTGAATTATTAGCACGATTAAATGAAAAGTATTTTAGCCACGTAGAGTCATTCGATTACTTTGATACCATGGCATTTATTAAAGCTATCGATAATAAACTACCTGACTACCAACCTTTATTTGAAAAATATGCCCAACAGATAGATTGGAAACTACTCGCAGCAATTGCATGGCAAGAATCTCACTGGGACCCCCTTGCAACTTCTCCTACCGGGGTTCGTGGCTTAATGATGTTAACAAAACCAACGGCAGCAACGATGGGAATTGCCGATAGGTTAGACGCAGAAGAAAGTATTAAAGGCGGTGCTGCTTATATTGCTTATATAATGGACCGGTTACCCGAAAGCATCGCAGAAGATGACCGAATTTGGTTCGCTCTTTCAGCTTATAATATGGGATATGGCCATATGCAGGATGTGCGTAAACTAACGGAAATGCTAGGTGGGGACCCAAATCGGTGGTTTGATGTTAAAGCACGGTTACCATTACTGACCCAAAAGAAATATTATTCACAGCTAACCTATGGCTATGCTCGTGGACATGAGGCTTATCGCTATGTTGAAAATATTCGTCGATATCATCAAAGCCTAGTCGGTTATTTGCAAAGCCGAGAAAGAAAACAACATACGCTTGATATTGCTCAAAAGTCATTAACTTACTTGATTTCGCCTGATAACTTAAAAACTACAGGGGCTAACCCAACTGAAAATCAGTCACCTATTACAGAAAAAGTTAGCATTAAAAACCTGGGGGCGATGAGCTCCTCTAACCAAACACCTAAAATCCATAACATGGAAAAGCTATCCTTAGGCCATTATTTGATTTCGCCTTATTCATTACAAGATGAAACAGAGACTGATAACCCAGTGCCAGTTCCACCACTTAAATCCCCAGATAACCCGCTTTAAACCTACGAATTAATAGCAAATCGGATAGTGAAATAACACCGTTAACTCTGTTGACGCTTTTGTGCTTTTTTCTGCTCTCTGCGCATTTTAAAAAAAGCACTAAGCATTGAAGAACACTTTTCGGCTAAGACTCCGCCAGTCACATCCACATAATGATTTAACCCAGCTTGCCCCATAATATTAATATAAGAACCACAAGCCCCTGTTTTAAAATCTTTAGCGCCATACACGACACGACCAATTCGGCTGTGAATTATCGCCCCTGCACACATGATGCAAGGCTCTAATGTGACATATAATGTGGTATCTAATAAACGGTAGTTGCTCAGAGCTTGCCCTGCTTGTTGCAAAGCAATAATTTCAGCATGGGCTGTCGGGTTGTGGTCAATAATGGAACGATTCCAGCCTGAAGCAATTAGTTGATTATCTTTAACAAGTAACGCCCCCACCGGGATTTCGCCTATCTCTTGCGCTTTCAACGCTAGCTCTAGGGCTTGTTGCATCCAAAACTCATCAATTTCTATTTGCGTCACTCTTACCTCTGTTCAATACATTTTATGTATTGATTATCCCGAAATGTTAGAGTGACTGCAATTTGAAATAGTCGACACCCGTATCATCTTCAGCTAATTGCTAAAAATAGCTAATTTTGCGGCAAACCCCATGAAGAACGCCCCAACCGTACAGTTTCCTAACTTCGCCAGCACTTGTTTTTCACGTAAAAAACGCGCAATTAAGTAACCACTAAAAATCAGTAAGCTCAGATATAAAAAGCTAACAGCTTCCAAAATGGTGGCTAATACCAAGTAAGGTACCCATGCATGAGAATAATTAAAATCTATAAACTGAATAAAAAATGAAATATAAAATAAAATGGCCTTAGGGTTAGTTAAACTGAGTACTAAAGCCCGAGTGAAATATTTCTCAGCTTTAATTTCTATCGTACTTTGTTCAGAAGACATTGATTTCTTTTGTAAAAAAGTAGCATACAAAATTTTGCAGCCTAAATACAATAAATAAGCAGCCCCTAAGTAACGAACAATGGTGAATAGAGTCGGTGATGCTTTAATCAGTGATGCGACACCAATAAAAGAAAGGAAAATCAGGATTGCATCCCCAGTAAATACCCCTATTGCAGCGCGGTACCCTGCTCGAGTACCATGTGATGTACTTGTTTTTAATACATAAAGCGAGTTTGGCCCCGGTACAATGATAATTAATATTAACCCTGCCAAATACGTCCAAAAATTCAATACACCTAGGTTTTCAAACATAGCCATACCCTAATAATTTTTTATTATTACTACCATAACTTTTGTTATCTGAAAATATTTATTCAAGTGAATGTTATCGGTAAATATTAATCACTTAATTTTCTTTTACATTCAAGGTTAATAATTCAACTCAATTTTTATCAGCAATTTAATCGGCGATATATCAATAACTACTTCATGCATAACAAGTTATTTAGGGGAGGTCGTTCCTCATAATTAATAACTTTAGCCACTTCGTCAGATAAAGGAGCATAGATTATGAGTAAGCAGTCCCTCAAATTTGAGTGAAATACCTGACAACAGGTAAGGGGTAAATTACTTGTACATTGCTTCATTTATAGTACCGGACACATTGTCCAGATCAATACAATTGAATGTTAGTGTTCTATCCTCCATCAACACCCTAATAGAATATAACTTCTCCATTGAAGCCCCTATTTTCTGTGGATACACAGCATAAGGTATTAATTGTTCTTTTTGCCACTCTTTGCAAGATTTAAAATCACCTAGCCCTTTAACTTTTATGAGTTGCTTATAAGGGCTTACTACTTCTGGCTTTTTATTGTTATCTAACATCGCCTGTAGTTCATCCAAGCTGTAGGTAGTCGCCATTACAGACGATTGAAAACATATGAACAACACAACTGCTAGTATCCTTTTCATCTCACACCATCCCATTAATTAATTTCAGTGATGTTAGCGTAGAGGAAATGCAAATTGAAGCAAACCTGCCGAGTTTCGCTAGACACACTTAAACTAACTACCTTTACATAACTTGTAACCCATTTAACCTTCATTTGATAGCATCCCGTTTTATACATCACAATGGAGTGTTTTTTTATGCGCAAATATATTGCACCTTTAGCTGTAATTTCAGTCACACTATCTACGTTCGCTATGGCCAATTCCATACAAACTTCATCTGAATCGGTAGAAGTCAAAGAGGGTGTTATCAATGCTCCTGAAATCACTATCAAATTAAACGGGAAGCAATCTAGCAATGAACCACAGGAAAAAATTATTGTAGAAGCTGATTCTATCGAAATTGTCGGTGGAGAACTTCGAGCTAAAGGCGCTAAGTTATATGAGCAGGATAAGAAAATAGAATCGAATAAATAATTTATTGCTCAAGCTAGCTAGATCATCAATGGCTTGGGCAACAAAAACCTGCCAAAGCAGGTTCACTTTATCTTTTAGTCTTGCCAACATTATTCTGATTAGTTTTGTTTTTTCTCACACAATTGACAGAGACTCGCCTAACTTACTACCTTTTAAATTCATCTGTTTCAGAAGCTCCGCATATATAGTAACCTTACCTGCTTTACTGAAATCAATGCATAGATAGTGTGATTCTTCGTATTTAGATCGACGTAGCTTGTTAAGATGATTTAAAATGATTTTAGCGGCAGTAATACAAACCTCATGTGTGTACTTATATAAGTGGGCTTGCATGGCTCCTAGCGCAGTAAAGCACCTAAATATTCATCAACTGATGGTGATTTTAAGTTTTGTATTGCTTTATCCGACATTACTGACATTGAAATGCCCCTATATAACAAAGCACTCTACTTTAAGTGCACTCACTAGGTATTTTCTAAGCTATAAAAAGGGATGCGTTGAGTTTTGTGTTACGAATTTAGATTTTTCAATATGAAATATACTGTATAAAATCACAAATACCAGACGAAAGTAACGAATAAGTGCAAGGTATAAGTTGCTAATTATTAACTTATTTAAGTGTAAATTATTGATATGTCATTATTAATTACTAAAAAATGTATCAACTGCGATATGTGTGAGCCAGAATGCCCAAATGATGCAATTTTTATGGGCGATGAAATTTATGAAATTGACTCCAGCCTGTGTACTGAATGCATAGGCCATTATGACAAACCTACGTGTCAATCTGTCTGCCCGATAACAAACACAATCATCACCGACCCTCAACATATTGAAACTGAAGAACAGTTATGGGACAAATTTGTTGCAATTCACCACGCTGATAAAATTTAACCCCAATTAACCTCCCCTCGCTATTGAGCTTTAATGCTTAGAAAGCTGCCAGTAGACTTTCTGGCAGCTAGGCATAGCATTATTTAAAGATTACTTTCAATAATGACTGTAGCAGCGGCATAGTGGCGTTCGTCTGTAATCGAAACATGGAAATGTGTTGCTTTTAAGCTACCTGCAAGTTCCAGCGCAGCGCCATTTAAGTTAAGTAATGGCTTACCCAATTTATCATTTGTCACTTCGAATTGGGTAAATGCTAAACCATTGCGTATTCCTGTGCCTAATGCTTTTGCAGCAGCCTCTTTGACTGCAAAACGTTTTGCCAAAAAACGCGCTGGCTTTGATTGTTTTTGGTATTGAACGAACTCGCTTTCTGTCAGTATCCTGTTCGCTAGGCTGTCACCTGTGCGTTCAATTGCAGACTCAATGCGTGCTATTTCAACAATATCTGTACCTAACCCTACAATCGCCATTATTTACGCGCTTCTAATAATATTTTTTTCATATCAGCAACGGCTTGTGCTAACCCGCTAAATAAAGCACGACCAATGATTGCATGACCAATATTTAGCTCATAAATTTCCGGTAATTGGGCAATACGCTGAACATTATGGTAAGTCAACCCGTGACCTGCATTCACTTTAATACCTTTACCTGCGGCATATACCACACCATCACGAATACGACGAAATTCTAACTCTTGCTCTTGTTCTGTTTTCGCATCTGCATAAGCCCCAGTATGGATCTCAATAAATGGTGCCCCACACTCTTGTGCCGCATCGATTTGCTCGTGATCTGCATCAATAAATAATGAAACTAAAATACCCGCTTCAGAAAGGCGCTTAACGGCATCAGCTATTTTTTGTTTTTGACCTGCGACATCCAAGCCACCTTCAGTGGTGACTTCTTCACGTTTTTCAGGGACTAAGCAACAAAATGCAGGTTTAATACGGCAGGCTATCTCAACCATTTCATCCGTTACTGCCATTTCAAGATTCATTCGAGTTTGAATGGTTTCATTTAAAAGGGCGACATCTCTATCGGTAATATGGCGACGATCTTCACGTAAATGC
Organism: Providencia sp. NPDC089933; assembly: GCF_049545585.1. Classification (NCBI taxonomy): domain Bacteria; kingdom Pseudomonadati; phylum Pseudomonadota; class Gammaproteobacteria; order Enterobacterales; family Morganellaceae; genus Providencia; species Providencia sp. NPDC089933. The sequence continues at coordinate 99,555 of NZ_JBMWDT010000012.1, forward strand.
ACCGTGATGCCATCAGCCCCTGCTTGCTCAGCGACAAAAGCAGCTTGTACAGGGTCGGGATATTGAGTGCCTCTTGCATTCCTAACAGTTGCAATGTGGTCAATATTTACACCTAACAAAAGCTCAGCCATTTTTTTCTCCCAATAAATAAACGATAACAAACAACTCTCCCTTCTATCCTACTGTAATTTGCCGTCTTGAGGGAATAAATCTCTCATCATTCGAGGTGAATTCCAGCTTAATTGCCCTATTTCAATGGTTACACTTTTATTTTGCGAAGCGCTTCGTAGAATTTTATTGAAATGATAAATTCACGTTGTTCAAAGCGAAGACTTTCAGTAAAAATAATAAAAAAGGGGCGAATAACCATAATCAATATATTTAATATATGGGGTCATTCAATCATTAAAATAACAATATATTTAATTGGGCTTATTCTGCACTTTAGGCGAGTAGGTAAATTGGCGAAATAGCTCGCGGCTTTTTAAGGGCTTTCCACCTAAGTAGGGTTTAAGGGCAATGCGAGTGAAGCGTTTGGCTGCTTTCAATGTATCAGCATCTGGGAATTCTCTACTAGCCAGTGCTTTAAGTTGCTTACCTGTGAAACTGAGCTGGTCAATAATTAAACTACCAATAAAACCTTTTTCTTCACGGTAACGGTAAGTCATAGTATCGGAAACTGGCTCTCCACTGCCTGCACAGTGTAGAAAATCCACCCCATAACCAAGGTAGGAAAGCAGTGCCAATTCAAATTGGCGTAAAGCAAATTCTGGGGTCTGTTCACTTGCTGCGAGTATTTGCAAACAGGAAAGGTAATCAAAAAATAAGGCTGAATAAGGAGTGCCAAATTCTAATACTCGAGCGGTTAATTCATTAAGGTATAAACCGCTATATAAAACCGTCCCCGTTAAAGGTAAAGCCAAGGAAACAGGGTCAGCATTAATGAGTGTTTTGATTTCACCTTTGCCTCCCCAACGGATCAGCAAAGGTGTGAAAGGCTGTAAACAGCCTCTTAATGGTGAGCGGTTACGGCGAGCACCTTTCGCAAGCAAGCGAATTTTCCCTTCACCTTCAGTGAAAAAATCAAGTAATAAGCTTGTCTCACTGTAAGGCCTTGAATGGAGTACAAACGCACGTTGCCAACCACTCATTCTGCCACCAATTATTTGAGGTCGTCGACATAACCAAGGCTGCGCAATGCTCTTTCGTCATCAGCCCAACCAGATTTAACTTTAACCCAAAGCTCAAGGTGTACTTTATTATCAAACATTCTTTCCATATCAATACGTGCTTCAGTACCAATGGTTTTCAGTTTGCTACCTTTGTTACCAATCACCATTTTCTTCTGGCCTTCTCGCTCAACCAGAATCAACCCATTGATATGATATATACCCGAATCCGTCACTTTAAATTGTTCAATTTCTACAGTCACTGAGTATGGCAATTCATCCCCAAGAAAACGCATTAGCTTTTCACGGATGATTTCCGATGCCATAAAACGCTGGGAACGGTCGGTGATATAGTCCTCAGGGAAATGGTGAGTCGCTTCAGGTATATGTTGCTTCACAATCTTAGCAATTGTATCTACACCCGTGCCTTTCTCCGCACTGATAGGAACAACATCCAAAAAGTTCATTTTCTGGCTAATCATACCGATATGCGGCAACAATATCGTTTTATCGACCACATTATCAATTTTATTGATCGCTAAAATAACAGGGCAACGTAAGCTAGACAGCTTAGTCAATACCATTTCATCATCAGGCGTCCAATTAGTGCCTTCAACCACAAAAATAACTAATTCCACGTCACCAATTGAGCTCGATGCGGCTCGATTCATTAAACGGTTAATAGCTCGTTTTTCTTCAATATGTAACCCTGGAGTATCTACATAAATAATTTGGTAATTATCTTCTGTATGGATCCCCATAATACGATGGCGAGTCGTCTGAGGCTTTCTCGATGTAATCGAAACTTTTTGCCCCAGTAATTGATTTAATAATGTTGATTTACCAACATTTGGCCGCCCAACTATAGCCACAAAGCCACAGTGGGATTGTAATTCACTCATTCAAGCTCCAAAATTTTCAATGCTTGCTCTGCGGCGGCTTGCTCTGCTTTACGGCGACTTGACCCAACCCCATTAATAGGCTGTTCAATACCGCTGACTTGACAGTGGATCGTAAATTCTTGATCGTGAGCTTCACCTTTTACCTGAACAACTAGATAGTTAGGTAATGGTAAATGACGCCCTTGCAGATATTCTTGTAACCTTGTTTTCGGGTCTTTTTGTTTATCACCCGGACTGATTTCATCCAGTCTACTTTGATACCAATCTAAAATAATTCTTTCGATCGTTTGAATATCACTATCTAAAAAAATACCACCGATCAGTGCTTCAACAGTATCAGCAAGGATAGATTCGCGACGAAACCCACCGCTTTTTAATTCCCCCGGCCCTAAACGCAAGCATTCACCGAGTTCAAATTCACGGGCAATTTCCGCTAATGTATTTCCACGCACAAGTGTTGCTCGCATTCGGCTCATATCACCTTCATCCACTTTAGGGAAACGATGATATAAGTCATTTGCAATAACAAAACTTAATATTGAGTCCCCTAGAAATTCTAGGCGCTCATTGTGTTTGCTGCTTGCGCTTCTATGTGTTAAGGCTTGGATTAATAACTCATTTTGATTGAATTGATAACCAAGCTTACGCTGTAATCTTTCTAGTAAAGAGGGGTTCATGTGCGCCCAACCATTTTTATTTGATAAAAAAGCACACGCAACAGACCTGTAAAATAAGCCATTTTACAAAACTGTTGCGTTTGCACTGACTCCCGAGTCAACCCACATTTTATACAGCTCAGTAGAACTAATTATAAAATACCATTAGTTACCATGCATTATAAAGGAGGGTTAATAATTGGAGAGCCAATAATATTAATTAAACTATATTGTACACTGGGTAAAATAATAATGCTTCGGATTATGCGGATTTTCAAATGAAAACCCGCACAACCACCGTTTGGCAGATCCAATTAATAAGATTATAGTGGACCAATTCGGCTAAAGCGAATACCTGTAGGCCATTCGTTTTCTTGTTTATCCAAACTTAACCAAATAAACACAGCTCGACCAACTAGGTTTTCTTCAGGAACAAAGCCCCACATACGGCTATCTAAACTGTTGTCCCTATTGTCACCCATCATAAAATAATGCTTTTCAGGCACAATCCATTCATTCTTTGGCATACCCGGTTGCAAATACCTTGCTTCAGTAATAGCTTGGCGAATAATTAGGATTTGATGCTCAACGGTGCCTAATTTTTCGCTACGCTCATACTGGCGCAGTGCATTTCTAGGTAATGCTTCGTCCAATGGGATTTCATAATTACCCTTTTGGCTGTCAACAACAGAATCAACATCAAAAAACATCGTCCATTCACTCGGTGCCAATGGACCATAAGTAATAGGGAGTTTTTCCGTGCACTTGTTATCAGCACAATTTGGGTAAATAGTCAGTTCTTTCGCATCTGGGTTATAAACGATTTTATCCCCAGGCATACCAATCACACGTTTTACAAAATCAACATTTGGATCTTTCGGGTATTTAAATACCGCAATATCACCACGTTTAGGTTTACCAGTTTCGATTAATGTCGTCTGCGTAATTGGGTCTTTTAGCCCATAAGCAAATTTCTCAACCAACATAAAGTCGCCAACTAATAAAGTTGGCATCATTGACCCTGAAGGTATTTGGAATGGCTCATAAATAAATGAGCGGACAACCAGCACAATAGCTAACACAGGGAAAATAGATGACCCTGTTTCAAGCCATGAAGGACGGCGAACTGCATTCGCAACATCCGCTTCACTCACTGCACCGTTAGTCGCATCCTGTAATTGCTTTAGCTTCGCTTTACGAGCAGGTGCAAATTTAAACTTGTCTAAACACCATATAATCCCTGTGATTAATGTTGCCAGTGTTAGGATCAAGGCAAAGGTGTTAGCCATTGAGTCTCCTTGTAAACTTAGTTGTCTTTACCAACATGCAATATAGCAAGAAACGCTTCTTGTGGTAATTCAACATTACCTACTTGTTTCATCCGCTTCTTACCATCCTTTTGCTTCTGTAACAGTTTCTTCTTACGGCTAACGTCACCGCCATAACACTTGGCAAGCACGTTTTTACGTAGTTGTTTAACTGTAGAACGAGCAATAATATGGTTACCAATCGCCGCCTGAATCGCAATATCAAATTGTTGGCGAGGTATTAGTTCTTTCATTTTTTCGACAAGTTCACGCCCACGATGTTGTGAATTTCCGCGGTGAGTAATCAAGGCGAGGGCATCAACACGTTCGTTGTTAATAAGAACATCGACCCGCACCATATCCGATGGTTGGAAACGTTTAAATGCGTAATCCAACGATGCATAACCACGAGAGGTTGATTTCAAACGATCGAAGAAGTCCAGAACAACTTCAGACATTGGAATATCATAAGTAAGCGATACTTGATTACCATGATAGACCATATTGGTCTGAACACCACGTTTCTCAACACACAATGTAATCACATTACCTAAATACTCTTTAGGCATCAGCATGTGACATTCTGCAATTGGCTCACGCAGTTCTTCAATATTATTCAATGCAGGTAGCTTCGAAGGGCTATCTACATACACAATTTCACCGTTGGTTTGTTTTACTTCATACACTACCGTTGGTGCAGTAGTAATCAGGTCAAGGTCGTATTCACGCTCTAAACGCTCTTGGATGATTTCCATGTGTAATAAGCCAAGGAAACCACAACGGAAACCAAAACCGAGTGCCGTAGACGTTTCTGGCTCATAGAATAATGATGCATCATTCAGGCTAAGTTTACCAAGGGCGTCACGGAAAGCTTCATAGTCATCAGAGCTTACAGGGAATAAACCTGCATAAACCTGTGGTTTTACTTTTTTAAAGCCAGGCAGCGCTTTTTCAGCAGGATTACGAGCACCTGTTAAAGTATCACCTACTGGTGCCCCAGTGATATCCTTAATCGCACATACTAACCAGCCTACTTCACCACAATTTAATACATCGCGGTCAATTCGCTTCGGTGTAAAAATACCAAGGCGGTCAGCGTTATACACTTGACCTGTACTCATGACTTTGATTTTATCGCCTTTTTTCAAGGAGCCGTTTTTAATACGGATCAATGAAACAACACCTAAATAGTTATCAAACCATGAGTCAATGATTAAGGCTTGCAAAGGCGCATCCGCATCACCTTCTGGTGGGGGGATCTCTTTAACCAGACGCTCAATCACATCTTGAACGCCAATCCCTGTTTTTGCTGAACAGCGAACAGCATCATGTGCATCGAGCCCCACGATATCTTCTATTTCATCCGCAACACGCTCAGGGTCTGCCGCAGGCAAGTCGATTTTGTTCAAAACAGGAACAACTTCTAGGTCCATCTCAATAGCGGTATAACAGTTTGCAAGTGTTTGAGCTTCAACCCCCTGCCCTGCATCAACCACTAACAGGGCACCTTCACATGCTGCTAATGAGCGTGATACTTCATAAGAGAAGTCAACGTGGCCAGGTGTGTCAATGAAATTTAATTGGTATGTTTCACCATCCGCAGCGGTATAATCGAGTGTAACACTCTGTGCTTTAATGGTGATCCCACGCTCACGTTCTAAATCCATTGAGTCTAAAACCTGCGCCGCCATTTCACGATCTGTTAAACCACCACAAATCTGAATAATACGATCTGATAAGGTAGACTTACCATGGTCGATATGAGCAATGATAGAAAAGTTTCTTATGTTATTGATTTTCAAGGTAATATCTTCTTTTAAATTGCCTTACAAAATCAGCTTTGTGCAAATATCGCGACAAAACTAAAATGCTATGATTATCACAAGATTGTTAATTAGCAGCATTTTACATACAAGAACCCACTAACACAAAGATTCAATGTAAAACAACTGTAAACCTGTATAAGGTTAATAAGTTAGTTATCGTAATTTATCGCTAACTCCCCTGTAAAATATACTGTTTTATACCACCGTGCTTATACTATTTTCATTCCTGCTCGAAATAATCTAAAAAGCCAATGAATTGCTAATCATCCATTTATTAATAAGCTTTAAACCGCAAAAGGGAAACTACATGTTTCCCTTTTTAGTGATAGTACCAATTTATATTTCGAATACAACCCATTGAAATTTAGCAATTAACTTGTATCGAAAGCTCTGTCGGAGGTAACCCAATTTGTAAAACCACAGGTTGAAAAGCTTCGTCATCACGCCATTTTGACGCCAACTTACGTGCTATAAAAAAGCCAATTACACCACCAGCCACACCAGACATAGCTATCCAAAACTGTTCTAAGCTAAATGATTGCGCTAGACCTGCAAAAATAAATAACCCTAAAATAGGCGTTAAATAAACTAATAGTGCAGAGCGTATCAGGCTACCTTCTGGAATACCGACCTCAATCTTTTGCCCTACCACCAGTGGCTGTTCAATCGCAATTTCTAATTCATGTTCCGTATTTGGCCCTATTTTACTTAATGCGTAAGAACCACAGGTTTTACGAGCACCGCAACTTCCACAGCCAGATGAAGAACCATAGCGCAATAACGCCCTACCGTTTTGCCAACGGACTACTGTTGCCCACTCTTTTACCATAACTTACTCCCGGAACTGAATACTACCCGCCACGACTTGTGCGGTTGCCAACGGTAATTCACCGATGATAGTGACCACATGTTGTTTTTGCGCCATCGTATAAATTGTCCGACGCCCATTTTGTAAGGGTTGATCTAACAACGGGCCTTTTGCAGATTTTGTCACATTAACAGAAAAGGTAAATAGACCATCACTAAACATCGCCGTTTCGACTATATCGTCTTCAGCTAATTTACGTGAAGAGCGCGATATTTCTTCGAAGCCTGGTGGCAACATACCGATTTGCCACTTAAATGAGGGATTGCCATTTTTGGGCGAAATCAATAAAGGCGGCATATTTACCTTGCTCAAGGTAAGCAACGAATCTTTCACTGTTTTGCTATCGAGTACCGTTGAGATCACACGAAATTGTTCAAGTGTTTGACTATTATTATCGAGAAGATCGATACGTAATGGTAATTTCGTTTCTTCATCGATCAATACTACATAGTTAAAACGTGAATTGTCTTTCGATATTATGCGGATCACTAATGCAGGTCGGTCACCAATATGAGTGCGCCCTGCATCAATAAAATTATAATACGGTTTAATTTGTTGATAATTAGCAAAAATTACCGAAGGTAAGTTATCAACAATATTTTTGCCATTTAAGCTAAATGCATCAAACCCTGGCTCAAAATAGCTAATGCTGTCACCTTTTTGCACAATTTCACGTCGTGACGAATCCATCTGGATCATCTGAGAAACAGGCTTACCATCAATAATAGTATGGCGATAACGTACAGGAGTAATTGATTGAGGGTTAAATGTCACAAATGACATTTCATAAGAGAGAGCTTGGGCAGCATTTCCCATTTCTTTAAAAAGAACATCGGCATCTTGTTCAGATGCCGAAGCTTGATTAGAAACAATCAGGCTGCCCGTCAGGCAGATGACGGATAACCATTTATTCATTATTGCAATTTAACTCCTGCTGAAGACGCAGCTTGTGCAGGTTCTTGATATTGCTGATTCTGATTCAACATTGAGCGTCTTTCAATTTCATACTGCTGCAACATTGCATTAATACGTTGATTTTGCTGCTCAACTTGTTGCAGTTGTTGCTCGTTACCAAACAGTTGATTATCAGATATATTTAAGCTTACTGGCGCACCACTTCCTACTGGAATTGTGTTAAACATAGGCTCATCAACTGGTGAATCAACAGCATCACTTTGATTATATTGTTGAACACCAACAATCACAGCCAGTGAAACACAAGCTGCCACACCAATTTGGGTTAATTGACTCGCCCAAGGACGAATTTTGCCCCAGAATGGGAAGCTTCCCCAAGTCGCAGGTTCAGGCTGCGATTCAACAACTACCTGAGGATTAATACGCACAGCTTCATTCTCTAGTGCTGCCGCAACTTTACTAGCAATATCAAAATGCATGACCTCGCTAGTTTCGTTACGTAGAGTATCACGAATAAGATGATAGCTCTCCCAACGTTGCTTTAACGTTGAATCACGTGAAATGGCGTTTACTAGTTCTAAATCTAGAACTTCGCCATCCATCATTGCGGAAAGTTTCTCTCTTTGCATGCCCAATTACCTTCAGTTAATTGCATCACAATTATAGTTAATTGACTGATTTAACAATACTAATACTGTTGAATCAGAGGTTGTACTTTATTATCAATCGCTTCTCTTGCTCTAAAAATACGCGAACGTACAGTGCCAACAGGACAATCCATAATTTCTGCGATTTCTTCATAGCTCAAACCATCTAGTTCGCGAAGCGTAATTGCCATTCTTAAATCTTCTGGCAATGATTCGATGGTTTTAAAAACGACTTTCTTTAATTCATCAGACAACATTAAGTTCTCTGGGTTCGAAATTTCTTTTAAAGCACCAGCGGTTTCAAAGTTTTCTGCATCACTCGCTTCGAGATCTGACGCGGGTGGACGCCTATCTTGAGCAACTAAATAATTTTTAGCCGTATTAACCGCAATACGATAAAGCCAAGTGTAAAATGCGCTATCACCACGAAATGACCCGATGGCACGATACGCTTTTATAAATGACTCCTGAGCCACGTCAGGGACGTCGGCCTGCGGCACATAGCGAGAGACTAGACTTGCAACTTTATGCTGATATTTTATTACCAGTAAGTTGAAAGCTTGTTGATCGCCTTTTTGCACCTTCTCAACCAATATCTGGTCAGTTAATTGCTCGCTCATTCCAGGAAGTATCTCCCGAATTCAAGCTGATAATATGTTAACTTGATCATGTTCTCCCTTCCTAAAGCAAGCACTACTTTGAGTAGTAGAACTAGTTGAAGTTCAATTAAATCTAAAAAAATAGTCAATAATTTACAAAACGGCCAACGTTGCTGTTTCGATGATCCTAAAAGATCTTCATTAAAACAACTGTATATAACATTTCCGTCTCTCATGAATACAGCATACGAATTTTGTAAATAAATACTATTACCACCACACGAAACCAATTTGAATATGTAAATAGACTTAGGTCAATACATGTTTACTAAACAGCAATCCATCAATAGCAATAGACAATCCAATAGGCTAACATAAAAAACTCAATACATACTATTATATACACGCAAACACTTATGAACGCATCCACACAGCATTACACTGATATCTTAATCATTGGGAGTGGTGTCGCAGGACTTTCAGCTGCCTTACGGCTCGCCCCCTTTCATCAAGTGACTATTCTCAGCAAAAGCAACCTCAGTGAAGGGGCTTCCTACTACGCACAAGGTGGTATTGCCGCCGTTTTTGATGATACCGACAGTATTGAATCTCATGTTGAAGATACCCTCATCGCTGGTGCGGGTATTTGCCAAAAAGAAGCGGTTGAATTTATTGCCTCAAACGCTAAGCATTGTGTTCAGTGGCTGATCGACCAAGGTGTTTTATTTGACACCGAAATCACCGAAAGCGGCGAAACACAATATCATTTAACCCGTGAAGGGGGTCATAGCCATCGGCGGATCTTACATCATGCGGATGCCACAGGTAAGGAAGTTGAAACAACTTTAGTCGATCTTGCCATTGCCCACCCTAATATACATATTAAAGAACGCTATAACGCCGTTGACCTTATCCTTTCTAATCCAGCCAACTCTTCTCGTATTTTAGGTGCCTACGTCTGGAACCGCCAAAAAGAACAAGTCGAAACAATCCGAGCAAAAACAGTTGTGTTAGCAACGGGAGGTGCTGCTAAAGTTTATCAATACACGACAAACCCTGATATTTCTTCTGGCGATGGCATCGCAATGGCATGGAGAGCCGGCTGCCGTGTTGCTAACCTTGAATTTAACCAGTTCCACCCAACCTGTTTATTCCACCCGCAAGCACGTAATTTTTTACTAACAGAAGCATTGCGCGGAGAAGGGGCTTATTTAAAACGCCCTGATGGTAGTCGTTTTATGCCAGATTATGACGAGCGATGCGAACTTGCTCCTCGTGATATTGTTGCTCGGGCAATTGACCATGAAATGAAGCGCCTTGGTGCTGATTGCATGTATTTGGATATCAGCCATAAGCCTGATGATTTCATAAAAAACCACTTCCCAACCATTTATGCGAAACTAATGACTCTAGGGTTAGATCTCACAAAAGAGCCAATCCCAATTGTGCCTGCGGCTCATTATACTTGTGGTGGCGTCATTGTGGACAAAATGGGTATGACCGATATCACCAACTTATATGCTATAGGGGAAGTGAGTTACACCGGTTTACACGGTGCAAACCGTATGGCCTCAAATTCACTCTTAGAATGCCTTGTATATGGCTGGTCAGCAGCAGAAAACATCAATAAAACCATAAAACAGATCGATGAGATCCCTTATTTGCCTGAATGGGATGAAAGCCGAGTGCATAATTCGGATGAACAGGTTGTAATCCAACATAACTGGCATGAATTACGCCTATTTATGTGGGATTATATGGGGATCGTTAGAACCACCAAACGCCTTGAGCGCGCCTTACGTCGTATTCATCTATTACAGCAAGAAATCCATGATTACTATGCGAATTTCCGTATTTCAAATAATTTACTGGAATTACGAAACCTCGTTCAAGTTGCTGAATTAATGGTACGTTGCGCGCTAGAGCGCAAAGAAAGCCGTGGGTTACACTATACACTTGATTATCCAGACCCATCACCAAATTCAGGGCCTACCGTTTTAATACCTGAATAGAGGGTCACAAAGCCGGCACTGGTGTCGGCTTTTCTTTAGCTAGCTTCACGGCATATAGCTTAGTACTTTAAATAAAATGGCTGAATAAGTTTACGAAATGCTTCGGTATATTCATTATTTTCATTTTTTAGCGCTAAAGATGTTTGTTGTACCGATGCTTCCTGTAATTGAATACCCAGCAGCATACGGTGATAACCAGTTTTAGGTTTATCGCTAATATCGACGCGAAAAGCTGTAAACCAGCCAGATTTCCCTGCCATATCCTGCAATCTTTCCCCAACTTCGTATGGTAAGACTAAACAAAACAGCCCATGGGGAGCAAGACAGGACTTCGCACTTTTTAGCAATACATCATGGGTTAAAGCACATGTATACCTTGCTTGGTCTCGTTTTTTATCACGGCATGCGACCGCAGGTTCAAAATAAGGCGGGTTACTCACAATCAAGTCATACTGAGTCAGCGAATGCTGGCTATAAGTAATAATATCTTGGTTAATTATATGTAAGCGTTCCGCCCAAGGTGATTCATTAAAGTTTTCTTGTGCTTGCGCCGCTGCTTCATGGTCTAATTCGACGGCATCAACACGCAATGTTGGGTTTCTTTGGGCTAACATCAGGGCTATCAAGCCACTACCACTGCCAATATCTAAAGCTGCTCTAACCCCTTTTACGGGTGCCCAAGCCCCCAGCAACACGCCATCAGTCCCCACTTTCATTGCACATCGGTCATGTGCGACAAAAAACTGTTTAAAAGTAAACCCACCTTTGCGGTAATTTTGTTTTAGTTCACACATGCAAACACTCTAATTGGACAATATTTATTCTATCGTACTCATTTTGAGCAAATAAAAATGATAATTTAACCTATTCGCTACAATATTATTCTTATATTATGAGAATAATATTTGAGACGAATTTTTTTTACTGCTAAGTTCAAAAAAAGGAGATGCAATGAATAGTATAAATCGAACCCTAGACATCTTGTCATATATCACAACCAGTGCATCTCCGGTGACGCCTCAGGCTATCTCATCTGCATTAGGCATCCCATTATCGACAGTTTATCGGTTGCTGGCAATTCTCATAAATTGGGAATTTCTCTCTTATGCAAAACAATATGGCACTTATTGTGTCGGTTCGCAGAGTATCAAAAACCAAGAAAAATACTATCACCACAGTTTATTGATGGGAGCTTCTAAACAAGAGCTACAAAAGCTAGCGAAAAAAACGCAAGAAACCGTGGCGATAATTACTTCAAACTTACGGGAAACTATTTGTGTAGACATGATTGAAAGTGAACAGGCCTTACGCTGCTCTTTTATTATTGGTCGTGGTAATACCTTAATAAAAGGAGCAAGTGCAAAAACGTTACTGGCCTTTCGTCATGAACAATACCAAACCCATGTATTTGAAACACATGCGAAACAATTAGCACATGAGCAAAGTAAATTTAAATTACAACAAGACCTACTGCAGATACAAAAACAAGGCTATGGCGTGTCTATCAGTGAAATTGACGAGGGCGTATTGGGGGTTTCTGCCCCTATTTTCAAAGGAAATGATGTTTTAGCTGTAATTTCAGTTATGGCGCCTGAATTCCGTTCCACTCATCGCGTCGATGAATTTATTACGCATACTTGCCAAACAGCCCATAACATTACTAAATTAATTAACCTGGAGTAACTATGACACAAGCTTTCCAATGGCAAGGGCGCACAGATGGTGAAACACAAGAACATTTGCGCATCCATCAGGTCATTAACCAACACGCTCCTGCTAAATTTGCCTTAATTGGTTTTGCGTCCGATGAAGGCGTTAGACGTAATAAAGGCCGTCAGGGGGCCAAAGCGGGTCCAAATGCTATTCGCAGCCAACTTGCAGGGTTGCCAATTCATCAACCACTTGCCATCAAAGATAACGGGACAATTAGCTGTGATGACGGTGATCTCGAAGCCGCACAACGCCGTCTATCTGATGAATTAGTAGCTATATTATCTGCTAACCAAAAACCTATCGTCCTAGGTGGTGGTCACGAAGTGGCATTTGCCAGCTTCCAAGGCCTGTTTGACTATGTTGAACAATATCAAGCGGGTAAAACAATTGGTATTATTAACTTTGATGCGCATTTCGATTTACGCGAAGCCCCTATTGCCACTTCCGGCACGCCATTTTTGCAATCTGCCATGTTATGTCAGCAATACCAACGTCCTTTCAAATACTTATGCTTAGGCATCGCAGATCATGGCAATACAAAAGTCCTATTCGATACCGCTGATACGTTAGGTTGCCAATATATCCGCGATAAAGAATTAGCTTATACCAAGCTACCTCAAGCAATTGAAAAAATTAAAAAATTCATTGACGATGTCGACTATTTATATGTCACCGTAGATTTAGATGTATTTTCTGCAGCCATTGCGCCAGGCGTTAGTGCACCAGCACCGAAAGGTATTTCTACTGAAATTTTTGATGAACTATTTGCCATTATCAAAAGTAGCCAAAAAATTGCCGTTTTTGATATCGCAGAATGTAACCCTGAGTTTGATATTGATAACCATACCGCCAAACTCGCAGCTTATTTGATTTACCAATATTTATTCTAATAAAACAACACAACAATTCGACTGATAAATACACTGTTTCTCACGCTGTTAAGATAACTTACTTTCGAGCACCACAATAAAAATAGCTTTGAAATTGATTATCAAATTAGCTGTAGCGCAATATCTTAATGGTTTTTAACTATTGAATTTCGCGTTACAGCTAGGCGGCAAGTGACGTTATCCCTAGGAGCATACAAAAGTATGTGACTAGGGTAGCGGAGCGCGGCTAACAACTCTGTAGCGTGAAAGACAACAGTTAAAAAGGGAAAAATATGATTCTACACCTCGACACGCTCTCCACCCTATTTCTAACAGTAATCTGCCTATTGATGGGGATCCACTTAAAAAAACGTATTGATTGGCTACAACGTTTTTGTATTCCCTCCCCTGTTATTGGCGGTTTTCTGGTTAGTTTGATTATCTGGGGACTTAAATCATTCAATCTAGCCGAGATTAATTTTGATACCAGCTTACAAACCTTTTTAATGGTTGCCTTCTTTACCACTATTGGGATTGACGGTAGCTTCCGTATTTTGAAAAGTGGTGGTCGGTTACTATTTATCTATCTTTTCATCTGCTGGTTTGTGGTTATCTTCCAAGACACTTTCGGTGCAGGGCTTGCCCATTTATTAGGTGTTGAACCTGTTATCGGCATTATGGCTGGCGGTGTTTCTCTAACAGGAGGGCACGGTGGTGCGGCTGCTTTTGGTGGTATGGCAGAAAGCTTAGGGGTGCAATCAGCGACAGTCGCCGCTATTGCCGCCGCAACTTTCGGTTTAATAACGGGAAGTCTACTCGGTGGGCCAGTCGCTTCATTTTTGATCAAGAAATTTAACGTTCGCATTCAAGCTGATGAAAATGTAGAACGAGTTCAAATACCTGAAACCATCGCAGGGAAAATCGAATCTATCGATGCCCATGCTTTTTTAAAAATGCTCGCGTTAGTACTGGGGATCATGGTAATTGGTCAATTCGCCTCGGCACAATTTACTAAGGCAACAGGCTTTTCATTACCGAGTTATGTAGGCGCAATGATCATCGCTATTGTTATCCGCAATATTAACGACCAAGTTGAATTATTCCGCATCAACCAAAAATCGGTTGACCTGATATCAGAAGTCTCCCTTGGCTTATTTTTAACAATGGCGATGATGTCATTAAAAATTTGGGAGTTGAAAACAGTTGCACTACCATTATTTACCATCCTATTAGCGCAAGTTATTATATTAACGTTATTAGTTGTCTTTGTTATTTTTAGGCTGCTAGGTAAGAATTACGATGCCGCCGTGATGTGTGCTGGTTTAATGGGCCACGGGCTGGGAGCTACGCCAAATGCAATGGCTAACATGTCTTCCGTTTGTGAGCGTTATAAACATGTTTCCATGAAAGCCTTTATGATTGTCCCATTGAGTGGTGCAGTACTCATTGATTTAGTCGGGATACCTTACCATACTTGGCTTATTAATATATTTAGCTAATCATTTCGAAAGGGAGGTTCTCCTCCCTTTTCAATGGTGTTATCCAGCCTAAACCCTACCTACTTTCATTGATATATCACTCCCTGTCTACTTTAAAAACAGTTACAATTGAGGAAAGCTGATTTTTCAGGTGAACAATTTTGCTAACCTGTTTATAATCAGCGCCCCAAATAGAGGTATATCATGACTGCATCCACTTTTTCTGAACTTGAACTTGACGAAAGCCTAATTAATGCGCTTTCGGATAAAGGCTATCAACGCCCAACGGCTATTCAAGCCGCGGCTATTCCTGCTGCGATGGATGGCCGAGACGTTTTAGGTTCAGCCCCTACTGGAACAGGTAAAACCGCCGCATTTTTAATCCCTGCGATTCAACATTTACTTGATTTTCCAAGAAAAAAATCAGGGCCACCTCGAGTTCTGGTTGTTACACCAACTCGTGAATTAGCCATGCAAGTTGCTGAACAAGCAAAAGAATTATGCGCACATAATCACCTAGATATTGCAACGATTACTGGTGGTGTCGCTTATATGAACCATGCTGAGGTTTTCAGCGAAAATCAAGATATCGTTGTCGCCACAACAGGTCGCTTACTCCAATATATCAAAGAAGAAAACTTTGACTGCCGGGCCGTTGAAATTTTAATCCTTGATGAAGCAGACCGCATGTTAGATATGGGGTTTGCGAATGATATCGAAACCATTGCTGGTGAAACGCGCTGGCGCAAACAAACTATGCTCTTCTCTGCAACTCTGGAAGGCGAAGCAATCCGTGATTTTGCAGAAAGGTTATTAGAAGAACCCATTGAAATTGATGCAGACCCTTCTCGTCGCGAACGCAAAAAAATTCAACAATTTCATTACCGAGCCGACACACTAGAACATAAAACAGCTTTACTATGCCACTTGTTAAAACAAGAAGAGGTAACAAAAGCGATTGTGTTTGTTCGTAAACGCGAACGCTTACGTGAAGTCGTTCAATGGCTGCGTGAAGCAGGTATTGAACCATGTTACCTTGAAGGTGAAATGCCGCAAACTAAACGTAACGAAGCTGTTCGCCGTTTAGTTGATGGCCAAGTTAAAGTATTAGTTGCAACCGATGTAGCTTCCCGTGGTTTAGATATCGATAACGTCAGCCATGTGTTCAACTTTGACTTACCACGTACTGCTGATGTGTATTTACATCGAATTGGTCGTACGGGTCGCGCAGGCCGCAAAGGGGTTGCAATTTCCTTAGTTGAAGCTCACGACTTTCCACTGCTGGGTAAAATAACTCGCTATATTGAAGACCAAATTAAAATTCGTGTTGTTGACTCTTTGCGTCCGACCACGAAAGCCCCTTCAGAGGCAATGCTGAATAAGCCTAAACCGTCGAAGAAAGTCCTTGCAAAACGCAAGGAAAAGAAAAAAGAAGAACAAACTAAAAAGAAAGAAAAAGTACGCCATCGCGATAAGAAAAATATTGGGAAACGCCGTGCTCCAATTGCACCGACAACACCTGAGCAAACTAAGTAAATAAAAACGGGTTTCGACCCGTTTTTTTATTATTTCATCATATTAAACACTTTTTCACGCATAAATTTTCCCTCATGGGTTAACAATTCTGGTTTAATAATATGATTATTGAGAATGTCTTTGCAGTCTAAGCCTTGGTTGTTTTTAACTCGCCAATCAGCTCCACTTGCTAACAATAACTCTGCCACCTCAAGTGCATGGCTATTCACTGCATCATGTAAGGGAGTATTGCCTAAACTATCCCTAATATTTACCGTTACACCATTCTTTAATAAGATTTGAGATTGCATGACTTGGCCGTTTTGTGCAGCTAAATGCAAAATACTTTTTTGTTCTTTTGATTGCATACTTTTAATTAATTGCCCATATTGAGATTCAATTAAAACTTGCATAAATTGCCCATTCATTGCACTAACTGATTGCCGAGCTAAAAAGTCAATATCGCTAGGTTTATGATGTCGAACTAAAATAGCTGAAAACTCATTAATATCCCCTGCTTTAATCGCTTTCTTACAACCTTCTTGCCAATTTAATACTTGTTGTTCTTCAGGGTTAGGGAATACAGTTAATGGTATTTCTTGGATTTTATTATATTCTCCAGTAAGGGCATTCCAATTATTCCACGGTTTATGCATGCACATCATTTTAATAATTTTAACCATTGTATGTGCAATAAAACTTCTTGTTAATAAACGGTGTGGTAGCCAATTTTTCCAAGAACTCTGTTCGCTATAAGGCATTTTAATACAATTTCCCAACGCAGAAGGGATTGGTAAAGAATTTTGTAATGAATCAAGCCAGTCATACTGCACAGTATAAAAACGTATTAGTCCTTCCTGAGCCACTTTTTCAGCCATGTGGTAATCTATGCCGACTTTATTAACAGTGCTCTTAGACAGCCCTGCTGGGCTAAATGCAATACAAGGGGAATTGCTTGCCAATGCTGCAATAGACGATAGCCCTCCACCTAATGAATGCCCTGTACAGATTGTATTTCCATTAACTGCATTTGATAAAACATTCATTAAACTCACGGCTTGAAAATATTGAGATTCATACAAACCAATTCCTTGGCGGATATTTGCATAAAAATCGCTGATATCATTGCTACCACTAAAACAAAGAATATATAAATCATGAAACCGACAAATATTAGCTTGGAACCCTGTCTGCTTATCACTTAATAATTCAGCACTTATTCCCAGTTTATTCAATTCACTATCATCTAATCTTTCAATCTCTTGTATTGTCTGCCAATTTTTATTGTAAGCCCCCTGTGAAAGCAACGCTAATATATAGTCTTTCGGCTGTGCATCCCGACCTAAAAAGTCATTTTTTAATATTTTTGGGGGCCACAAATTTCCCCCGCAAGACTGATTTTCTACATGCTGATGTTGTAAATATATATCTAAACTTTCTTGAGCAAGAGAAAGCTCATCTCTAGAGGATATCGTTTCTGGCGTTAAAAAAGGCATAAATTCCTCCTAACAAATATATCGTGTTGGAAGAATATTGGAATACAAATAGCCAAGGAGAGAAATAATCTACTTTATTAGTCGCAAATAAAAAGCCATTGATAACAATGGCTTTAGAATTTATTACACAGTATTTAACGTAGTTATACTAAATTTTATTATAAGCTTTCAGTAAAAGTACGGGTAATAACATCACGCTGTTGTTCAGGGGTTAATGAGTTAAAACGTACTGCATAACCTGATACACGGATGGTTAATTGTGGGTATTTTTCTGGGTTTTTAACCGCATCTTCTAATGTTTCACGGCTTAAAACATTCACATTTAAGTGCTGGCCACCTTCGACACGAACTGTTGGCTTCATCTCCAAAGGGACTTCACGATACTCAAAAGCACCTAATTCGTCTTTCGCGACGATTTGGCCTTCGTTATAATCCGCTTTTGCACAAACACAACGAGCCTCATTTTTCTCGTTATCAAGTAACCAGAAAGAATTTAATAATGCTGCATTATCTGTTTTAGTAATTTGAATACCAGTAATCATGTCGACCTCCACGTTCGAACTTGATTGCAATCGGTTTTTATTAACCGAAACTGCATTAACCATCAATCTTATAAAAACTAGCAATTGGATATTTGGTCTAACCAATGTATATAGTCATTTTATACCAGTTGAACCCCCGAGTTTCTTTGATATTTATCAATTATTTCGCGCAGTAACTAAACAGATCAGTTCAACTTTATGATTTAAATCAAAATTAATCCGTTTGTTTTTTAATTTTTTTCATAAACTTTAAAAAATATTTTAAATACTATAATCAATATCAGGGCTTTATCTCTTGCCTATGAACCAGTAAGCTTAGGGTATCAACTGGTTCAGTTATAAATTGGACTGTCATAGATTCATTATTATGGAATACTTCATGTCAGAACCTATCACATGGCACGATGTCATTGGCCCAGAAAAATCCAAGCCTTACTTCAAGGAAACACTTGCTTACGTTGCTGATCAACGCAAAAAAGGTAAAGTTATCTATCCACCACAAGATGATGTTTTTAATGCTTTTCGTTATACAGAACTTGCCGACATCAAAGTGGTTATCTTAGGTCAAGACCCCTATCACGGACCTGGTCAAGCCCATGGCCTATCTTTTTCAGTACTCCCAGGGGTAAAACCGCCACCTTCTTTAGTTAATATGTATAAAGAACTGGAGAAAGATATCGCTGGTTTTCAACGGCCTGATCATGGCTATCTACTGAGTTGGGCTAAGCAAGGTGTCTTATTACTCAATACCGTACTGACGGTAGAGCAAGGTAATGCACATTCCCATGCACATCTAGGCTGGGAAACCTTTACAGATAAAGTTATTGAAGCTATTAATGAAAATACTCAGGGGGTCATTTTTCTATTATGGGGCGCCCACGCACAGAAAAAAGGCAAAATAATTAATACTAAGCGCCATCACGTCCTTAAAGCCCCACATCCATCGCCACTTTCAGCGCACCGTGGTTTTTTAGGTTGCGGACATTTTTCCCAAACAAATGCCATCTTAGAACGGGAAGGCAAAACACCTATTGACTGGAACCCAGTCATCAACGAATAAAATACGATGTAATGGGCTAGAAAAGCAGAACAAGAAAACAATAAAATCAAACAATTGATTTTCAATAATACTAGTAATTAAATGGGATGCCTGTGCATCCCATTTAATTATCATTATCGTTATTTCGACACGATGACCATTGCTGGTCTTAATAGACGGTTATTTAACGTGTAGCCTTTTTGCATCACATCAATAACATGACCTGCTTGATGATCAGGCGATTCTATCATCGTCATTGCTTGATGAACCTCAGGGTTAAACGGTACATTCGCTTCGCCTACTGGTTCAATGCCAAATTTCGCCACTGCATCTAAGAATGTTTTCAGCGTTAAATCTAACCCTTCTACCATTGCTTTAGATTGTTCATTGTCACGGTCTGCCGCATCAATAGCACGCTCTAAATTATCAATAACTGGTAATAGTTCATTAGAAAATTTTTCAAGAGCAAATTTGTGCGCCTTTTCGATATCTTGTTCCGTCCGACGACGAATGTTTTCGATTTCAGCATGTGCGCGCAACATGGCTTCACGCTCAGTTTTTCTTGATGCTTCAAGCTGTTGCTCAAGCTCAGCAATACGCGCTGCTAACGCTTCTTCGTTTGCTTGCATTTCATCAGCTTGCTGAACTTCAGCTTCTTGCTCTTGTTGAACTTTTTGTGATTCATTTTGCTCAAAAGCTTGCTCATCATGCATGTTTTGGTCTTTACTACTCATGAATATCTCCGCGTATTTAGCATTAATCCCCTATATGAGAGTATTATGGGGATCTAATACAGGGATTCAAGGGAAGTCATACAATGAGAGGCCAAAAAAGTATGCGAAAGGGCAATAATACACCACAATCACAATTTAAAACGATAGGCATTGTCGGGCACCCAAGGCATCCGGAAGCATTGGCAACTCATGAATTAATTTATCATTGGCTAATTTCAAAAAATTACCATGCAATTATTGATAAACAAGTTGCCAAAGATCTGAAGCTGGCTAATGCCAATACAGGGTCATTAACCGATATCGGCCAACAAGCAGACCTCGTCGTCGTCGTTGGGGGTGATGGTAACATGCTGGGTGCTGCTCGCATTTTATCCCGCTATAATAATAAAGTTATCGGCGTAAACCGGGGTAACCTCGGTTTTTTAACTGACCTCGACCCTGATAATGCCTTACAGCAGCTTTCTCGGGTCCTTGAAGGTGAATATCGCGAAGAAAAACGTTTTCTATTAGAAGCTCAGGTTATCAAAAGTAATCAAAAATCACGGAAAAGTACTGCAATCAACGAAATTGTTCTGCACCCAGGTAAAGTCGCTCATATGATCGAATTTGAAGTCTATATTGATGAAAAGTTCGCATTCTCTCAGCGCTCTGATGGCTTAATCATTGCAACTCCAACTGGCTCTACCGCCTATTCACTTTCTGCGGGAGGCCCTATTTTAACGCCTAATTTAGACGCCATTGTCTTAGTCCCTATGTTCCCTCATACCCTATCATCACGGCCACTCGTTATTAGTAGTGATAGCAGTATCCGTTTAAAGTTTTTACGCACAAATATCGACTATGAAGTCAGTTGTGACAGCCAAATTATGCTGCCAATTCAAGATGGTGAAGAGGTTATAATTAAACGCAGTAATAAAAACCTTAACCTAGTTCACCCCCAAGACTATAACTATTTCAATACGTTAAGTTCAAAATTAGGATGGGCTAAAAAAACTTTTTAATTTTTTTGCGCTACCTCTTTACTGTATAAAAAAACAGTTTAAACTGTATGAAAACACAGGTGTGTATTTTTACAGGAGAGCGCAGATGCTTACTCAATTAACCATCAATAATTTTGCTATCGTTCGTGAATTAGAAATTGATTTTCGTAATGGCATGACCACCATCACAGGTGAAACAGGTGCGGGTAAATCTATCGCTATTGATGCGCTCGGCCTGTGTTTAGGGGAACGTGGTGAAGCCAATATGGTACGCTCTGGCACTCAACGTGCAGATTTGTGCGCCCGCTTCTCCCTTGCAGATGCAAAAATGGCCGCAAATTGGTTAGCTGAACATCAACTTGATAACCAAAATGAGTGCCTATTACGCCGTACAATATCTTCTGATGGCCGCTCCCGTGGCTTTATTAATGGCGTATCCGTACCTCTTTCGCAGCTTAGGGAACTCGGTGCTTTACTAATCCAAATCCATGGTCAGCACGCTCATCAATTATTACTTGATAATACTCACCAAAAATCACTACTAGATGCCTATGCAAATCAACAAGAACTGCTCTCGCAAATGAAACAAGCTTGGCAGGTTTGGCATAACTCTTGCCAGCAATTGGCCATTTTTCAAAAACAAATGCAAGAATATGAAGCTCGTCAACAGCTATTAGAATATCATTTGAAAGAATTAAATGAATTTATGCCCATCCAAGGGGAATTTGAAGAAATTGACCAAGAATATAAACAATTAGCAAATTATGGTCAGTTTTTAACACTTGGGCAAACTGCGGCTCAAATATTATCAGACAATGATGAAGCCAACGTGATGGGCCTGTTGAACATGGCAAAAAATGAGTTATCTGAATTAGTCGCTCTCAATCCTAAGTTTTCAGGGTTACTGGATATGCTCGAAGAGGCTTCAATCCAAGTCAGTGAAGTCAGTGATGAAATAAAACATTATTGCGATCAGTACGAACTTGACCCCAATCGCTTGTTTGAACTTGAACAACGCATTTCTAAACAAATTAGCCTAGCGCGTAAACATCATGTTACTCCTGAAGCACTACCAGAACTATTTCAACAGTTACTAAGTGAGCAAGAACAAATTTCCAATCAAAATGAAGATTGTGAAGCATTAAATGCTCAGGTTATTAATGATCACCAAAAAGCATTAGCTTGCGCTAAGCGCTTACACCACATGCGCCTGCATTATGCCCAAGAGTTAAGTTCATTAATTACCGATAGCATGCACCAACTATCTATGCCCCACGGCCTGTTTACTATTGATGTAAAATTTGTTCCGGAACAGTTGCAAATCGACGGTGCTTGTAAGATTGAATTCAATGTTACGACTAACCCCGGTCAGCCTCATCAAGCTTTAAGTAAAGTTGCATCCGGCGGTGAATTATCACGCATAGCATTAGCTATCCAAGTTATTACCGCTAAAAAAATGGACACCCCAGCCTTAATTTTTGATGAAGTCGATGTCGGTATCAGTGGGCCAACAGCAGCGATTGTTGGTAAATTATTACGTGAATTAGGTGAGTCGACGCAGGTTATGTGTGTAACCCATCTACCGCAAGTTGCTGGTTGTGGTCATCATCATTTTTATGTCAGTAAAGAAACAAATGGCGTAGAAACTGAAACACATATGCAATTACTGGACAAAAAATCAAGGTTACAAGAACTTGCCCGACTTCTTGCCGGTTCAGAAGTCACAAAAAACACACTGGCAAATGCAAAAGAATTACTCGCAGCGTAATTTTTGACAACTTTTTTACGCTCATGTGGTCTTAGAGTCGATAAGGAAGGTTTTAAAATGTATCAATGTCGATTATCATTGATGTTCTGACTCCAAAAGGAATGAGATATCCATGCGTTATAAATTGTTAACTGCTGCTGCACTATCACTCGCATTAATGTCTACGGGCTGTTCAATGATGGAACGTCTTGTCTATCACCCTGACATTAACCAAGGTAATTACCTCACAGCGAAAGATGTTGCCAAGATCCAAAAAGGAATGACACAGCAACAGGTCGCTTACACTTTGGGCACACCAATGTTATCCGACCCGTTTGGTACTCAGACTTGGTATTATGTTTTCCGCCAAGAGCTCGGGCATGACCCAGTTCAGCAAGAGACTTTAACTCTAATTTTTGATCGCAATGGTATTTTAACTGATATCAAAAATGAGAAAAACCTTGCAGCCCAAGAGTCAATGGAAGCCGCTGAAACTAAAGCATCCGAGACCAAGTCAGCTGACTAATCATATAGTTAGGGCTTTATGAAGCTATCTACCTGTATCATTAACTACATGTTTGAACAGGTAGTTATTTTGAATGAGCATTGTTATACCACTCTTATTTCCAAAGCAATTTGAAGATATTAAGTCTACATAACAAAAAAACCGAGCTATCGCTCGGTTCATCAAAATCATATTAGCTCTATCAACTATTTTTTGTTTCTTTAGATTTTTCAGCGCGCTTTCGACGTAATTCTTTCGGGTCTGCAATTAAAGGCCGGTAAATTTCAATCCGATCACCATCTTGCACTTTATCAGTCAACTTTGCAGGGCGGCTATAAATACCCACTTTATTTTTCTTTAAATCGATATCATCACGCAACGCAAGAATTCCAGAGGCAATTATTGCATCCTCAATTGTTGTACCATCAGCAACCTTCACTGATAACAAAAATTGTTTTTCCGGCAATGCATAGGTTACTTCGATACTAAGCTCAAACACTGTAAACATCCTTAGCTCTTAAAGTAAAGGCTTGAACCATGTTGTTCGCCAATTCCTTAAAAATTTTACCGAATGCTAACTCTATTAATTTATTAGTAAATTCAAAATCAAGATGAAATTCGATTTTGCATGCATCAGCACTTAAAGGAATAAATTTCCATCCTCCAGATAACTTGCTAAATGGCCCTTCGACCAACTGCATGTGAATACACTTGTTATCCTCAAGTACATTTTTAGTAATAAAGGTTTTGCTGATCCCCGCTTTTGACACTTCAACTGAAGCTGTCATTTCATCAGAACTGTGGCTAATAATTCGGCTACCTACACACCCAGGCAAAAAACTTGGGTATGAAATAACGTCATTGACGAGTTTATACATTTGTTCTGCGCTGAAAGGGACTAACGCAGAGCGACTAATCTGTGGCATATCAATTCCTATCCCCAAAAACTGAGCATATAATACCATCATTGACTGGTTAAACAAAAAACAAAACCCATACAGGGCAAGATTTGCACAATCAGAAAAATATCAGCTTAGAAAGATTTCTTTCAACTCAGCTTACAGTATAATGATTGCACTATGACAAAGAAAAAACCATATAAACCCGGTTCAGCAACAATTGCTATGAACAAGCGTGCTCGCCACGAATATTCTATCGAAGAGGAGTTCGAGGCGGGTTTGTCCCTACAAGGTTGGGAAGTTAAATCACTACGCGCTGGCAAAGCCAATATTGGTGATAGCTACGTGCTTTTACGTGACGGTGAAGCCTACTTATTTGGTGCAAACTTTACACCACTTACTGTTGCATCATCCCATGTAGTGTGTGATCCAACCCGTAGCCGAAAACTACTTCTGAATCAACGTGAATTAGACACACTTTACGGCAAAGTTAATCGTGAAGGGTATACCGTTATTGCACTTTCCCTCTATTGGAAAAATGCATGGTGTAAAGTCAAAATTGGTGTTGCAAGGGGTAAAAAAGCCCATGATAAACGTTCTGATATCAAAGATCGTGAATGGCAACTCGATAAAGCACGTATAATGAAACATTCTAATCGCTAAGTTCTAGCTTTATAGGATAATTTTCTGTTATACTGTGCTCAACAACTTGGGGCTGATTCTGGATTCGACGGGATTTGCGAAACCCAAGGTGCATGCCGAGGGGCGGTTGGCCTCGTAAAAAGCCGCAAAAAAATAGTCGCAAACGACGAAAACTACGCACTAGCAGCTTAATAACCTGCTTAGAGCCCTCTCTCCCTAGCCTCCGCTCTTAGGACGGGGATCAAGAGAGGTCAAACCCAAAAGAGATCGCGTGAATGCCTTGCCTGGGGTTGCAGCGTTAAACTTAATCAGGATAGTTTGTTAGTGGCGTGTCTGTCCGCAGCTGGCAAATGAATTTAAAGACTAGACTAAGCATGTAGTACCGAGGATGTAGAAATTTCGGACGCGGGTTCAACTCCCGCCAGCTCCACCAAATTTGGTGGGTCAGTGATAGGACAACAGGTTTAAAAACAGGAAGTTAGCAAAATCAGTTGGACTACGCACTGACACAAATAGGACTACAAATGATACGCAAATCGTACGCGGATTATTAAGTTCATTAAAAGCCCACTTCGGTGGGCTTCTTATTTGATAGATTTGTTAACGTACTCACCTTAATATTGACACATAATTTATTTATTTTTTTCGGCTGTTTTCCCTATGGACTCTATCAGTGATAAGATTATTTTCTCTTGTGGTAATGTTGGTGTTTTTTCAAGACTAATACTATTTTCACGTAGGTTTTTTAAAATAATAGCAAATTTATCAATTTCGCCTTTACTCATTGCGTATGCAAGCTTTTGATTCTCGAAATCGGTACCTAACTGCATATAATATTTTATAAAAACTAACACCGCCTTCATCACAAAACCTATAAATATTATCAAAGATAGGTTTAGAAGAACGGTTGCGATAGAGTCAGCAATTTTCTCACTTTCACTTTTTTCAGGTTTTGATAAATCGGACAATTCGCCAAGTGCCTTATTTACACTAAACCATTGTTTATACCTCTCCAGTGTAAGTTCAACTGCATCATCAACGGATATACCAGAGGAGCTGGGATTTATATCACTATTTTTTATATCCGCGGGTAAAAGTTCGGAACCCTTTGAGTCTATATTATCTGGATATATAAACTGACCATTTCCATCATAAACACCAATATTAACTTCGCCGTTTCTCGTTTTGTGCAATACAGTATCGCCAATTTTAAGTGTTCTATTATTCAATGATGTCATTATCTCTGAAAGCCAACTACGCTGAGAGTCTTTTCCATTGGTGATTAAGTATGCAACCATTACAGCCGCACAAACAAGAATTGAAATTAACAAAATGTTTGCCCATCTTACAAAACGCGCCCTTTTCTCAAGCAATAATGTTATGTCATCATCTAATAAGGAGTCTTTTCGTTTTTCTGTAGTGTCACCGCTCATTTATCATCCTTTTAATTTGTATTACCTTGGAAAAAACAAAGATAATATAATGATTTTTAACTAATTTTTAATATTAACTGCAATATTTCCTATTTACATAAGCAACCTTATTAGGATAGCATTGTAGTATATATTTAAGCACACTAATAATGGGCAAATCGCACGCGACTTATTAAGTTCATGAAAAGCCCGCTTCTTCAGTGGGCTTTTTATTTACTACTACAGCGATGTATCATTTTCATCAATGATAGCTTCCTGCTCTGCCCTTTCCGCTTCCTCTGCTGCTCGTTTAGCTTCTTCTTCAGCTAATCGCTCGGCTTCTATCTTAGCGAGTCGCTCAGCTTCAGCTTGCTTTTGATTGTAGATAGAATTGGATGGCATGTTTACACGCACGTCAATCCAGTGACCCGCTGGAATATCACAAGGCTCTCCTGGTGTTAATTCAACTTTTCCGTCAAAGCCCGGTATTGATTCCTCGCCCTCTGTAGCATCACGCAAAAACTCAGGATAAAGCTTGAAGCGCTCATACTGTATGTTTTGCGGTAAATCATGCTGACGATAAGAGGTGTATAAAACAATATCCCCATCTTCATTGGGCTCAACAATACGGCCGTCAAATGGGTGTGGTTTTCCTTTCTCCAGTACATCATAAAGCGCATACACAAGTGGAAGCTGGTTAATGCCGCACGGAATTGTGATACCGCCGTTAATGCCGCCCCAACTTGCATCTGAGTGTAGACCAAGAACGCCATGCAACTGGTAAATACCTGTATGTAGTTTTTTGAGTGTTACACCTTCTGCCTCATCGTTTGGATCGACATGGTCAGCGAATACCCGAATAATCGGTGATGCGGCTTTTAAGTTACCGTTTGAGTCTTTGGTTGTGTTCCCTGTCGAATAGAATTCTATCCACGGAGACATACTTGTTGCCCCTGTTGGCGATTTCAAGAACAACCTTGTACTCCAATCAGGGGAATATAACATTTTCGTTGAAACTGCAGGATCACGCCCGAAAAATATCCCCCCCCCATACTCACTTTTTCCTGATGGTGTTCCAACTGCATCGGGATTAATATAAAAAAAGCCTAGTGCTCTCGCTTTGTTGGCATTAAAATCCAACTCCTTTGGCACACTATTAATATTAGACGCCCCTAAGCCAAAACCCCCTTCAGTAAGCAAATTAACACCGTTGAATTTAAGTTTCTTATCTCCGTCAAGAGTTAATGCAGATCCTGCCGCCTGATTTGCTATTGTCAGAATCTTATCCTTCGTCCCAAAGCCGACGTATCCTATATTTACACTTTCATCAATTTCTTTAAATCTCAAATATATACCAGCATTTGCGTCTGTTTTTTTAAGTATCAGCGCTTCTCCTTTTCCTGAAATTGTTCCGCCCGTTTTATCAAACTTCCCATCTAGCTGCTTATCCATTTCTGCAACCGTACGAAGCTTAATTTTCTGGCCTGTCGGCAATTCAACATCAATGGTACCTTGATCCGTCATCCATTGATTTAAAATTTCTGTGTAGACTTCACTCGCAATCACCTGCGCTGTTGCTTTGTTAACACCATCAGAAATGGAGTCTATCATCGTTGTTAGAATGATATATTTTGCATTAGTCAGCTTTGCTGAAACAGGGAAGGCCAACGTTAAAGCCGTGTTACTTTCAATGGAATAAATGCTATTAATGAGCAAATTGGAACCATTTTCAATCAGCACAACTTGCCCAACTGAAATAAGCGTAGTGTTATCTTTCCAACGTGTGCCTGTCCCTGTTATTTTTGGACTATTTGCTGTAGTGGTAACGGTACCGATATTATACATAGGATTAATTCTCCGAAATTTGGACGTAAAAAAACCGCTTTCGCGGCTTATTGGCTAATTCAATAAATTGATAGTTAGAAGTAATCGTCTCGATTTAAAACCAAAACATTACACTCTGAGTAGAATTCACTGCCCGTTCCTGACTTTTGGTCACCTTGCACCCCAGCATAAGAACCCCTTGCTATACTGATGGCGCCATTTTGCATTCTTAGACCTGCATTCCATGCCCTTCTGCTACCCGTTGACCCTGTAAAAAACAACCCATATTGACCTAATGTCACCATAGGTTTATCAAACGACTTCACCGCATTCCTACCTAATTTGACGTAATCAGGGGCCTTTATTGGCGGATAATAATTTGTGAGCACCGGTTCACCGAGGTCATTAAATATAAATACACCCCAATCATTGAGCTTTGCAGGTGGGCTAAATCCACCTTGAGTTATGACGATATCCATTTGAACTGATTGCCCGTTCGTAATAACACGATTATTTGCGTGGTCATACTCAACAACTGCTGAAGCATGATCCCAATACGCTAATACTGATTGGGTGCTCATATTGGGTAAGTTATTTGGCAGGGTCATTGCATTATTAACAACCCCGCTATAACTCCATACGATAAAACCTAACTTAGACTTATCCGTAATTTTTGAATAATCCGTGGCATTATCAATCACAAGACCAAAATTACCCTTCTGGTCATCTGTATCAAACATTTCAAAAATATGAATGGTTGCTGTTGGGTCTCTATAACCATCAAGGTCTGTATTACCGTTCGGATTGATATAGTTAACATACATATAGACCGTCACTGTATCACCAGAAATAACGATATTTTTTATCACCGAAAACATTAACCAACCGTGGCGCGGTAACCACGCGTTACAGGCTTTGTATGGGATAGCAACTAAGGTTGAGTTAGGGGACTTATTTTCAATTTTAAATTGAACCGTATAGTTTTCAGTTTTCCTTGGTGGCTGGCCTAAACTAAGGGTCTGTAGATAAGTAAAGTTTCGAGTTCCAGACAGTGAGTAGGGGTTCTTCACCCCCACCTCATTAAAAATATAAACATCATATTCCATAAAGCCGCCCTATCACTATTTTCGGTTTTCCTCCCGCATACACTGCGATTTGGTCATTTTTAATGGTCATTCGTGATCCTGAGTTATCACTACCATTTATTTCAATGGTGCCATTATTCATATCGATCCGCGTGCCTGTTTTGCCTACTACATAGTTTTTAGAACGCATATCCGTCCCCACAATAATTTTTTCGATTGTGGCTTTATTGATAAACGCTTCATTGATAAACACCTGTCCGTTTTCGACAAAGAAAACAGGCTCTAACTTGCCACTTGCTGGATTGAAAATACCAAACGTATCCGCACTGAAACCAATTTGAGTGACCACCTTGCCGTTTTTGACTGTCGCACCAATCATCATTTGCGCTTCATAATACTGACCATTGAGCATAACCGCTGATTTGATGCTAAATATCGATGATGCATTTCCCTTATGATCAACTGACGTCTCGGCGCGTCGCTCAATTGCCGCCTTGGTATCTTTAATTTCAGATTGAATTGTCTCATTAGTGCTGGCCTGAGCCTTTTCATTATCTGAAATCACTTTTTCAATACGAGTAAAGCGAGCATTGCTTTGTTCATACTGCGCATTTAGCTGCAAGAACTTTTCAGCATGAGCCACTTCATTAGTCGCAATAAGCTTGTTGGTCTCAATGATGCTTGCTTTAATTAAACGAGCATCTTTACCCTGCTTCATATACTGAACAGCTAACTGTGAAAGGGTTTCCGCTTGGGAAGACTCTTTGTCTGTTTCTGTTTTCTGCATATGAGCAATGTCAGCTTCGTTACCCTCAAAGCGACTGCTTGTTTTCTCCTCGTTTTCTGCAACGGTTTTATTAGTGTCAGCTATCGCACTGGTGTTCTTAGTCACCGCTGAACTGATGTCAGAAAGGTCTTTACCTTGCTTATCAATGACCTTTCCTTGCTCGTCTATGTTTTTCTGAAGTTGTGCGCGAGTTTGCTCTGTATGTTCTGCTGCAGCTTCTTTATCACTTGCTTGAGACTGGCGAATATCAACGAAAGCAGCTTGATTTGCTTCGTGCTGTGCATCGACTTTCTCAGATAAATTAGCTTGCGCTTTATCAGTATCGGCAATCGTTTTTTCATTACGCTCAACTTGCGCCTTTATTTTCCGGTTGTCATTATTGAGCTTATTGACTTCCGAATTAGTTTGAGAAATAGCTTCTGCTTGTGCTTTTTCAGCGTCAGATTGCGTTTTACGCACCTGTGAAAAGTTAGCATGCATTTCTTCATAGATACTTTGCTGATTTTCTTTCGTTTCTGTTGTCGTTTCTTCCAAATTAGCAATAGCCGTTTTTTGAGAATCAACAACACTACTCACATCCGACAGTTCGCGGCCCTGTTTATCAATATCCCCCTTCAGTTGGTCATCACCCGCTTTAATATCAGCAGTGAGCTGTTCTCGGGTTTGTGCAAGTGCCTTGTCTTGTTCAACCTGAACCTTTTTGATTTCAGTGATATTTGCCGCAGTATCATCAATATGCGCTTTAAGCTGAACACCCGTTTCCGCTATAGCCTTGTCAGCCGTCGCAATCGCTTTTTCATTCCGTAAAATACTGGCTTCAGAGGTTCTCAAACGGTCAGTCATCTTGCTAAAGCTAGCAATGGTCTGCATAGCCGTTTCGGCTTGGGCAATTTCCTTGTTAGTGTTCGCAATTTCCATGCGAGTGATCGCGCCGTAAATATCGCCAAACTCTGCAATTGTGGTTTGCTTAAACTCGACCTGTGCTTTTTCCAGCGTGGCTGTCGCTTTTTCCACCTGTGTGACTCGCCCTGTCACACCGTCAACATCGGCTTTGACTTGGTCTATTTTTTCCGCTGAAGCTTTCTCATACGTGGCTTGCGCTTGTTTAACTTCTAAAATTGATGATGTATTAGAGGCTATTGTTGCGCTCGTTTGAGTCTGCCAAAGTGCCGCGGCTTCTCTATCTGCAACTTGCACTTGCTTGATTTCAAAGATTTCCGCTTTACGATCTTTAACTTCCTCATTCAGCTTAAAGTTTACGCGCGTTGTATACTGCACATTCTGCAGGACAGCTTCACCCACAATTTCAACGTTCGTATTGAGTTGAAAAACTTTGTTATCAAGTTCAATTGTCTTGCTGTCAACATCAACGATGTCATGTTTGATATTGACTTGCTCTTCCTCAATATCCTCAATTCGAGATTCCATTCGCTGGCCAGCTTCAGTACTGAGAAACTTATCGCCAATAACTTCCAATATTTCATCAGCCCGATCCTCTGGCTTGCCGTTGGCTTCAACAAACTGCGATTTGCCTACTGGGTTCACGGTTCTGACATAAACATAATATGTCTGGCCAGCTTTAAGCTTTCTTCCCTGAATAACCCACATCGTGCCATTGCCAAGGTATTCAGCTAGCAACTCTACTTCATTAATGTTGGCAATCTGCTTCTCGGAAAACCAAAACTCATACTGCAGACGCAGCGCATTTTGCCCCCCCACATGGGGGATAATCCCTAAGCTGAAAAAGCCCGGCTCGACATCAATATAAGAAGGTGGTGGCGGTGGGTTAATATCAAAAGAGACAGAGGCCTGCTCACCTTTTTGCCCATCTTTATTTTGTGGTACCACGAAAAGCAAATAATTGCCCTGCGGTAAATTCCCAATACGATAACGGTTTTCTTGGGTTTTAGCGGTACCAACAATACGCCCTGCTTGGGTTAATTTGAGAATAAAATCAACACCACGGATCGCGTTTGCCGTAGTCCAGTTGGCTTCTACTTGCCAGTTATCACTATCAGCGCTGATCTCTACGGAAAGGTTTTCAACTGGGGGGATATAGCCACCCAATGGCGTATCGGGCAAGGGCTCAAATTTTACGCCCCGATCAACAATGGACTCCTTTTCAGGAACATGCTGAACTGCAATAATACCGTAGGTACCATCACCTTTATCAGAAACGGTGATAGCTCTAAACAAGCGTCGAGCCAAATCAGGTGGATTAATCCCCCAAATGGTTTTTGCTTTTAGTCCTTTTGGTACCATTTCAACTTTGATTTGATTGTTTGATAAATACCCCGTAATTTTTACACGCTCATATTTCCCGGTACCATTCATCAGGGTAATAAATATTGCGCCAGATTTAGGCGCGGTGATTTCTCTGTCTAGGGTTAAAACCTTTTGAGTGGTGTTAATGCTAATTAAACGACCACTAATAGGATCCTCACCACCGACCCAGTCATTATCCATGATTTCAATAATGTCACCGGGAGTATGGCGTAAACCCTCTGTCCCCACGTCAAATTCTACCGTTTGTGTTTCTAACTTTTCAGTCATTAACACCCACAAACCATAGCGCCTTGCTTGGCCTCGGCTTGTACACCCAAATGCATCGAGACGCAAAACATTAGGACCGAACTGAGCCACCAATGCATCATCTGTCACCTGCTCGATACTGGTTTTCCAGCCGTTATCGGGATCAATAAAACGAACTTCAATGATGTTATGACGAGCCTTTGCTGGGCTAAAGCTGTAATTAAATCGACCCGCAACCACATTGGCGTTTGTGTAAGGCCAGACAACATCACTCGGGCGATCTTGGATGAAGGTAAGCATTTGCCCATTCCATGCAAACATCACCCGCATTTGTGAGCAGAGATCTTGGAAAAAATCATAAGCCTTGCGAATGTCTGTCACATAAGCATTGCAGGTAACACGAGGCTCTTTGCCGCCAAAACCATCAGGCACTTTCTGATCACAATATTGACCAATAACATAAAGGGAAAATTTATCAATTTCTGATAGTTTTAACCGCTTACCTAGCCCAGCACGGGTATTTGTCAATAGGTCATATAAAACCCATGCAGGGTTATTGGTATAAGCAGGCTTAAATGTCCCACCCCATATACCACTATACTCTCGCGTTTCAGGGTTATAGTTATCAGGTACCTGAACAATGCGCCCCCTAATGAGGTAACTACGAGAAGGATATTGATTGCCAAACTGTTCGCTTTCAAACGTCAACCCGGCAACTGCTGACCCCGGATAGGTTTGATTAATATCAGTGATCTCGGTGTAGCTTGACCATATCGTATTGTTCTGTAGTTTATCGCTATTACTATCAGGTGTAATGCGAACCATGCGAATACTAAATGGTGGGGAAGGTAAATTATCAATAATAACCGCAGTTAAATAAGGTGAATTACTACGCTTTCCTCGGATTGTAATATTTTTCTCTGTCACCCATGTACCATTACGCTGCACTTGAATTTGTAATTCTACTGCAGTGGGTACTCTATCCCCGTTATCCTTAACTTCGACCAATGTTTGAGTTCCAAACGTTAAGCGGAGGCGGTCAATGTTACGCGAAGTAATTGTCCGGGTAACTGGGGAGTTTTTTTTAACTTCAATCCCCACAGGGGTTTCACTTGAGGATGAAGAAAACCCCTCTAATGCTGGCTGTTCTAATGTACCCGACACCCACTGAGCCGTCATGCCATTAACGTTGCTATTACC
Source organism: Providencia sp. NPDC089933 (assembly GCF_049545585.1). Lineage (NCBI taxonomy): Bacteria > Pseudomonadati > Pseudomonadota > Gammaproteobacteria > Enterobacterales > Morganellaceae > Providencia > Providencia sp. NPDC089933. The sequence goes on from NZ_JBMWDT010000012.1 coordinate 133,455, forward strand.
AGACGAATCAATCACAGGGGTATTATTAAGATACACACCTTTCAAATCACCCACAGGCCCCTCAATTGGCCCTTCGCTTACAAGGTCAACAATAGACAGTTTTTGCCTTGATGTTAAATCGTTAGGTGCTTCGTACGGAGTACGTTGCTTTCCTCCACCTTTACCCATGATTAAGTCTCCCCACTACCGCCGTGTTTACCCACATCAATATCTTTTCCGTCACTGTCATCCATAATTTCGACTGACTGAGAAATTACCCTTGAACCACACATGATTTCACCGTATGCGATAGGTACCGCCATCCCTTGAGCTACTGAATTATCTAGGTTGCTGAAATAGGTATTCCCTTTTTCCTCCTCAGAGCGAGATAAACTGGCCCGTTTAGGAAGTGGGGTAAGCATTTGAGCAACGCCACCCAGCATCATTGCGGCACCAGCTGACATCATCATGGTTGCTGCTGTCGCTGATATCCAAGCTGGCCCCCACCACCCTAGCCCCAAAATAGCGGCACCTGCCACAAACTGGAAAACACCGCCAGACTTAGCGCCTTCAATACGTGGCACAATATGGATAACCGCATTAGGTATTAGCGGCTCATAAATGCGCTGGTGAAGCTCATCGGGTTTGACGTCAGAACCACTGATACGGATCTGGTACCAACCTTCGCGAAATTGCTGTTTAAGATTGGGAACTTGAAGGAATAAGGCATGAAGCCCTTCTGCTGCAGTTTTAATATTTAAATCGAATCGACGGCCAAATCGTTGCAGATCCCCATAAAATCGGATGGTTGCCAATTTCGGTAACGCCAAATCGAGTGAGTCATTTTTTGCCATCTTTCGTTATAAACCTCACGTTTGCTCAGTTGATTAGGGACGTGGTGTAGAATGGTTTGATCACCAAGGTAGACTGCAGCGTGATTTGCCCGAGAACTTGCGTAACAACACAAAATAATGTCACCGGGATGGATATCTCTTTTGACTTGCTTAAAACCATTTTCAGTCAAATTATCTAAATAAAGCTCCTTCCCTTGCCGCCACCAATTGTCTTCGCGGTCAAAATCTGGCAATGAACAACCGGCTAAATGGTAAGCGTCACGGAATAGGCCATAGCAATCTGTAGAGCCATGAATAAACTCACGGCCTAATAACTTAGGTACACAATCAAATTTGATAATTTTTTCATCACACACCAGCCACCAAGGTAGATGTGTTTTTAGTTGGTGAGCTCTATCTGCTGAACTCAGATAAGGCTTTCCGTACGGATGGCTGTGAACAATAGCAACCACATCACCTAAACGCTCGGCTTGAATGTAGTTTTCAACTGAAATCGAGAAGTAATTATCAGGATCGGCATGCTGATTTTCACAGGGGATATAAACCTCAGCACCCTCTTGAATAATCACAAGGCCGCACGACTCCTGTGGCACCATGCTTTTGGCATGTTCCAGAATAGTTTGTTCTAACATAGGGATCCTTATTGACTAAGGCGAGAAGAAGAAAGGAAACAGCCTATTCGACCTGCGTTATTTCTTAATTCACAATCAGATAACCGCTTTCCACATTTATCTTTTGCTGGGTCTTGGGTTGGGTTCCCGAACTCATCAGCAACAGCACCACCTTTATAGCCGCACTCTTCACCCCGATAAACAAAATTACATACATCAGAAAGAATGACTCGAGCTGGCAATGTCGCCCCATCCGTTTCTGTTGGGGCGGCTAACTCGAAAGTGGCTGTTTCTGCATTTATCGAGGTCAACTGCTCAATTACCCAGCGACTAACTTGCTCTTGAGTCGGATCCGCATTTTTATTACCACCAGCAAAATTCTCAGCATCGAGAAACTTGGCGTCCGTTTTCCTGCGGATCACTATGCCACCTATACCAGAATTTAATCGACTGGCAATGCCATAAACTAAACCAAATATATTTGATAATGAAATAGTTGGACGGTTTGATGGACCTTTTCCATTAAATCCAAATCCTTCACCAACAATAGGATAAGGCTCATATTGTTGCCCTTGCCAAGTAATCGGTTTTAATAATTCATTCGCACCATCATGAAACCGATAGCGGATACCACCAATATTGGTTAAATCTATTTCATATAATATTATTTCGGAGTCACCTTCAATTTCAGTAACTGCAATAAGTAACTCAGGTGGGATGTTTTGCATTTTTTTTACCTACAAAAAAACCACCCGAAGGTGGTTGTATCACTATCACTATGAAAAATTTTTATTGATTATCTATAATATTTAATATTTTTTTAATAAACTCACCTTGAATTCTTGTAGGTAGTTTTTCTGCAATTTCATGAATATCATCATTATACTTTAATTTTAGCATGGCGGGTGTAACTCTAGGGTTATGCTTTTTTATTTCAAATGCTAACTTCTTCACCCCATAGTCATTAATTACTTCCCTTCCATTTTTTATACCAATTAATTCATCTTTATTATAATTTAATAAAGAAAATGAATAATCAACATTTGAAGGACTCGCCTTTGCTACTTTTATATCACTACCGCAATGTTTACATTTTATAGCATCAGTATTAATAGATTCCGCGCAAAATGGACATTTTTTTGTTACTGACGATTTTTTACCAAAAATAGTTGCCAATAAACCACACAAAATAATAAAGCAGCTAATCAAAATGTAATTCTGCTTGTCTGCCATTAAACCAATATTATTAACCCTTCCCCCATATCCAGTTGCTACAGTAACATCCATTGCGAAAGAAGCTATAGCGCCAATTATGCCAATAACCAAAAGAAATAGCCCAAATCCTTTCATAATGACCTCTACTAAGATAATTGTCATTATATTAGCGCATTGAAGCAAAAGGAAAAGAGATCAAACCTTAGAAAATGACCTGCTCAAATTCTGCACTTATTGTTTTACGGATATTTCCGCTACTTGAAGACCATTTTCTGCAAACAACTACAACTGCAGGTTCACTTTTGATAGGTTGAAATAAAAACGATTTTACGCCACCGTGTCGCTTCAAAAATTCCAGTGCTTGGTTTGCTTTTTCTGGAACAAGCGATAAATTAACACTGAATTTTCCAAGATGTGCATTCAATCCATCAACTTTCCGTTGTTCATAACCATCACCAAAGCGCACGGATCTTGCTCGGGGTGAAAAATCCGTTTTCATCCCCGTCTTAACTGGCCAATTAAACGTTTCCATTAAACCTCCATTATTTAGCCTTCATTCTGGAGGCTTTAAGTTTACTTTATGAAGAAAATGAGCCGCCATCACGACGCTGTTTTCTCATATAATCTTCAGCACCTTTTTTACCCGCTTCATAAACCACTTTAAGCGCCTGAGGTCCAATCTCGCCATTTGAACCATCATTCTGAATAGTGACATGATTGGTTTGATAGAAATCACCAGAATTTTGCTTAGTCTTCGCAGCAATAACACCTAGTTTTCCATCAACGCCACGGCGCAAAGGTAGTATCGCCTCTGGTCCCGCCTCTCCCATAAGTCCAGCACCGCGAGCAAATGGAAATAACGTTGGTTTAGAAACAATCTGACCGCTATAAGCACTTAGACCAGGAGTATTATACACACCACCATTAGCATTCGGGGTCACACTACCAAAACCAAAGGCTTCAAACCCTTTAACAATGGTCATTTTAATCGCAATTTCAGCTAACATTTTTAGGATAGAGCGAGTGAAATCTTTAAAGTTAGCCTCTCCACCCGTGAGCGTTTCCGCCAGCTGAGAGCTAAAACCATTGAGCGTAGCTGAGGTTACATTTTGGATTTGCGCATTAGCATCCAACGCTGCATCACGATAATTACCCCAAGCCGTACTAGCACCTGATACCCAATCCGTTTTTGCAGCATCCTCCTTATCAAAAGTAGCTTGCTTAGCTGATTTAACTTTGTCCCATTGTGGTGTATCACCATAAACAGAACGAAGCTGTTCGATTTCCAAGGCACGCTGAAGCTCTATAGTAGACTTACCCAATGAATCAGTTATTGTTTTTTGTCTTGCTTCCTGCTGTTTAACATATTTATCAGCCTGATCCTGCAGTTTATTTAGGTGCTCTTGCTTGGCAATTTTGTCACCCAAATCCGCCAACTGATTTTTATTTGCAAGAATACTTTCTTTATTTTTCAATAAAGATTGTTCATCAAGAGATAATTTACGAGTCTTTCGAGCTTCTTCTAAAACTTCAAATTTAGCTAACTCTAGCTGTAGGCTTTTACGTTGCTGACTAAGAAAATCTGTTGCTGAGGAATGCTGTTCAAGAAGCCTTAACTGCGCCTGAAGAGATGTAACCTCTGCTTGCGCAGCTTCATCATGCCGAGTTCCCATATCCGGCTTATAGGCCTTGCCTTTTGGTGTTTTACGATCTAGTTCCTTTTGGTACCTTTCTTTTTCTCGTTTAATAGCCTCATCTTTTGCAGCTTGAGAGGCATATTCATCATTCCTGATTTTTCTCAGTTCGCTTTGGTGTTTTTCTTCTGCTGTTTCATATTTCTTCTTTAATGCTAAGTCCGCTTCAAACTGCTTCTTCATTTTTTCATTAAACGCAGTAATAGCACTTGTTCCTGCTTTAAATGACTCTTCATTAGCCACTTGATTTTGCAGCGTTTTAATCTCTGAACTTAGATTTTTAACTAAAGTTCTATTTGCCTCTAAGTTTCTCGTGGCATTTTGATTTAAAAAAGACTCTGAATTTCTTCCAACCCCATAACCAGTTGTATCTGGTACTCCTCCTTTTTCGGCTAGTTCAAGTTCTTTTTTAATCGCAGCTAATTGCTTAACTTTTGCGTCTAACTTCTCTTGTACAGAAACTGAACGGCCTACATTAAGCATTTGATTCCATGCATTTTGAGCTGCTTCCCCCACCCATTTCCATGCAGTTTCAAGCGTCCCTAAATTTTCACTTATTTGCTTAGTTCGCTCATTCATTGAAGTAGAAAAAAGCTCCCATGCTAATTTGGTTGCTTCAGTCTTCCTCCCTTGCTCCTCTAGCGTAGTTATTTGTTCAAGCTGTGTCGCTGTCAAAAAATGAAGGGATTTGTCCAACTCCATGACAGCTTGAACGGGTTGATCTTTAAGGCGCTGAAACTGTTTAATAGTTTCATCAATGGATTGACCTGTGGCCTTCTCCATTTTCGCGGCAACACCAGCAACCATGTCTACCTGTGAACCCGTAAAAGAACCTGAACCGACTACTTGTGCCAGTGCATCTGCCATTTTGTACTGAGTTATCCCCTCACCCGAAAGGGATTTAGCCAAGGCATTGAGTTCACCCTGAGTTTTAGCCGCATAGTTACCGGTTAAAATAAGTTGCTTATTGTACTCGCTAAGCTCTTTAGACCCTTGGTATGCCGCAATACCAAAAGCCGTTAGTACGCCAGCCCCGCCCACCATGGCGACTTTCCAAGGGGTAATTAAAGATGTAATGGCTTTCAGTGAATTACCAAACCCACCAAAAGAGTCTTTAATTTGCCCGCCTTGCTGAATGGCCACCAACCATAATGGCATGCCAGAAGCTAAAGAAGTGACAATATCGGTCATTTGCATAGGCAACTGACGCATGGCTTGACGATACTGCCCAGAGGTCAAAGTAACCCCTTTCATAACACTATTTTGTTTTTCAAGCTTACGAATATAAATATCAGCTGAACTCGATACCCCAAGCTGTGCTGCTTGCAATCGCAACATTTCAGTGCGTGACAGGTTTTGCTGTGTGACCTGTTCTTTTAACTTATTAATAAAGCGCTGCTTGGCTTGTGCCGCGCTATTTTCTGCCTGTGTAATGGATTTCGATGTACCAATCGCTTGTGAGGTAAGCGCTTGATAATCTTTGACATGCAATAACCCCTGCTGCATGTCCTTGTTCATCTTGCGCTTAATTGCGCTCAGATCTTCCAGTCCCTTACCATTCGCTTTAATTGCATCTAACTGTGCATAATATTGCTCAGCAAGTACCTCTTGACTTCTTGCATTTTGCGCCCGTTGTGCCTCAGCTTGAATGAGTCCTTGTATTTTTTGATGGGCAGTATCCATTTCATCATTAGCTCGCTTCCGTTCGCTGGCTAATTTTTGTTCTGCTGAAATAGACTCTTTTTCAAACTGTTTGAGTTGTGACCGTGAACGTGTTAGAGCTGCTTCAGCCTTCGCTGCTTGTTTGGCTAAAAAGTCTTGCTGCCGCTTAATTGAGGCTTGCTCTTTGCGTTCCTGATCGTTAAGCTCACGCTGAACCCGACCTGCTTTTTCAAGAAATTCGGTTGTATTCGCGCCAATCTTAATCTCAAGATCCGCTATTTGGTTGCTCATACCGCACCCCTCCTGATATCCCCTCGCTAGCTAACTGAATGGCCTCATCTGACATTCCTCCCTCGTCAGCCTCAACATCGGTTAGCAACATAAAATCGGTCAATTCGGTTTTCGTGCCACCCATCGCCATATAAAGAGAGGTGTGCAAGGCAGCAAACTCAATATCAACAAGTTGAGGCATAAAAGGCGTCTTGCTAAAGTGCGCTACCCAATCACTAAACTCGGAGGCACTCATTTCACTTAGCATTCGACGCCAATCTGGGCGCCCAAATTCACGTGCAAGTCGCAAAGCAAAAATACGCTCACGGCTGGCTACTTTTCCAACGTGATAGACTCACCATTTTCCGCTTCATCGTCATCACCATCAGAACTCGACATGCCGCTGATTTCCGAGATCGCGCGAACCGCTTCGCTTAATGCATCCATGCTCCATGTTTGCGCGATTTCGTCGTAGAGATCGTCAATCTCACGATCGCGGTCTTCATGCCAACGTGAGCGAGAAACCAACCATGCTTGGCTCTCTACCATTGAACGCATCGATTTGGCATCTCTTTCAGCACCTTCAAGACCGTCCGTTTCCTTTTCTTTTTTTGCTAAAAAATCAAAGTAATCAGCACGTTGTAGGGCTGACAGCTCATAAAGAACAATATTTTCATCGCCAATAGTGATTTCTTTTTTCTTTAAAAACATGACATTACCTTTATTTAGTTACAAAAAAAGCCACATTTCTGTGGCTATTTCATTGATTAGACGAACTTAATTACTCTTTAGGTTGATTAGCCGTTTTGCCCGTTGGCTTTGGTGTGATTTCTTCCGCCATCGTTGGACGACCGGTATTTTTAATTTTTACCGTACGCGTCATGGTTTCTTTGATCGGAATGGATTTACCTAGGGCGCTAATCCAGCCTTTAAATAAATCAAGTGTGCCATTTGGATACTGTATTTTGTAAAAGCGCGGCAAACCTTCATCAAACCATTTAACAAGGTCTTTTTGCCCTTCTTCACCCGGCAACCAAGCAAGGGTGACACTGGTTTCACCCGATGATTTCTCACCTTGAGTGGTGTTTTCCCAGTCCCCATCGGGATCATCAAGGTAGCTATCATCTTCACTCGCCGCAGTAATTTCCCCCGGTTCTAACGATTTTATTAACGCTAATCGAGTGAAACCCGTTTCACTAAAGGGATCTTGGGTTGGGTCACCCGTTCCGGTATACACCCAAAGTGTGGTGCCCGCCCCTTTTGTCGGCGCTAATGGATTTGGTACTTTTGCCATCGTAAAATTCCTTACATGTCATATTCAATTTGGTAAGTGATATCAACCGAAGCCCATAACGCCATTTCATCATCGCGATCATAATCAAACCCTTTCGGTGTCATATCGGTTAATACATCACCTAAATTGCTCATGCTTTCGATTGCTGGGTATAGCTTTTCTTCTACCCATTTATCTAAATCAGAATCAGTTTTGGCGGCTTTTAAAAAAAGCTCGATATGAAGAATGGCAGTCCATTGGTTGCTATCAAGGTACTTTGGATCTGGGTGAGGTTCAGTTAAATAAACAGCGACAACAGGCAGCTCACTTTCATCAAAGTTAACGGGTCGCCCATCATAAGTTGATAATTTTGGGAGGCTAGCCTTGAGCCCCTCAATCACTAACTGGCGGATCTTGGTGTGCTTAATCACTATCCCCCCTTAAAATAAAGTCGAAGTTGGTTATTTAAGGCATCTCGCATTTCTTTGCTCATGTCCTCCTCACGAACCTTAATGGCATGCTCTTCAAAAGCTTCCGTTAGCGGTTTAGAAACGGGTATTTTGACAACATCAATCGGATAACGACTTAAACTGAGCCGTTGCATGACATGCCATTTGCCATTTTTTAGCTGTTGAATGAACGCGCCTTTAAACGTGAATTTGCCCACTTTTAAAACACTACCGTGTCGGCGCTCAATCCCTCGACTTCGAGACAATTGAACACGCGCCGTACCGAGTACAATCGCAGGTAAATTACCTCGGTTTACAGTGACTCGAGCTTTTGGCGTTCCCTGCTTCGCACTGGCCTTTTTGAACCTTACGCGCTTGCGGATGATCTTCTGTTGGATTTTGACTTCTTTAGAAACTTGCTTAACACTGCGGCTAATTGCTCTCGCTGCAATTCGATTAATCGCCTGAGCCGTCGCAACGGGAGTCACTTTATCGACAATAACGCTCAGATTTCGGATAGCTTCATCCTTCCCCTTCATCGTCATCATCCTCTAAAAAAATCATCCACTTACCATTGAATCTTTGGCGGCGTGTGGTTTTATAATGGAAGCCGTCAGCAATAACACTGTCATTCTTCCCGGGCTTATACGTATCAGAAAAAATGACATAAGAAAGCCCATCCCCCGTAACTGGCCCGAATTCGGGTAAGAAATGAGACTCTACCCCAATATAGTCAACGCCGTTAATGGTGATGGGCTTTCCCATTCGCTTTGCGGTGAGTGCGTCCAGTCGATCTGTTAACCGTTCAAACGCACTCATAAATTAACCACCTGCCGAAGCTGTTGCTGGGAAAATATTAAGTTTAACCGGCACTACTTCCGCACTCGCTTCGGCAGCTTCCCATGTGATACCCACAGGAACGCCACCTTTGTCAGCAACAATCCCTTTATCACTCGTCACGGCCTGTCCAGCCGTCAAAGCAACACCCGCTTTTTTCTTCAATAAAAAAACACCTTCTGCAAAACCATCACCTGTTTCACCCGGTTCAATATTCGTTGTAGCAATACAGGCCAACGCCCCCACAATCACTAAATCGCCACTGAGAATAACGGTTGCGCCTGTATTTTTAACCTCAACAGTTAATCCCTGTTGTTGATAATTCTTAGCCATAATTTCTCCTTCTGGCTCCAAAGAGCCAGATTTTAGGTACAAAAAAAGCCCGTTAGGGCGAGAGACTTAACCTGTAATAAGGTTATTTCGTATCGACACGAACCATGCCGCGATAATCTACTGGGGCAACGCCCGCATCGATACGAACTTTAGTGGTTACACCGTCAGAGCTAAAGCCTTCTTCTTGATCAATGTAAGGCGTATCCACACCGTCAAGGTAGGCAACCTCAATGGTATCGGTACCTTGCGCCGAGGTCAGGAACCACGTTGGTTTATCTTTACCTGCACCGCGTGATAAACGAGATTCACGGATAACTTCAACAATATCTTTGACTGGGTTAATGATCCCTGCGTTAATATCCGCACCCTTGACACTGCTAGAACCAATAACTTGTTTGGCAGCAGTAGCTAAGGCCGTTGGAACCAACATAAATGCAGGCTCAATATTTAACTCACGCTCACCTTCTTTTTGCTCTTGCATTAACGCACAAGCAGCCGCAATCGTGTCAACATCCATACCACCACTGGCTAAGTTTGCGTGCTTGGCATCAAACATTTTAATGTTATCACCGCTGAAAATTTCGTTATCCATCAGAATAGCGTAAACCAAGTCACCAATGGTCGCTTTGGCTGCGCGGCCTAGTTTCATCGGGATATCGGTGAGCATTGACATATCATCGTTAATGATAGCTTGGCGAGTAATGCTGAATAACTCACCATAGGTTGCCAGTGCGATAGTTGCCTTTTTGTCACCCGTAGTGACGTATTTGTATTCCGCCCCCTCACGAACTTCACGAATAGAATTAAAACCGCCCATCCCGACACGAGTCGCCGTTTTAAAGTCGCCCAAGTGCCCTTTTTTCGTCCATTTTTCAAACGTTTCTGGCGCTTCATTCCAGCCTTGCAAAATAGATTTATTTGCCACATCTAACAAAATATTACCAAAGTCAGACGTACCGTGCGTGAAGGCCATACCAACCATTTGCATTGAGTTGCGAGTTGCAATACCAACGCCACGATCCGTTAATGACATACGAGCCAATTCACGTAATGTCATGCAGTTATAAGGGTTATCGGCATGAGCTTCACCATAACCCGCTCGCGCCATTAATGATGCTCGGACACTATCCCCGACAAGATTACCGTTATTCGCATAAATATGAGCACCGTAATTGCTTGTATTTGTTGGTGTCGCATCTTTGGCAACCAAATTCAAAATTTTATCTTTTGCCTGCTCAACGGTGCAGTTGATATCCGTCAAGCACTCAACCATGACGTCATTATGTTTACCGCCAAACATCGCAAATAGATCTTTAATGCCATTCATGCGCGTTTGTTCAGCTTGGCGAGCTTGCGCCTGAATACTTGCGGTATCGGGCTCTGGCGCATTGGTTGGGTTTTGTGCTTGTGGTACTGGATCTGCCGATGGCGCCGTCGTATTGCGAGGGTTAGTCAGACTATTTTTTAACGTGTTTTTTAATGAATTAGGCATGGATTTAAATTCCTCAATGCGTTTAGATGAAAGGCTGGCCATCGCTTTGACTGGCTCAATAACAGAGTTAGCAAAACCGTGCTCCACACACTCTTCTGCCGTTAACCATGTCTCTTCACTGAGCATGGCTTCAATTTCTTCTTTTGTTTTTCCTGTTTTCTCCATGTAGGCAGGAATTAAGACATTTTCAACCTTATCGAGCAGGTCGGCATAATCGCGCATATCATTGGCATCACCCCACGACACGCCCCAAGGTTTATGGATCATCATCATGGCATTTTTTGGCATTTTGACTTCATCACCCACCATGGCAATAACTGACGCCATTGAAGCTGCTAGCCCATCGATATGAACCGTAATGGTGGCATTGTGGTTTTTGAGTTGGTTATAAATGGCGATACCCTCAAAAACTTCACCTCCGGGCGAATGAATATGAAGGTTGATGTGGTTGATATTACCGAGGGAAATTAAATCTTCGGTAAATCGCCGGGCGCTTATCCCCCACATGCCAATTTCGTCATAAATATAAATGTCAGCTGAAGTTTCACTGGTCGCTTTCATTTGAAACCAGCTTTTCTCCGGTGCCGACATTAGCGGTTTACTCATCGTCGTGCTGTTTTTTGGTAGCATGAGATGTGTGTTTCTCGTCTGCATTGTCGTTACCTTTGTCGTTGGCGGGGTCAGTATCAAATTTCAGCCCCAGTCGTTCATTTTCATCAATTTCCGCTTTACGGCGGCGTTTAACTTCTGCTGGATTTCCACCTCTTGCACGAACCCAATCACTTTCTGTCGCAGCACCACCGCGAATTTGAGTTTTCCATGCATTCGATTCTCTTTGTGGATCAATCCATGGCATAACTGGCCCACTATACGTTGCGTTGTAAAGGGAAATTAGCTCAACATCAGGCGGAACAGTGATAACACCCGAAACAATTGCCATTTGTAACCATTGACGATAATTCGGACGGCAAACTGAACCACAAAACGTGTCCTGAAGGATGTAATACCCTTCAAAGGATTCCACTAACTCTTGCCGCTGTGAGCTATATGAGCCGTTATAATCTCGTGCTATGCTGGAATAACTTCCACGACTTCCAGCCGCAACAGCCCTAAGTTGACCGTTACGAAACGTCTCAAGATTTTGATTTGGCCTGTCAGACTTAATCATGCCAATATCTTCGCCCGGCAATAACTCATTAAATAACATGCCGGGGACAATGGTCATTTCGCCGCGATCATCCTCCCCAGATTGATTGCTGTATTCTTGCCCATCTCCTTTTTTAATGTACATTCCAAGCGAGGCGGCAATTCTAGCGGCAGTTAATTCTGCGTCTTCATAATCTTTCAATGCACTCAACCGCATCAAAATCCCAGTAAAAAGACTATTCCCCCTTAGTTGGTGCAAGCGCCGAACATATTTCAAGTGCAACATATTTTCGGCTTTAATTGATTTCAGTCCCCCTAATTGCTGCCCAGAGGTTTGTAAATTTTTATACACCTTATAAGCAACAGGCCGTCCCCACTCATTAAGTACTATTCCTTGCTGAATATGCTTATCGGTGTCATTTAAATTAATGGGTACAAAATCAGGCTCTAGAGCCTCTAACCAAAAAGGGATCCCCGCTTGCTTTTCAAGCCCCTTTTGATTTCCTTTAACAAGTTGAGCAAATACCTCACCATCACGCAGCCACGTTCGTACCAAAAGACGCTCAAGCATGGGGCGCGTATATTGGCCCGTCACATCAGGACGGATAGACCATTCTGCCCATGCAGTTCTAATTTGACTGGCAAGCTCATCATGTATTTTTCCTGTTTTTGACAAGGGCTGAGGCTCAACAATAATTCCCTTTCCGCCAACAACACGCTCTTCCATTTTGTCTAGAATGCCAATCACAAGATCATGGTTATTATCTAACCACCTAGCTTGCTCTCGTAACGACTGCCCTCCGAGTTGTGTTAATTGATTGGCATTGCGCCGCTCTCGCCGCCCTTTATGTAATCGGCTGGGGATCACTGCCTCGTAAGCTTGAATTTGCAACCGCGCCCTGAGCCGACCACTCGCCCAGCCGGGCGATATCATCGATATGGCTTTATCAATAATATTCATTCAAACCTCGCTACTTTAAATCCTTTAGATCCTCGCTGAGCATTGCAGGCTTGGATATAACGGCGTTCCCAGTATTCACGGCCTTTACGAACTTCACTCAAGTTCTCCATCGTCATAGTTTGACCATTGAAAGTAATACTTTTTCCTTCAAGTATTTGAATTTCTGCATCTAGATACGCATCTAGCATTTTTTTAATTTGATCGCGGGTCATACCCACCCTCCCGATGTTTCAGAAACTGGCACCCACGGCGAATCCACCACTTTTGTGGTTTTTGCGTTTGAGTTAGACTGAGTAAGTGTTGGTTGTATAAGAGGTTGACTTGCGACTGAATGAGCTGAATTTGTGGTAGCAATATCAGGCAACTGAGCCCATTTAGGCGGTTTCTCCCAATTGATAGTTTCGTAGTCCAGTAAAATTACGAGTGCATGGGCGTAAACCATTAAGTCGAATGCTTCGTTCGCGCCTTTCCCCGGCTTAGACCACTTCCCGTTGATATCACGCTCCTCGTACGTTAATTCATCGTAAAATGAATCATCAAGCCAATCAGGAAAGTGTATGTAATTAGGGCCCACAGTATCCCGCCCTAAATGCGCTGAAATACGGTCTTTTAATTCGTTTGTTTGTAATAAATGAATGGGCACATCGCCTTTCGCTTTCGCCTTACGTTCAGAGCGTGCAGTATTATCAGGATAAGACTTTGTGATTAACTTATTTCGTGTATGACTATCCCCTTTAAATAGATAAACTCGGCGAGAAATCCCCTCCTTCTTACAGCGCCGCCAAAATTTATAAGCGTTGTCTGTTACACCATCTTCACCACCGGTATCAATAGCGATGGAGTGAATCCCCATTTCAATATCTATATTACTTTCCAATGGATAGGTTTTATTGATCACATCCGTGATCAGAATGTCCCAATCCTCAGCATAAGACGCAGGGTTTATTTTTAAAGACTCGCCGTCCTCATTTGCTCGGAGAGATCGTTTAACATCAAAACGGTCAATAACCCAACGCTCCCCCTTTTCGCCATAACCCGTAACTTGAACAACAAATCGCCTATTTTTACCTGCCTGAACGTCAACGGTTGCAACGAGAAACCGAACACCCTCTGGAATAGTTCCCTGCTCCCATGCTTCCGCACGATCTTTAAGCTCATCACCACTACGCTGTTCTTGTGCAATTTTAGGAAGATAGGGTAATCCCCAGTCAGTATTAATTGCTGCTTTTAAAGTCTCTTCACTGCCTGTTGTTTCATAATCACGTTCACCTGAAAGCAGTTTATAGACTAATTGCGCCCATGTTTGATAAGCTGCAGCAGGGCCTTCCATCCAGAAAGAAGCAATACGAGAGCGCCTTGCCTGACCTGTAATATGACCATTACGATCTATTTTTTGTCCTTCTATTAACCAAATTCCCTTGCTGTTAAGCTCTCGTTTTTGGCTGGGCTCAATTAAATTTAAGCAATGTGGGCACTGTAGCCTTGCAGCTTCACTCGCAATAACGGGGTCGCTATGTGACCTGTACCCTGTCATATTCTCTTTAATTGGCTGAAAATATTCACCACAGCTAGGACAAGGCCAATACCAACGACGGCGATCTCCACGATTATAAAGAGACATAATGCCTGTGGTCGGAGGAGCTTCATGCGCAGAGGTTCTTTTCCATTTAATGTCGGTAATATCCCGTCCCGGGGAACTCTCTACTAATGTCATGCCTGCCGACATGAATGTGGTTGTTCGTTTTGATGCTAAAGAGTAGCCATCTCCTTCCCCGTCAATATCTTCGGGAAAGCGGTCATAGTCCGTTAATGCCACAAACTTAAAATCCGAGGATGACATCACATTAATAGACGGCCATCCCATTTTTAAAAAACTACCCGACAGAAAATACTTATCCAATACGTTGTTATCATTTTTCCTTGGGCTAAGCCTTTTAGAAACCTCTGGGCTAGCTCTAAAAGTTCTGGCTAGTCGCTTTTTTGAATGCTCCTGCGCCTTATCGCGTGTCATTTGAACAATTAACATATCGGATGGGTCACAGATGATGTTGTACACCACCCAGCCATCAATTAAGCCTATGGTTTTACCCGTTCTCGCCGGACCAACAAAAATCACTGCGTCATATTCACGAGATGCCAAACAATTCATTGGCTCAATAACATAGGGAGCAACTAAGGGATCCCAAGGAACCGAGTTACCAGCCCCAACCGGAACACGCATATATTTTGCTACGGCTTCTGCAACAGGCATTCGGCGTGGTGCTCGTAAAAGCCCCCCAACATCTTTTTTTATTGCAGCGGCAGTAATCTGCTTTACCATTACTCCTCCCCGCTATCGACCTCCTCTTCTCCATCAATGACTCGCTCGGCAATCTGATCGCGTAAGTCATCAATAATATTTTGTACGCGTGAAACTGCGGAAGGCGTCAACGCGCAATCTCTTTCCAAAATATCTGGCAATGTTTCCAGTGTTTGTATAACCGCTTTAGCTAATGCAGCGAACTCACGTGCCACATCTGACGCAAGAATTAACTCGCCTGTTTCTTGCTCAAATTTGAGCCGTTCGCGTTCTGATTGGTACCACGCCTTTCTGTCCTGCGGCAGCATTTCATCACTTGAAACTGGCGGGGGTAACTTCATTAATTCAGAAAGTATTGATGTCAATGAATACAATTTTAAATTGGAACCATTACCGCCCACTGGCGTAATACTTTTTATTCTTGCTGCCACAGTTTGGCGGTGGACATCAGCAAGTGCAGCAAGTTGGCTAACATTTAGCTTAAGGTTCTTTAATTCATTATCCATAAATATTTATTAATGATTTTAGTGTGAATTGATTACGTAATTAAAAATCAAATTCCAAATATTGAAAAAACGCCTTTATAAACAGGCTTAGTGATGAACAAAAAACATACAATTTCGACACTGGAAAACAATTAAATTCACTTTAAACAACAACTTACGTTAGTGCTGACGGCCCATAAAAACCCAAAAAATTCGCGTTTTGTGCGTGGTCGCCGCCTCGTGGTAAGGGTACCCCCTCGGGAGTACCTTTTGAATTATGCGTAAAATTAATCAATCTAATGAGTTTAAGGTTTCTTTGGTGGCGAGAGCGGCTTGGAATTGTTAGACCGCTTGGGTTGATAACCTTTAACATTTGTATCGCTATCATTTAACTGCTTATCCAATTGTTCTCTGAATTGGTTGGGGTTCTTAAAGCCTTCGCTGCCCATGGCTTCCTCCATTTGGTGATTAACCGCCAATGAATGGCATTGCAATTAGAAAACCGCGCTCAGTCAGCTCATAGCAAAGTTTTTCCCTGCTGGACTTGTCAATATAAGAGGTCTCCTTGAAATCAAGGACACCTAAATGACCACTCTCAATCAATGAACGAACGCTTTGAAGTACGTTGTCATGCCTTCTGCCAAGCCACTCAATGAAAAAGCCACCAGTGATTAGCTGATGGCTTTAATATATAATTCAAATAACAAATATATTATGAATGTATTCTTATTTTGATGCTTAAGAACGTGTAATCATCAATAATATCTTTTTCGATTCTTCGTCTTAAACTAGCTGAGAATGCAGATGGTAATCCCATTGTTCTCTCCGAAAATCTAGGTCTTGATTCCCAGTGCTTGTATGCTCCATCTGACATTAAAGTTAATATAACATTTTCCTTATCAGCAATATCCAAGATATTTTTATCAAAAGAATCATATTGCAATTCTATGTCATTAGATAGAGCTGATGTAAGAATGGTTGATAACCTTTCCTTATGATTCCGAAGGTTTCTCATACTATGCTCACCAGAGTCTAATAGCTCTTGATACTTTGTATGATCTTTAGTTAGTTGGATTAATTTATTTTCATTTTTAAAATAAAGTCGGCAATCACCTACATGACCCACGTGGATCACTGAGTTTACTATATGCACAATTGTTAGTGTTGTTGCCACACTAAAACCAAACTTATTTATAGCTTCTTTAGCGTAAATGAACGCTTTATCTATATTGAAATTTGGTTCCGCAATTAGCTTTTGGATTGCTTGTATTGCACTTTTTGAGGCTAAATCAGCATGCTCTGTCGATCCAACCCCATCTGCTATAGCAAAGACAATATTTGAGTCATAATCGTATGTAGGAGGTAAGAAATAATCCTCATTTACAAGCTTACCCTTGGCTGCCTCACTGAAACAGGATATGTCAATTATTCTATTCACGGCGCTACCCCCATAGCTTTACAGAAATCAACTAACAATTCATTAGCATCTACATACCTATTTTCTGGCCAATGCTCCCTACACTTTGATATGACTTTTTTTAGTTTGTCAGTGCGATCACTTGAATATATATCACTAATAACTTGCCCTATGGCAAAAATATCTGATTGGACTGAAAACAAACCACTTTCCGTTATTTCTGGAGCTCTATATCCATCAGTTCCCATTCCATTTGGTTGAAATTTTGTTTTTATTTCAGCTCTAACCTGATTTAAATCCTTAACTAACCCAAAGTCACTGATTTTATATCTTCCATCACTGTATTGAAGAATATTTGCAGGCTTTAAGTCTCTGTGAACGTATTCGTGGTCATGTATGGTCTTAATGCCCAGAATTATTTGTATCACTGACTTAATTTTATCTTCAGCTGACATGCCAGCCTTAATAGCCTCGACCAAGTTGCAATCAGCTTTCTCCATAACAAAATAAGGTTTGTCTCCAGCTGTACTGAACAGCACTATTGGCGCTATGGAATCATAATTAATTCGATTAAGAGTACACTGTGTTTTGATCTCAACTAAAAACCGTTCCCTCAAATCAGCAATTTCTTTTAACTTTGTATTGTTATTTTCTGGTGATGGGGAGAAATACTTTCTTGCGTATCTTCTTGAGTGTGTTTTTTGCAAGTTGTATACATTAACCTCATACACCTCCCCAAAGCCTCCGCGCCCTAACCTTTGCAAATCCTCTAAAAAATAATTGCCACATTGATCCACATTAAGTCCTCAAATAAGAAGCTACGGGATTATGAGAGTCAATCTCGTCCTGAGCTAGTACAAATCACCATAATTTAACTTTATGATACTAGGCTTGGGCAGTATAGAGAATAGTTAATTTATTTAATATTGACTCGGTTCTAATGTAATGTTGAATTATTTCTAGCTGCCTCAATCTCTCGAATAGCTTTCTTATCTAAATTGCATTGCTCAATCACTGTTAGTAGTGACTCGTTAAGCAATAGCGAATCACCCCAAGGAAATGTCTCAGGGATGTACTCAGGCAAGCAATCATTGAGCAGATGGGCTGGGATGGGTACTGATGGCGTTTGAACGTATTCTATTCGCGTGGTTGTGCAGCTCGACAGTAGCATCACGAGGAGCATCAATAGCAGCACACTTATCATCCGCAATAACGGTTTTGATAATGGTTTTAACCGTTTCAGAAGCCACTGCCGCCGCGTCACGCTCCCTAAGGTTATTTCGTGAAATTTCATTAAACGTTACCGAGAGTTCTAAAACGGTGGATAATATGAATTGATTGGCGGCTAGCTCATTTGATTTTTTATCAAACTTATTACTCAATTTGTCATAGTCATCAGCAACCCACCAGAGCCAAAACAGTAAAATGGCGCAAGCGGCCATTAATGCTTTAGTTAGCGACCCCATATCACGACTCTTTCACTGACAATGCGGCGTCACCGATTGGCAGAGGGCGGTTATCAATTTCCACATCTTTAGGCCATCTATAACCAACGACTCTGGCCAGCGGGAATGATTTGATATTAACCGCATCCGACTGATTGCCGCCTAAAATAAGCAATTTACCGTCCGCTGTTTTCCCTACACAAAAACCAACGTGTCCACCGCCAGCCCTATCAAAAATTACCACGCAACCATAGCGAGGTTCTTTTAATGCAATACCCCAATCTAAATATGATTTTGCCGCTTCAGGAACCTTACTGACCGAGCGACTACCTATAATTCCAGCCCGTTCAAGCATCGCGCCTGCATAGCCCGCGCACCAAGAGGTTTTGTCCTCCTTGATACCCGACCATTTCATATCTTTCCAATATTGAACAATCTTAGGATTGCTGTTCGGGCTGGGGAATCGGGTAACTCCAATTTCTTTTCTGGCTTCGATTAGCCACTTAGGTTCTGTCATTTTTTCACCATAAAAGTAAAAGGCCGCTTAATTAGCAGCCAGATTGATTTGATTCGGGACATTAACTTACTAATGACAACAACCGACATGATATTGCCACCAGCGGAGAATATGACGATAAACAAAATACCGCTGAGCAATACATCGGATGATGCTGCTATTCGGTCGCCTGCCACTGTTTGGTATATTTGATAGACCCAGCAAATAAATAAGGCCGTACCGACAATCGAATCTCGGCGCTTAGCATAACGACACAAAAACACTGTAATTGCCGAGGCTGATTTAAACAAAATATCGGCGGAACCCAGAGGATTGATATCTACCCAGCGTGTCACGGTGGTAAAAATTGTTAAGAAGGTTTCCATCAGTTACCCCCTTTATTTCGCCAATCTTTAATGGCCTGTACGATACTGCTGAAGTTTCGGTCTATTGATGCTGCAATACGACTAAACAACTTTCTAAGGTTGTCTTTGTTTGCAGCAAGCACCAGAACGGGGATTAATAATGCCGAAATAATAATGGCTGTAATCTTAGGGCTAATTTCCCATGACCAGACTTGAGCGATAAATTCAGAAGCCTCTTTAGCAATGAGGATCCCCGCACCTAGCGCCAAAATAAAATGGAATATCTTTCGTCGGTTATTATCTTTAGATGCAATGACGGAAACTGAAGCGCCAATAACTGCCCCTAGCACAACACCATAGTCGGCACCAATAAGGAAACCGCCCATCGCGCCACCGCCAGCAGCACCGAGGGTTATCCCTATTGATGTGCTCATAAATTATTTGTTCTCTTAGGTTAATAGGTAGCCACCAGCAAGGTAATTTCAGTAATTAAACATGTTGATAGTGATTTGCGGTGGCTATATACGAAAAAGGCCACGCTATGCGCAGCCTTTTAGTGTTCTGTACTGGATTTCTTACTTGTTACGTTTTGTTAATGAGTCGATTAGTGAAGCCAATTGCTCCAAGCCATCGAATGTTGATGGAATATTATTTTCATTTGGCTGTATATTTGAAAAAATAATATTTTCAAATTTATCTAATGCCTCCCGATTATCCTTACTTTTTGAAAAATCAGAGTAATTGTCAACAAACATGCATAAGTTCATTCTAAGCTTTATCTGTGTTAATTCAGCTTTAATTGAATTATAATTATGAAGAGCCACTCTAAAAAAATAAAGTGAAATAATAGTTAATGCTGAAAAACCTAAGTAGTGAACAATATTTACATCAGAAATTTTATTATTTGTTTCAGTAATCACTTTAATACTTAAAGGTGAAAATGATAAAATCGCAAGAAATATAAGAACAGCCAAAGAAGCCCACCTTTCTTTATTTTTTGATATATAAATATTTGAATAAGCTTTTGTAAGGCCTGCGAAATTATAATCAATTGATAAGTCACTTAAATATTTTTTCAATTCATCCAGTTTACTTTGTTTTTCATCAAGATCATTTTTAATAACCTTTGATTTTTCATCATATAACATATTAATATTACTTTCGTAATCATTTACTTTACTTTCTATCCTTACACATTCTGCATGTTTACTCTTCACACTTTCATTTATATCATTAAATTCAATTTTTATGTCATTTAATGAATTAATTTCCCTTCTAACATTCGAGAATAATACACTAAACACATACTCACTATAGTCATAAGTAAGATAATACAGTTGTAAGCTAATCGTCTTATCGAATAAGTAAAATGATGATTGATGCTTTTTTATAAAAAAAACATGATCAGAAAATAGAGTTTGATAAAAGCCGTCATACTCTTTGATTCTATATTCTATAAAATATCTTATAATTATTGTGTATGATATTAAAATATCATTAGGGCTTTCAAATTTAATCGGAAATCTAAATTTTGATGTTATATCACATATTTCATCAAGGCTATAATAATTATTCACTACTAAGCGAAACGTACTTTTTATTTGCTCAAAAAACTCAGCTAGAATTTCAACTTCATAACCCTTAAGACCCCCCTCATTTATCGAAGGAAATAATTTATTAATTCCATCATCTGAGTTTAAAATTTTTTCTATCTCATGAAGTGATTTTAAGTATGACTCCAAATGTCCAATTTCATTGTTCATAGCATGCCTTAAAATTAAATAAAATAAAATAATAATCAGTGATCACGATTTTATCCTAAATAATTAATAGGTTCTATTAATATAAACCCCGCATGGCGGGGCTATATACAATTTGGGCAACATATCAAATTAGCCTTAAATATGGCCTATTTTGTTCATTTTTGCAAGTTATAGTACTTATTTTTGGATATTTGTCTATTTCTTGTTCGCCCCATGGATAACAAAGCCTGTTTGTCTAACTCATAGCAAATATTTAAAAGGTCGTTCCAATATACTTCATAGTTCATTTTCCAGTTATTACGCTCTACACCCACCAGCCGCGCTAGGTCAGTTTGTAAGTAATCACGACCAGTACAAACCTGAACTGATAACCAAACCAATGACCTCAATCTCTCTTTGACCTTTTTGGTTATTTTCTTACTTTTATGCTGTTTTTCAAATTCAGACCATATGTGAACACTAATATTAACCTGATGCTCAAATTTTAAACTATGCCCATAACAATACTTTATCCATGAGTGTTGCTCTTCACTTAACGCATTGATAGCCCTACGCCATGAACACAGTAAAAAATCTTCATGGTCTATCATCGGCTTTGGAGTTCGGCGACAGCGAGTTTCCAATACATAAACTGGATCCGTATCACGGCAAACAAGGCGACCATTTAATTCCAAGTCTCTTTTTCTAATTCTTGGGGTTGTCCTAGTATCTGTTAGCCCAAAATCTTCAAATGCTGCAAGCTGCCCCTTAGTTGCGACTCTTAAATTTGATGTAGCTACCCATGCCATATCGCTTAAATATTCCAAGTCATGCGCATAAATTGGCATATAAAACCCTCCACTGCGTTCCGCACAACGCATTAACCAAAAACACCCAGTGCCGCAGAACGGTCTAGGAATCGAAATAACAAAACCAACTGACTTCCGTGCTCCCTTTCCCATCCGTTTGGATCCTTATGCAACTCGCTGTGGTGAATGCGACATAATGGAATAGTGAACAAATCATGGGCCTTAGTACCCATTCCGCCCTGACCATGACCGATTAGGTGATGTGCTTCGTGCGCGATAGAGTTACAAACACAGCACGGTTGTGATTTTACCCACTGCAAGTAACTATCATTAATCCAGCGCTGTAATTTTGGCTTTAACATCAAGCTAGCTGGTGGCTCGGGATCGATGGTTAAATTTAACACGGGTTTTGATACCCGTTCATCACCAACCAAATCGCTGAGGTATTGGCCAGAAAAAGAGATAAGACCCGATGGTTGATGTTTTAATTCATCAGGTAATGTCGAGATCAGCATTCTGTCATTAAACATGTTAAGGCTTGCTCCTGGTCTAAACATAACAACCTTAACTTCAGGAATAATGATGGGGGTTAATATCCATTGGTGATTCATGATATTTTCTCCACTTCTGCATTGAGGGGCCTTATCTCAATTTCAAATCGACCACCTTTGACTACTTCATGCCATTCAATGACTGCACGTTTAACCTGAACGTCATCACTCCAAACCCCTGCATGCGTTAAAGCATCAAAAGGTGCTTTTAAGTAATTATCGATATCCATTCGACGTTTTGATGGTGGGTACATCTTCACAATGACAGATACATGCTCAGTGATTGCTTTCGGTCTTCTACGTAATTGTTCATAGATGGCGGCGGCTGCATTTGCTCGGAACGCCCGTCCCTTTGCACTGATTAACGTTTTACCGTTTATGTTCCGCCAGCAAGCATTGACACTCGGCGGGAATGGTAAAATTAGAGATATTAAATTACTCACTAATTACCCCCTTATTCCATACTGCTACTGCCGTAGGCTTATCATTTACTTCTGGCCCCTTTTCACCACAGCTGTGGCACTGAATGTAAAACCATGTTCTATAACTGTGGCTCTCGATGGTTATGTTTTCACTTCCACAATGAGGACAAGGGTAAATTTCGGCTATTTTGCTTTTCATCCAACCTTCCCCTCATGCTGAAGTTTTTTATTTTCAATAAACGCTAAATCTGTTCTGGCACTACGTAATCTGGCTTTGGTGTTCTTTTCTTCCCTCAAAAGCCCATCGACTGATTTACGCAGTTCGTCACGCTTATTTAATAATTCACTCATTCCTCGGATTACCGACTCGGCATTATTTGCCCTAGCTAACAGAACATCGAAAGCCTCGACAACACAGCCACAATCGTTGCATTCAACTGTTCTATGCTCTTCATCGATAACTAGCGAATGATGCTTACAGTACATTTGCTGTCTGTTTTTTCTTCCCTTTACTTCCGTATCGATAGTGGGAATGGCATCACTAGGCGCTTTGAATTGAATAACATTGTCATTTTCACTCATGTCCTTACCCCCGCCAGCAATGTATTGAATTTTAATATCAATGGGTTATGCGTTTTCATTAACTCTTTAACATCACACTTAACGTATGGATTTGTTTTTACTCTATATTTTTTACTTTTATTATCTTGCGATACTGCCTTTTCATAAGCATTCTGCTGAAGGACATAAACAATAAAAGTGCCTTCCTTTCGGTCAGTTTTCACTACGGCACCAGCCCTAAGTAAAAACGCTATCGTATGCTTTGTATGATTATCAGATGATGCATATATGCTTCTGATTTTCTTGGTTGTTATTTCATTACCTGCTTTAAATTCACTCGCTATTCTTAGATATAATGGAGTCACGCTGCCACCCCCATTTTTTTAGCTAACCATTGCGCTTGCTCTATAAATGCCTTACCGCGCTGCTCTAATTCTTCGCGGCTAATGTAATCAAATGCTTTTCCATTCCATGTTTTATCGAATACAACAATTGCCCCAGCAAAGAATGCACCGGTTGGTTTTTGTTTTTCATCAGCGGGGATAAACCACTTCGGAACGTCAAAACCAATACGCCCACGGATAAAACAGATGTGATCTGCATTTTCTGGCCACCACACTTCACTCGTTGCCGCTTTCAATAAAAAGACATAACGGCCACCAAGTTCCCGCATCGCTGAAGCATGAGACATAATGTGACGAACGCCTGTGATTGCCTGCTTTTCGTGATATGAGCTACGGGAGTACGGGGGGTTACCAAAGGCAACACCACCAATTTCTTTTAACTTCGCTGACCAATCTTGAGTGAGGGCGTTATCTTCCGCGGTATAGAAATGAGGAGCCTTACTATTTTCACCATCGGTGAACAGGTCTAGTGTGAAAGGCCCATAAATTGAGTTGATGCCATAAACTAGGTTTTCGGGGGATTGCCACTGATCCCCAATTTCATTTAATTTATGGGTAGGTTGTAACTTCAACGCATTGAGCTTTTTAACGTAATCACTTTGTGGAATGGCCTGCGCTACAGCAGAGCAAATTCGCTCACCGATCCAACGCATGACCGGTACAGCCATTGAATTACCTAGAGCGCGATAGCGGTGACCATCTGGACAATCATCAATAGATTTGTCTTTGAAAGGCACTTTTGTGTGATTATCAGGAAAGCCCTGTAAGCGCTCGCATTCAATAGGAGTTAATCTGCGCACGATGTTATTAACACTAACACCGTGGCGATCCACTTTTGTTAATGTGTATGAAATATCGCCTTCATTGTAGCCATTTCCATTGCCGCCATTTTCAGGCTTGCGACCAATTGTATTGCCAGCTAATGCGATAGCAGGTTGCTGAGAGGCTTGCAAACAACCTACCGTTTCAGAACTAGCACCCAGTGTTGATGATGTTTTTCCGCCAGCTTGTGGGTTAAAGACAATTAAATCAGTCGCACTTTTATCATCACGGCTTCTTAACGTTGATGCGGAATCGTCTTGGGTATATTGACCAAATGACTGTAAACGGAATGTATCAATGATATGGAAATCACCCGTGAATGCTTCTTGGTTGCCTAACCAATGTTTAGCACCGCAATTTGCTAAGATGGTTCCTGTTGTTTGATTGCCGCTTGCAAGGCATTCTCCAGCATCGCTGGTAATTGCTTCTGCCTGCGTTCTGCTCGTCTCAATATCCCCTCGCATGCCTGCTTGCTCAAATAATATCTTTGCGACACTAATGTCTTTTCTAGCAGTTGCGACAACGAAGACACGACGACGGCGTTGGGGCACTCCGAAATATTGAGCGTCGAGGATCCGCCAGCTAATAGTTCTTTGTGGTCCAGACACAACACCAGCGTTTGACCATTTTTCCCCTGTTGGCTTAAGTTCTTCACTTTCCCCGGCAAGTCCAGCAAGAAAGCATCCAAAGGCATTGTCTTTACTGCTGAGGACGCCGGGGACATTTTCCCAGACGATGATTGCCGGTTCCTTGCCTTCGTTTTTTCTGATTTCATCAATACAGTCCGCTAATTCAACAAATGATAAAGTTAATTGCCCGCGTTCATCACTTAAACCACCACGTAAACCCGCTACGCTAAACGCTTGGCATGGAGTACCACCCACTAGCACGTCAGGTGCAGTTACTTCACCTGCTTTCAATTTGTCGGTAATAGTGGTCATGTCGCCAAGGTTTTTAACTTCTGGCCAGTGGTGATTTAATACAGCGCAAGGGAATGGCTCTATTTCACTAAACCACTCGGCTTTCATGTTTAATGGTTCCCAAGCCACGCTTGCCGCTTCAATGCCAGAGCACACCGATCCGTATGTTAATTTCATTAGATAGCACCCCGCTGCTGGTGGGATTTAACATACTCACGCATATGCCTATAACGCTGCTGAACTTGAAAATCGTCAGCATAATGATTTAAGTGGCGAAACTTCCTGCAGGTAACCAAATCACGACGGGATTGATTCCATCTGTTGCGAAGCTTGCGAATCGTGCGCCATTTACGTAGCTGTTTGAACATGGCAATCATGCCTAACACATCAACGCCATAGATTGTTTTAGTTTCACTACGCATCATGCTGTCACCTCTTTCGCTGCTTGCTCTGCTGCTTGTTGCCAAATACCTACCCATGCCTTGCGACCTACAAAATCCGACATGTTACGAACACCCTGCTTGCCCGCTAATTCAGCTGCGATTTCCTCAATGCGGTTTTTTGGGGTTAGCCTTGAACCAATGATCCGTGTGTAAGCATTGTCACGCTCTACGGGGTCTACACTCACTTTTTGTCCACTGGCAAATTTAACAATGACCTTTTCCCATTGCTCGCGGAGCTTGGAGGGGCATAAAATGACTGAATGCCAGAAATCATCGAGGGTAATGCGCTTGTAAAGTTGGCAAATTTCCTTGTGGCTGCGCCCGTCAATTTCACGCATCAGTCGAACTGTATTCGCCCATTCAGTGAAGTTAGGCTTATCAGGCTCACCAATACCGCGCTCTTGGAATAGCCACTGTTTCCGCTCAAATAGCCATTGGGCACACTCTAGGTCTTTTTCCGTTCCCCATTTTTTGAAGTTAGTGCTGTAAATCACCGCCTCTGGGTAACGATTTAAAAAATCAATTTTTGACTGGTCGCTGGATTCGCTAGAATTCTGCGACGAAAGGGATTTATTGATCTGTAAGTTATTATCTGAGTTAAGATCTGTATAAAGATAGGAATCCGCATTTTCGACGTTTCCATGATTCTGCATTTCTGCGGTTTCCATTCCGCATTTTCGACGATTGGATTCGTCGATTTCGACGTTTCCATTCCTCACTTTCGACGTTTCAGAAATTGCAGGAAAAATCATTGAGATAAGTGCATCACCATCTAATCGATAGTGCGTTACTGGAGTGCCGTTTACTTTCTTAGTCTTAGTTTCAATGATGCCGGGGAAGTATTTTTTACGTAATTTATCCACCAGCCGACGAGACTGTTCTTCACCTGATAGCCCTTTAATTTCATCAGCAAGATCTTCATGGCTCTTATAAAACCAACCATCATCCGCACTTGATGCAACACCAGACCAAAATACCAATTGGTTCAGTATTGCAGCCAATGCATGGGCTTGCTGATCACCCTTAAAAAACTCAAGGTAAGGCACAGGTATAACAATTACGTTTTTATGCCCTGACATTGCTTGCACAACATCAAATGTGTTAGTTGCCATACCTATCACCACTTTTAATCTTTAACTTCTGTGTAATCACGTTGAAATAACCAGAGCGGAACAAAGCACCGATGTGGATAATCGCCCCACATGAAGATGACCCGCTTTTGGTACGGATCCCACTCAATGACTTTAACGACGATGCCGCGCCTATCTCGGAAGTAACGGTTAAGGTTTTTATGTTTGTCATTTGGCATCACCTTTACCTTTGGAATTGAAATCAACGATGACATTTAAATTACCCACAGCCCACTCAACATATCTGCGGTTTACGGGGATCCATTGGTTCTGTACCATAAGCTCATACTGCAAATGAGGACTTCCATCTGAGCTCGCTGAACTTCGTAGTTGCACTGGAATGGAATTATTTGATAAGCTACTCATGCTAATTACTCCACACAAAAGTTGTTAGCAACCGACGCCTCGGACCGCATATCTGAGGCGTCAACCTTTTCAGGGCGACAGAATACGCGGTAAACCAATGACGCATGTTCTTGTAGTTTTGCACTAGCCAGATATAACCTTTCTTCAATTTTCTCCCGTTCCGACTCATCAACTTCACCATCAGCGATAGATTCCTTGATGCATTCGCAGTACTCACCGATAGCGGACAATGCTTCCATTAAGCGGTTGTTAATGTCATCATTATCGATATCACCAATATCTGGTTGTGGAACAAAAATACCGCCTGATGCTTTAGCAACTGCATTAGCTATAAAGTGATTACCGCTTGCCTGCTGTAGCACCATTGCCCAACCCAAAGGAAATAGCTGATCGCCATCCGTACGTAGACGGTTATAAAGTGATTGAGTTGTTACCCCTGATGGATTATCAGTATCTTTTTTACCCAACCATTCAGGTGCTTCATCATAGCCACCCGGTAATGATGAGATTGTTTTTCTGATTGCAGCCACCAGCCATGCCGGTTGTTTTTCTGCTTGCCAATTTTGTTTCATCCCACATCTCCTATAAATTTGCTGTGGTTACATGAAAATTACAGTTCTGGTTTAATCTTTCCGTAAATTAACTAGCGACTACTGATTGCGTACCACGTAAATAAGACCAGTCGATATCCGGGCGAAGATCCTCGCAACGAACTTCGCCTAAGGTTGCCTTTTCTATTTCAGGGCAGCGTTCTGCTGGAATTTGACGGGCACCGTTAGCCCACTGAGATATTAGGGTTGCAGGAACCCCAAGCTTTTTAGCAAGCTCAGTCGCCTTGCCTCGCTTGTTGCTTGTGTATGTTTTTAGTGTCATCTGCTTTACCTTACATGTTATTTGAATTAAATGATAGCGTAACGCTATCAATAGTCAATAGCGTTTCACTTCTTCTAATGGTTAGCGCATTGCTATCTAATGTAGAAAACAAATGAAATTGGCAGCGATATGAAAACTATTGAAGAAATTAGACGCGATTGGCTTAACCTGCTTATCGAGCAACACAAAACAATTGCCAACCTAAATGTGGCTCTAGGGCGAGCAAAAACAGATGCAACCCTGTCGCAAATAAGAAATAAAGCTAGTGATAGCAAAAGTGGGAACCCTAGAAATATGGGCTCCCCTTTAGCTCGAGAGATTGAGGAGAAATTAGGCCTAGAGGTTGGCTCGCTGGATCATGACCCGCATAGAGTCAATAAGAGCAACGAGGATGATAACTTTTTAAAGGCTTATAACTCAGCTGATGAGGCCATTCAATCAATAATAAGCTTCATTTTAAATAGAGACACCGCCAATCCTCTGCCTCAATGGGTAGATGTAGATGCTAAGGCTCACGCTGACTCATTGGAACTGAAGGCAAGAAAGTGGTTTGCAAACAATAAAAGCAATGAAGGTGAAATCAAGGCCAGAGCTTAAGCTTGCTTGGTCAGATGGTAAGCCATTATTTTTACCCACAAAAAACCCCAGCCATAAATCCACATCAAATTAATAGCGTTTTGCTATTGACACAATATTAGCGACGCGCTATCTTTATCGCATCAGCAATACAGATACTAAATTTTAAATGTGTGGGGTATTAGGTATGTGCAATTCTGATAATGGTAAATGCAAGTGCCTAGACATTAAACAGGAATTACTTAATAAGGTTGAACAGCTTGAAGAGGCAGCGAAAAGAGGTCGTACATTGCGCGAGCTAAATCTAGACATTCCAGCGGAGAAAACAATCTCCGCCGAACAATGTAATTGGACGCTGAAGGATTGTGCAATGTTTCGTCGATTTATAGAGCAAAGCTTTAATAAATGTAAATGTCAGCAAATTATTGAATTGATGAATAATGATAATGCCAGAAATGAAATAAAAGCCACAGCACAAAAAATTGCTAATGGCTTAGGAATGACTACTTATAGCTCAATGGCTCTTTCTAAAACATTAGCCAAATAATCTTCTAGGCCATTAACTCTTACTTCGTCAGGAGATAGTTTAATGACTTTAATGAGCTCCAATGCAGTCGCTGAGAACTTGGCTTTTTGTTCATCAGTTTGTGATGAAATTAATAAATTAAATAGCATTTCAAGGCCAGCAATACGTACATCACTTGGGTAATCATTTAAGTTTTTATCTTGCACTTTAAAATTCTCTTGGTTGTTGTGGTAACACCAAGAATACCACAGCCGCCTGATGTGGATAAGTTAGTTCAGGCAACCATTTAACTGTGTGGAGTGCTTAGTATGGGAATGCTTATTTTAACTCGTCGAGTCGGTGAAACTTTAATGATTGGTGATGATATTCAAGTCACTGTTTTGGGTCTGAACGGTAACCAAGTGCGGATTGGTATTGAAGCCCCAAAAGATGTTGCTGTACATCGTGAAGAAATTTATCAGCGTATCTTAGCTGAAAATAGTATTGCCACTGCTAGTGATTGACCCTTGTAGTTTTTGGCGGTGTTGTGCCGCCCTTTTTCATAATACATAAGGCCACTGATATTCAGTGTTCATACTAGGTAAATATATTCATTATTTGTCAGTGGTCTTATTTATTGTGTGGAGTTAATTATATTTGAGGATATCTCATGAGTGTTTTTAATGTTAAAAACCTAATTATTTATCGGATAACTCGTGATATTGATTTTAATAATATCGAAGAGCAGTTATCACATTTAAAATATGAGCCTTGCGGTTCACTTGATATGCAACGTTTTGGTTTTATTCCACCGCTTGGCATTGGTAATTCTGATTGTTTGACTCATAAAGTTAATGACCAGATGCTTATATCTCTTTTTAAAGAAGATAAAATGCTACCAACTCCTGTTATCAATAATGAGTTAAATAAAAAAATTGAGAAGCTAGAAGCAGATCAGGCTAGAAAATTAAAGAAAGCTGAACGCCAAGCCATTAAAGATGAAGTTATTCAGGAACTGCTACCTCGTGCATTCTCTAAGTATACCCGTTTCGATGTGTGGGTTAATCTTACTGATGGCTTTATTGCTGCGCTAGTATCGTCACATCGACGTGCTGAAGATTGTTTTGCAATGATACGCAAAGCTATTGGCTCTCTGCCAGTAGTACCCGTAACAATGAAAGACCCTATTGAATTAACGCTAACAGAATGGGTTAGAAGCGGGCAATTACCAAAAGGCTTTGTGTTTGGTGAACAATCAGAAATGAAAGCCATCCTTGAAGAAGGTGGAATTGCTAAATATACAAAACAAGACTTAATTTCTGATGAAATTCAAACGAATATTGAAGCAGGTAAATTAGTCACTAAATTATCATTAGGTTATGAAGATAGGGTTACATTCTGTATTGATGATAGTTTTGTTTTATCTAAGCTTAAATTTGATTCCGCATTTTTAGAAACTAATGATGATATCGAACGAGAAGATTATAACCAACGCTTTGATGCTGATTTCTTCTTAATAGTCTCAGAATTAAATATTTTAATAAAAGCATTAATTGATTCACTTGGCGGCGAAGCCAAGCTTTAAATAAATTAACCAACACCAAGGAATTTAATTCTCTTTATTAAGAGACGGAATCTTATTATCTAAATTTTGTGTGGAGTATTAATTATGTCTAAAGAACTAACATTAAGTGAATTATTAACTCAGCGTTGTGTTGAGTTTGCAAATAGCGAACAAGCAGTAGAAATTATTGATAAAGGCATCACTAAATTATTTACCAGTGTTGTTGATGATGCCTTTCGTTCCTATGGAGATTTCGGTAAGGCTTTTAATAAGGCAATGGAGGGTGCATTACCTGCGAATATAGAGGATGTGGTTGATTTGAAAAAATACAACACGCTGGTTGCTGAAAAAATGCGTAACTCTTGGGAAAACTCAGGAATCGAAACCGACTTACAGGAAAAGGTTGCCGCTTTAGTAAAAGATTTCACAAGTGACGAAGAGTGCCCTAAATACATTAAAGCTTCTGATCTATGGGAGGCATTTATCAAAGACAACACTAGCGATGCCATGGAAAGTGGCTGGGATTCTCCACAGGTATTTTTTGATGATGAACGTGACGGATCTATTTTTGTTAGCTTGCACCCAGATGAGGCCACATCTTCATATAGCTCAATAAGAGAAAGCGAATGTGATTATAGATTCCATCTAGGTGATGTCCGAGTTGATGGTTATGGAAGTGAATTACTTTTGCATGAAGGTCATAAAGTGTATGAGCTGTTTAGTGGCAAAGTGAAAGGTAAAGTTTTAGGGAAAAACATAATAAAACCATACTCCACTTTCGATAAATTAATTTTGAACCTCTATTACGGCGGCAGCTTATTAGTTTGGGATGAATCACCAGAAGATATTTGTTATAGCAATGGTTGGGATTAATGAGGGTATAAATTATGCAACTTAGCCAAATTAATTTAATTTCCGCTATTTCTAATGAAATAGAAAAACAAATACCCGGCATACCTGCTGAACCTCGTTATATGAATGCCATTATTAGGGCTGCAACATTGGTTTGTGAAGAATTCAAAAAGCCGCTTGTTAAAGCTTCTGAAGATATGGGGCTTGCTGCATGGCTTGCTAGTGATGATGTAGGGGCGAGTTCAAGATATATGGCTTCCGTTCTTTCTGGTCAATTTAGTGCTCCAAATCATTACCCTTGGGATGGTGCCGATTTAGGCCGCTGCATTAGATTGCTGGTGGCTGTACCAGAGCTAGCAAGCCAATTACATGAAATGAAAGCATGTTCACCTCAGTGGTCTGCTGTTATCGATAATTGGGATAAATGGAAAGCGCTTCACGATGCTGGTGAAGGTAAAAAGCTTTATCAAGAAATGAAATTAACTTACGAGTCACTAAGGGATTTGCCATGAAAACCTTGAATAGCATCCCATGGCTTGGAAAGTGCCCTAAATGCGCTCATGAATCAGCACGAGTACAAACTGAGAATGGGAAAGATGACTGGCTTTATTCTGGAGATAAAGTCACTTGTGAAAATTGCGGGCACACTGGTGAAATAGAAGCTGATGGTGAGTGTGCTTGGTGTGAGTGGAATGATGTAAATGAATAGCATCAAACACCCTGTTATTCGCTACCATGGCGGCAAGTTTCGACTTGCCCCATGGGTGATTAGTCACTTTCCAGATCATCGTTGTTATGTTGAGCCGTTTGGTGGTGCCGCCAGCGTTCTTATGCGTAAAGAGCGTAGTTATGCTGAGGTATACAATGATCTAGATAGCGAGGTAGTCAATTTATTCACTGTATTACGCGATGCTGAACTGAATGAAAAACTTCAATTAGCTTGTAAATTGACACCGTATTCACGTGATGAATTCAAACTGGCCAGCAAACCCGCTACCGACCCAGTAGAAAAAGCCAGAAGAATGGTTGTTCGTGCCTGTATGGGGTTTGGTTCTGCTTCTGGTCTTGGTGGTACATCAGGCTTTCGCTCGGATAGTAAAAGAAAATATGCCCTCTCCTCTCACTTATGGGCTAAATACCCAGAAAATTTAAGTGCTGTTTGCCAGCGCCTTCAGGGGGTGATTATTGAAAATAAAACGGCCGTGGAATTAATAAAGCAACACGATTCAAATGACACATTGTTTTATTTAGATCCACCTTATGTTTCTGATACTCGAGTAAAAGGAAACCGGTACTACAACTTTGAAATGACCAATAAACAACACATGGAGCTACTTAATTCAGTA
The DNA here is from genome assembly GCF_049545585.1 of Providencia sp. NPDC089933. NCBI lineage: Bacteria > Pseudomonadati > Pseudomonadota > Gammaproteobacteria > Enterobacterales > Morganellaceae > Providencia > Providencia sp. NPDC089933. The sequence continues at coordinate 166,624 of NZ_JBMWDT010000012.1, forward strand.
AAAGAAGTTAACGGGAAAGTTTTAATTAGCGGTTACAACTCTGATTTATACAACAGAGAATTATCAACATGGAGGAAGGTAACTAAAAACTCAAGAATTTCTGCAGGTAGAGGAACTGGCATTCGTACTGAATGCCTATGGTTGAATTTTTAAGTCTGTATGCGGCAGGCGTGGAGGTGATTATGGAAGGTATTTCAGTTGAGTGCTTACCGATATCGGTTTATTGCAAGATATTTAATGATACAACCGACGCGATAAGAAAACGGATTGAAAGGCAGTTCTGGCATGAGGGAGTTCAAGTTTTAAAAATTGAAGGCTCGAAAGAGCGATGGATCGATTTGATAGAGGTGAACAAGTGGGCCAGACAAAACAAAATATCCTCCCCCGTGGAGTTATGATCCGTAAACACAGAACAGGAGAAACAATTAATATTTCATTTACATTTAAAGGGGTTCATTGCCGAGAGCCCCTATCTAATCTTGAAGTTAACCCTAAAAATATAAAATATGCAGAACGCTTATTAGGAGAAATATATAACAAAATTGAAAAAGGTATTTTTTCTTATGTTGAGTATTTCCCTAAATCATCAAAATTAAAAGTATTTGGCAACAAACATAGAGGTAGAAATATCAATGAATATCTGGATGAATATTTAGATATTTGTGAAACCAGAGGTTTATCCCCTTCCACAATTGGTGGCTATAAAAAATGTAAAAGCGCCCTTTCTACACTGCATGATTTATCAGTGGTAGATTTGACGCCCGGCATATTAAAAACATGGATCCAAAAACAAAAGACATCATTAAAAACAATTAGGAACCAGTTATCTTTTTTGCGTAGCGCATTAGACGAGGCTGTAACTGATGGATTGATTCCCTCTAACCCAGCAAGTTTAGTTACGGCCTCAAGATACCAAGCTAAAAATAGCGCATCAGATAGTGATTATATTGTGGATCCTTTAGCGCCAGAGGAAGTCACCGCTATTCTGGCTGCTGTACGATACGAACAATGGAGAAACTTGTTCCAATTTGCAATTAATACTGGGTTACGTAGCTCTGAGTTATGCGCGTTACACTGGGATGATATAGATTTCATCGATAACAAAGCTCACATTAAATCCGCCAGCGTTGTTGGTGTCATTAAAGGCACTAAAACGAAGGCAGGAACGCGGATCATTGAATTGAATGAATATGCTATTTCCGCAATCAACGCCCAGAAGCAATTCACCTTCTTAAAGGGTGATACTATTTTCGAAGATCCAAAAACAAATAAAGCATGGGCTGGTGCTGATGCAATTCGAAAAAAAGCATGGGTACCAACATTAAAGAAAGCTGGCGTACGATATAGAAACCCATACCAAACACGACACACATTTGCGATCAAACATATTAGTAATGGCGTTAACCTCTTTTGGCTGGCTTCACAGATGGGACACAAAGGCCCCGAAATGTTGTTTAGACACTACGGTGCATACCTAGAAGAGTATGACGGCAACACATCAATTTTAAAGAAAGCGGACAACCAATAGACACCGCTAGGACTATGGATAAGCCGTAAATCATGCGCAGGGCAATATTTAGCTAATTACCATTTATATAACAATAGGTTAAACAATTCCAGATGCGGGTTCAACTCCCGCCAGCTCCACCAAATTATCTTCTAAGGACGTCCAAAGAAGACTGAAAAGCCCGCTAACTCAATGAGTTGCGGGCTTTTTTATGTCCTGCGCAGTCTGATGTTACCTAATTAAATCCAATCATCTTAGGCACCTTGATAGGCACCTCGTTAACCTTTATAGTTTTTGAGGTGCCTAAAAACAATGGAACATCAAAAATGGCAAGACAAACCAAACCCTTATCCGCAAAAGAGATCGATGCCGCAAAGCCAAAACAGAGTGATTATGTCCTCTATGATGGCGATGGATTAGAACTATTGGTTAAATCCAATGGCAGCAAGCTGTGGTCATTTCGCTACATTCGCCCTCTCACTAAAAAGCGAGCTAAAAAGAGCCTTGGTTCTTACCCTGCCGTCAGCCTTGCTGATGCACGTAGTTACCGCCTTGAAGCAAGAACACTACTCGCTAAGCAGATAGACCCACAAGATCACCATAAAGAGCAAGTCCGTAACACCTTAGAAGCTAAGGCAAATACCTTTCAACTAGTTGCTGAACGTTGGTGGGAAGTGAAGAAGTCCACTGTAACCGAAGATTATGGTAATGATATCTGGCGTTCACTCGAACGAGATGTTTTTCCCGCCATAGGCGATATCAGCGTTACCGACATCAAAGCTCATATATTGGTCCAAGCAATACAACCGGTTCAAGCTAGAGGTGCGCTAGAAACGGTTCGTCGCCTATGTCAGCGTATCAACGAAGTGATGATCTATGCTCAAAATACTGGCTTAATTGATGCCGTACCGAGTATCAATATTGGCAAGGCTTTTGAAAAACCCAAGAAAAAGAATATGCCAAGTATTCCTCCTGATCAGCTACCAAAGCTCATGCAGACAATGCGTACAGCTAGTATTAGCCTATCAACTCGATGCTTGTTTATGTGGCAGCTGCTTACCATCTCTCGCCCTGCCGAAGCCGCTGAAGCTCGTTGGGACGAAATCAACTTTGAAACCAAGGAATGGAAGATACCGGCTGCTAGAATGAAAATGAACCGTGAACACACCGTTCCATTGTCTGACGCTGCTTTAGCTATCTTAGAGCTAATAAAACCACTCAGTAGCAACCGTGAGTTTATCTTTCCTAGCCGTATTAAGCCTACTCAACCAATGAACAGCCAAACCGTCAATGCTGCACTAAAACGTGCTGGATTCGGTGGTGTACTGGTCTCACACGGCCTACGCTCAATTGCCAGCACAGCACTCAATGAGCAAGGCTTCCCACCTGATGTTATCGAAGCCGCCCTCGCCCATGTTGATAAAAATGAAGTTAGGCGCGCCTACAACCGCAGTGATTACTTAGAACAAAGACGCCCTATGATGCAATGGTGGGCTGATTTTATTGAAAACGCTGACAAGGGAAGTATTATTGAAGGAAGGATTAGAGGGATATCGCTAGTTGGGTAACATGTGTACCAGCTCAGATTTGAGCTGGTACTATAACTACACAGAATTATGTATCATCCAGATGTCGGCTCTGTGCCAAAAGCGGAAGTAGCCAAAATTTTGCATTATGTCAATCTACAAGAATATACGAGAACAACTCGGCATTTCTTACAGACAGTGGTATTGCTTTCTGTAGTGTTGTCACATAAACGCTAACTCAGTATGTACTTCGAAATTTTTTGCATAAATTTCTCAATCTGGGCTCGGTGCCGATGCCAGCTAGCATAAGATTTAACATACCAAGATCATGACTTCCAAGCCAGCGCCAAGTTTTATCGTTAACCATTTCGAAAGCTCGGCGTGATGTGGCCAACGCATCTCGGTCGTTCAGTGCTTCTTTTGCTATCCTAGCCTTGGCGACGAGTTGGCACTCGGTATGTTGCTGGTAACTCTCGGCTGATAGTTACCAGCATGATGTCTTAGCAGATAGATCTTGCACTCATTCCTACGTTGAGCCGTAAAGTGTTGTTGGATATCTTTTATAAACTCGTTGTTATGACAAGTGACGATCGATTGCGTGTTTGTGATGTGGTCGATTTCAAAAATAGTCTCTCGGATTCCACTTCTATGGTCATTGTCGATCGTATTTATGGAGTCATCGAAGATTATAGCTGTACAGTAAATGTGCAGAATTTACTGGAGTTGTACTGGCTATGATGACATGATTATGTCAGTTAATTATGAAAAATAAATTTTAAAACTTCATATTGAAGCCACTAAAATCACTTTTTTTCTTGTACGGTATGGTGGTGTACTGTTCTGTTGATGTTTTGCTCATAACATGTGCAAGATTAAGTTCATCTCCAGTATCCAGCCAAAACTCAACAGTCAAATGAATTTTGGGTTTAAGGCCATGCATTAATGCAACCATTTGTGCGCTGAATTGCTCCCCCGTATTTAGCTTGTAGTTTGAGCTGAATCCTTGGATGAAGCCACTTTCACCTAATACATTATACCTTAATTCATTATCATTTAATTTATTAGTAAATAAGAACAAGAAATCAGCAGTAACCTCACTGAAATGATCAGCGGAAACCCGGATAATTATTTTATTCGATTCAGTTTTATAGTCATATGTAAGATTAGAGAATGATTCGTCCTGAGGTTTATAGGTACTTTTGCCAGAGATAATGTCATTCATTTGAGCTATAACTACATCAACGCCATTTGTGTAAAGGTCCAAATAGACTTTTTGAGTAAGAAGCGCAGGCATAGGTGATTCATCGCAACGTATAGCAACGAATTTGACGTCTCCAGTTGCAGCTTTCATAAGTGCATTTTGCCACTCTAAAGACACCATATTACTTTTAAGGCTATTCTCTGTTACAAAGAAAAAGAAAATCTTAACGGATTCGATGCCATCGTTCATTCGATCAATAATCCCTTCACCAGGTTGAATTGACCAAGAATCATAAAATACGTTATCCCTACCATATATATTCGCAATTTTATCTGCAATATGACCAACGAAAGCTTTGTCTTTGTAATTGTGACTAATGAAAATCATCGCCTAATCCTTTAATTCGTGTATAAATGAAGTAAAAATCCAACAATTGAAGTCTCGTTATTATAACTATAGATTTTGAAATTTCATTGGCTTCATACCCCTGCAATCCCCCAAAATCGTCAAAGCTCACTTCATCGCCGCGCTGTTGCAGCATTCCTAACAGGTCACCGTTTATTAGTCCACTTATCGCTCACAGCAGACCACCCGACGCTTCAGGTGACCAGTTTTATGTCAGGAGCGAAAGTTGCTAAAATGGTTTGCCGTGACCAATAGAGTCAGAAGGCAACAAATCTTCATGTTTTGAGATATAGACTGATTAGTTTTCTTAAATGCTATAGATTGCTTTTCTTAAATATTATAGATTGGCTTGATGCTAACATAACATAAATTAAGAGTGCTTAATTAAATGGACGGTTGCTTGAGGCAATTTCACTTATTACAGATTGAACTTTCGGTTGGAGGCTGTGGGAGTTAGAATGGGACGGAGATCAGGATTTGAAGGTTTTATACGAGCTACAGGCAGAGCCGTTGCAGCAGCAGAGCGTGAGCGTAAGAGAGCAGAACGTCATTATTTGGCCGAAACTCGCCGTATAGAACGCGAAATAAAACGTGATAATGCTCAGAGACTTCGCGAGCAAAAAGAGGCTGATAAGTTAGCAAAAATAATGTATCTGGAAGAACGTCAAGATGAAGTTTCCGATCTAAACGCTGAGCTGACCGAGAATATCACTGCACTTTCTACACTTCTGGAACATACCCTCGAATTTGACGATTCAATTGATTTTTCGGTATTAAAAAAACGCCCAAAAATCGAAGACTTCAAAACACCCAAACATCTCTTACCAGACCCTGAACCTGAGATGAAAGTCGTGAACGCTCCAGCCCTATGGATGACTATTTTCCCATGGGTAAAGAACAAATATTATCGAGAGTTACAGAGTGCAGAAGAATCTTTCAATAAAAATAAGGAAGATTATTCAGTTAAACTCTTAAATCAAAAAGTTGAGCTTGACGCTTTAGTTGCTGAGTATCAGACCCGAAAAACTGCTTATCTTGAAGAAATAAAAAGTCAACACGACGAAATTGACCAATTTGAGCAAGACTATCTTAACTGCGATCCTGACAGCGTGTTGACTTATTGTGAAATGGTATTAACACGGTCGGAATATCCTGAGAAGGGCTTTCCCCAAACCTTTAGATTGGCCTATTTACCTGATAGCAAAGAGTTGGTAGTTGAATACAACTTACCTGAAATTGCAGTAGTTCCACGCGAGTTAGAATACCGATATATCAAATCAAGAGATGCTATTGATGCTAAGGCGCGAAAGATTAGCGAGATCAAAGAACTCTATCAGAACATAATCGCCGCGATCACACTCCGTACAATGCATGAGCTTTTCGAAGCTGACAAGGCATCTGCTTTAACGTCAGTTTTGTTTAACGGTGTAATCGAAACTATCGATCCTACAAGCGGACATGACACCAAAGTCACATTAGTATCTGCCCGCGCTCACAAGGACGATTTCATGCAAATAAAATTGGAAAGGGTAGAAAAGAGTGCATGCCTTAGAAGTTTAGGCGCACAAGTTTCAGGGCGGCCAGATGAGCTTCAAGCAGTAAAACCTATTATTGAGTTCAACATGGTTGATAAACGCTTTATTGAACAAGGCGACGCCTTATCTGCCCTCGAAACACGACCAAACCTTATGGAACTTTCACCATCAGAATTTGAGGTATTAGTATCAAATCTTTTCACTCAAATGGGACTGGACACCAAACTCACTAGAGGTACAAAAGATGGGGGCGTTGATGCAGTGGCATTTGACACTCGTCCGATCCTCGGAGGCAAAGTGGTGATTCAGGCTAAAAGATATAAAGACACCGTTGGCGTCAGCTCTGTTAGAGATCTTTATGGGACAATGATGAATGAAGGGGCTAACAAAGGAATTTTGGTGTGTACAAGTCAATACGGTAAAGATGCATATCGTTTCTGCGAAGACAAACCAATCGAACTGATTGATGGCGGCGGACTTCTTTACCTCCTAAAAGAGCATGCTGGAGTATCTGCACGTATCAATCCCAACTTTTAATTACCGTTCCAGACTTGGGCTAATGCTTATAGCGAATGTTCACGAATAGAAATTCAGCACGAGCTTTTTAGTCGAGTAATTCAAGTATTTTAGCTTAGGGTAGAAATTTCTGCCCTACTCTGTATATATTATCCTATTAAGCCAGCTACAGAACTTGCTTTAAAGCGATTATACCGTCAACATGTCAATACTTTTATACCTAGAAAAATACTGTGACTGGATTTTGTTTAGCCTTTTCTCTGTGTAACAAATAATCGCAGTGTGCTTAAGACTATGAAACACACGCCTGACAGTTTTATACACTTTGCCGTTCTCCTGAATGCCTCTGAAACAGTGTAATCTACATATGGAAACAGAATCTGTTTGTGTGTAAGCACCTGCTTCTTGCACATATCGGCCTGATGAATTGTTGTATACTTGATGTCCATACGTCAAAGTTTGATGTAACTCATCTCAATATACACATCGCTGATGGAGAATGCTTTTGAATCTGAGTAAAGATGGATATCCACTGGGGTCGTTGGTTCGAGCAGTATGGGACTGTTGTGATGAGCTCTATGAAAAACTCGGTCGGGCACCTTCCCGACATGAATTTAATGATGAAATTGGCAAACGAGAACCACATCGCATAGGTATTAGCACTCATTCACGTCAATGGGGAGAATGGATCCGGCATCATAATTTTTCAACATATGTTGCCGATATTCCAGGCATCATCCCTGAAGAAATGCTCTATCCACAATATCTCCGAGTATGGTATGCCATAACACAACTTGGCCCTACCTCCGCTACAAATATTGTTAAATGGCTCCGTAATAGTAATGCCCCACTGAAAGAAACAGAAATTCGTATTCAATTAGATGCATTAACTGTCAATAGCAATTCTCGGTATCGATATCTTGGTAGCCGTAAAAATGCCCGTACAGACCAAGGTAGCCCATACGACCTGTTATTCCGTACGGGAAGATTACGCAATACGCTATATGAACAATATGTCCAAGAACTTCATGGTATATGGGATATTGACGATGATGGCAAAACTCCAATTCGGATTATTACCCCGAAGCCATATGATCGGCTTATAGCTGAAACCAGAGATGAATTATTCACTGAATTACCTGAAATTGAAGATGATTTTCGTCAAAAGGCTTTTCGTGAGGTTATTATCCGAGAAGGGCAACCAGTATTTAGACGAAAGCTCTTGGAAGCTTATGAGGGCAGATGTGCAGTAACGGGGTGTTCGATTCAAGTATTGCTTGAAGCTGCTCATATTGTCCCTTATGCAGGAGCTTGGCATACACAAGCTCAGCATGGGCTATTACTGAAATCAGATATTCATACTCTGTTTGATCGTGGTTTACTCTGGATTGATACCAAATTGAAAATAAGAGTATCAGAACAATTAAACGGGACAGAATATGCAAAATTAGATGGTCAATTCCTTAGGTTACCAAAAGATAAAAAAAATTGGCCGTTAACAACTCATTTAATAAATCATCGGCAATATTGGATTAAAAAATTCAATGACTTTGAAAATAATTAGCTCTTGTAATGTCCGTTTTTCGCTCTGTTAGGATAACAGCCATAATTAAATCCCTAAGCCACAAGAGATTTAACTATGGCTAAGCTACAAAATGCAGAGCTACTTTTGTGTTGTATAAACCTTGATGCGTGTATCTACCCGCTTGAAAACGTTAACGCCTTCAGATGATAGCTGCTCATCTTGAGTGAAAACACCAAGAAATCGATATAGTGTCCGGTTCAGCTCATCACGAGAGTGAGCCATTACGATACGATAACGCCACGTTTCCCTATAGTTACGCGTTGGATTAAGACTCTTTTCCGTTATCAGGTCACCATCAGTGGAAAGTGAATTGTCCCACTCCCCCGCCTTATACAACCGCGGAAACCAAACCATCACATCTCCGCCCAAACCAATCGCCTTTACAACAGTCTCAGGTACCCGCCAGCTACCTGATTGGTGGTGTCCTTTATCTCCATAACCAAAGCACTGCAAAGCATCCTTGTGATATCGGAATACTGCGTAAGGACCCACTTCAATAACGCCTTCGTCAATATGCTTTTGAGCGGTATAACGGCTGTCATAGTCCCAAGGACGAAATAAGCCTTGTGCTTTCTGTTGGGCTTTTATATCCCTAACAAGAACAATGAATTCGTCAACAAGATGATTGATCTTGTCTAGTGTCGTGTTATGAGCTGGAATTCGTTTTTCAATAAAGCCTGTCGCTTCCATGATGTCCAAACGGCGGATTCCGTCAGCCATTTTAGCTTCATCGCTATCATGGTGCGCCTCATCTATTTCAAGATACAACTTCAGCTGTGGAAAAAGCAGGTCTGCAAGATAAATTTTTCCGGAGTGCCCTTCCTTTCGAATACACTGCTGGCAAACGAACTCAAGGTCAGGGTCATTCAACTTGTGAAAAATGCGGTTGATAATGTAGTGTTCCCAGCGCTTATGGGAGATTTTTGATAGCGCCCGAAGAATATAGTCATCTTTACTCATGTTAATACCATTTAAAAACAAATAAATAACCTGACAAAAGCTTAACTTAGACGCCTGTATTCGCAAGCGTAGTATCAAAATAGTAAATATATCATCGCCGTAATACTTAGCGCAGTAGTTACACTCGTCTAAATTCTGTCGGACACTTCACTATTGAGGAAGCCTTTACTAGTTAACGCGTCACCATTGTGCCAACTTTCGCTCCTCACTCATACCTGGTCATCTAATTATAGCTGCCTTATTTTAGGGAAAGTGGACAATTGTAACTCATCTCAGTTCATATAAGTGATACGCCAATCTGTAACAATTTAGCGCCGCAGCGCAAGCTCAATTCCTTCTAACATACAACCCTTGAACTAAGAGCAATTAAGTTGAATAAGAATCGACACGGCAATTTATATTACTGTTTCGCTAAAAATCCCCATCAGAAAATAAATTCAAAATGGCTCTTATTACACAATATTGTTCCTCACCTATCTCATAAGCCTATTTACTTTTCCTGACAACAACCTGTTGAAATGCATTTTTGATTGCTTCATCATTCCTTGACCAGTCCAGCATAGTACGATCTAAACTTTCTCTGACCATGCTGAAAGGCTTTCTTTCTAGTTCAAAGGCCTTACGGCGCTGTATATTTTCTTTGTTAAATGCTTTTCTATAAGGGCCATCAATAAAACGCCACAGCTTGGGTTCTATAGCATCAACAGCGTCACGCTTTGTTTTCCAACCCGTTTCAGGCTTTTCTTCTTTGAGCAACCTTATGAGTTCCTCTTTCACGGGCTGATAACGTCCCGCACGTTTAAAACCACCTTTAGATCCACTACTTTTCCGTCGTTGCTGTACCGACTCCTCATGCTCACGACGATCCAATCCATCAAGATACCCCTGCCATAAAGCAAGAGCTCTTGTAGCCTGTACCATAAACCATATTCCCTCAGTCTGCTCTCCTTGATCCCACTCATGTTCTCCCCAGTAAAAGTTAAGACGTGCCCAATACAAATAGCCGTTTATATCGTAGTTTATGCGTAAGTTAACACGATGATAAATATCACTATATTTATTTTTCATGTATTCTCTGGCCTGGTTTAGATCATCATAATTTAGACGTATCCACTCCATTTCCTGGACTACCTTTTCATCAAGTATCTCTATCGTGCGAATTCCTCTTGTATCTAATCTAGTAATAAATGAATCAAATTCACTTTTTATACGTTCATAGATTTCATTCATCATATTGTTACCTAATAGTTTTATTGGAAAGTGAATATACATATAGTAAATGTATTTTAATACATGCCTTCACATATTTCACCTTACAAGTTCTCCCTGTAACTTTGTAGTCCTATCCATACAGGACCTAATAGGAACAAACGTATATGACGACACAAACCATAAAAATCTTACGTATGAATGCAGTCGCGGACAAACTTGGTATCGCCCGTTCAACCATCTATGACTGGCTCAATCCAAAGTCACCACGCTATGACTGTACATTTCCCAAACAATATCGTCTGGGTATACAGTCTGTCGGTTGGCTTGAGTCTGAACTGGATGAATGGTTGTTGAAACGCCATTTGGTATCAGCATCTGCTATTGCCGAACCGACGTAAATATCGAATTACATACCACCAACTTAGTAAATAAAATCTGATGAATAAGAAATTTAATTCAATGAAATTAATTATTGGTTTGCTAGTGTATTTCTACTTCATTTGGGACAGATGTATCTTATTAATTGAAGTGAATAACATTAGCCTATTAATTAATATATTTATGCTTATTGATATTTGTAAAAACTCTTACTTCATCAGCCAATATAAACTATTTTAATAAGAGTTCAGCATGGCTATTTGTAAACGAAATAACTGTAAAGCCTTAGTAGGCCAACTACCTGATGAGCGTAAATTACGTTTATGCTCTGACCATTACCAACGTAAATTGTTCTATGCACATAGACGAGTAATTAAGCAGGGATTAACATGTCAATATCCACCTTGTGGTAACAGTCTATTTAATACCCGTAATCATCGCTACTGCTGTAATGAGCATCGTAATAAAGCTAAACGATTGATAGATGATAATGGCATTGTTAATCTAGTCAAACATTCTTACTGGCTTAATGTAGAGTCTATGCTCAAAAATAATCCTCTAGGATTGGGGAGTATCAACAGCCCGGATGATATTACTAACCTTATTTGGTTATACCAGCGTAAAGCAACTCATCAGAAGGCATATAACACAATAAATGGACGCAGAGTTACTGACTCTATAAAACGTCTTATTCCTTGGGTTGAGTTAGAATTATGTCATATTTATCCTAATTCCAAAGGTGGGAGTAATACAGTAGGAAATATAATTATTGCCCCAGCGTTGATTAACAGAAAGATGAAAGACTCTGTACCTACTGATAATTTTAGTGAAAAGCTTAGTGGTATTAAGGCGGCAAGACCACCTACTCCTGTCAAATCCACGCTTTTAAAGGCACTTATAGAGCAATATGGACAGATTGAAGTACAAGAAGCTCTATCTTCGGCTAAACAGGTAACTTTTGCTTCCGCCGAGGCATCATATAGGTTATTTGGTACTAATATATATACTCATCCACCATTGCTAAAGCTATTAAAGGCAGAAACATGGCGCCTAGGTTTTGAACAGTTTAGAGACTCAATTAATCATATTGAAAATAGTTCATATATATCCGCTGGTCCTGCAAATGAGTTATTTGCTGTTGCTTCTTTTCACGCCATGTTAAATGGAGATAAAGACCATTTTATTGATATATTTTCCGGTCTACGAAAAGACATTATATGTCAGGCAGAAGATAAAAAGAGTTTAAATTACGGTTATTATCAAAGCATACTAGATCAATATATGACCAATTATTTCAATCTGGATTTACATGATCAGGAAGCATGTAATATATTTTATAACTCTTTTTTTTCAGAGCCACCACTTGACAAGCATGGTTTTTTAGTCATCCCATAGTAAGAAGAGCTTTAAGCAAATATCTACAAGTAATACTTTGCTATTGATAACTTACATCCGACTTTACCGGCTTTATTTAAACTGCAAGATGGAAATATCCGACTTTATCTTAACTCAAAAAGGTCTGAATTTAAAAGTTTACAGAGATGGCAAAGCATATTGCAATGCCATCTTTCTTGCTAACTCAAATACAGAACAGTCCTAATTTAATAAAAACCAACATCGCAAGATATGAAGTAATATTAAAATCAGTCGAGTAAAAACAAACCAAAAATTAATCATTAATAATAATTAAAATTAAAAAACTATAATTTATGTATAACCATAAAAATTTCAAATATATATTACCACTATGAATAAGTACTAACTGATAAATAAAATAACTCATGAATTATATTTTTAACATCCATATACGCTAAAAATTATCTGTTAATTCTTCTATATTCTCAGACACACCTTGTCCATACTCCTCAGGATAGAACATATATTAGCCATTTTCAGTGACATATCTGCGCAACACACTCCCTTACAGTATGGTCTTTCCACCATACTGACTGAGGGCAAGCAATGGCTGTTTACCGCCACGCTCCTGATTTACATCTACTGGGCCAATGTAGCAATGAAAAACTGCAATCGCTGGCTTTCATTCTTACCACAGCCCCCCGTGACGGTGATACCCTTAGGGCTGAGAGCTTAACCAGCACCATTGAGTACCATTTACTAAAAGCTGAACATCGGTGTTATTGGCAACAGATAGCTGCTGAGATTCAGTGCTATGGCGTGAATACCTTGATGAGTTTGGCCCTTCTGCGGCAAGGAGTAGCTTACAGGGAAATCCTTGAAGATGAATACGACAAGCTCGAGGTGAACTACAACGTAAAAAATTCCACCGAAGCCATTGAACTCACTCTGCTATTGAAGGCACTTGGGAAGAGCTTGGACCAGATGACCCAAGAAGAGCTGGCTACCTTTTCCCGCAATATGCGACTTGATCTGACCAATCCAACACATCAACTTACCATCATGTTAGTACAGGCAGAGTTACGAACCTCTTTTTTCAGCATAAATGATTTTCAACATTTCTGGCTCGGCGTACCGAATCACCATACTGGTCTGCATTATCGTGACCTCACTCTATCAGTGACATATTTCCCGTTAATCCACTTTTTGCCGACCGCTGGCTGGTCCGGCTATTTTCTGCAGGGAGCACTTATCATGCCTAAACAGGAACACCGCTATGACCGGTTAGCCATACGTCTTGCTATACTTGTCAGCCGCCTCTTTATGGGGGAATCACTCAACATTAGTCAACTGGCACAAGAGTTTGGCGTTTCTGGCCGCACGGTGCAGCGCGACCTGCGTGAGCGTCTACGTTATCTCGACACTGAATATATCGACGGTCACGTTAGTCTCCGTGATGCACGAGGACCTTTCCGAACCAATAGTGATATTCTACGCTTTGCCCAGATAACCAGCGTGGCACATTATTTTCCGGTTCTGGATCCTAAACTGCTTTCAGTACTACTCGATAACCGTCAGGACTCACCTTGTATTATCTGGAATGATCCGCCACGGCAGGCTCCTGAATTATTTGGTGGTTTTCAGGTCATTGTTCAGTCCATCATCCGTAACCGTCTTATACGTTTTCTGCATCGGAAACATCTTCAGTCATCAATCGCACCTTACAGGCTCATTTGCCACGACGGAGAGTGGTATCTGGCGGCGGTATCAAAGGATCGTATTCAGGTTTTTACCCTCTCAGCAATTACCGATGTGGTGATGACCGCCAGCAGTTTTGCACGGAACAGGCATATTGATCGTATCCTGCAGGATCCGAGATTTATGCGTGCTCTTCCTCATTTTGATTACATCAGCGGGATTATTCATAAATAAATTCATTGTTACTCTGCAGGTATATTCAAAATCTTTTAAAAAAAAAGAAATGAAATATCTGCTCACCCTACCCCTCAAAAAATCAATTTATTCTGATCAAGGATTATTAAATGAAAATGTTTAAATCAGCGATATTTCTTCTCGTCGTCTCTACCCTAACGGGATGTGGAGATAATTTTTCGTGTGAAAACGAAGAGGTACTAAAATCAGTTAACGAGGTTATTGTCAGTAACGCTGTAAATAAAGTCGACTTCAGAACATTCCGCCCATACGGTCAGTCTGGTTTAACGAGTCATGCGGTGAAGATAACTTGGGATAACCCTATCGCTATTGATAGCAATCCGAATGTTAAATCGTTAACTTGCAAGGTACATCTCACAGCCATGCTATCCGATGATGAAAATAACAATTTAAAACAGCGGATTGATGACATTAACCAAAGGGCGATGAAAGAATCCAGCTACGAGAGTAATAAAAGTTTTATCGCAAATGTGAATAAAACCGCTATTGATATGGCAAACACTAGGCAAGTCACGGGTACGGTAGAATATACTCTCTATCAGTCAAAGGGACAGGTGGTGACTGAAGTCAGTAATACGCCAGAGGTGAGCCGGGTAATTAATCATATTGGAGATAAATTATTACGCCCTATAACAAGAGTGTATGCAGCTCAGCGGGGAGAGTTATCATTAAATAATTTTTATTCTATCGATATTCTGTCTATGTTTCGCGCACGATAAATCAGGAGTAAGGCTCTGAATATAAATACTGTCATTAACTATTTAAATTATCGGTAATAATTAAGGAAAGACCATGAAAATATTATCATCTCTTGCACTCACAGCTACGCTGCTGAGTGCTGTCCCCACCGCTTATGCCGTACCCAACATCTGGGGTTCCGGCTACGGCATGGGTGTATTTGAGTATATCATCACTGATTCACAGGATACTGAGTTGAATATCAGCTGTACCAGTAATCCCGATGATACTCAGGTGTTACAACACAGTGTACTGGTCACATTGCCGGATGGAAGAATACTGAGTTCACATGACGAAAATACCCAGATCACGCTGGTTACCGGCGATGAACAGTATGGTGTTCCTCAGTCTTTAGGCTGGCGTAATGGGGATAATGCATGGATATCATTCATTGATGCTGTTAGAAAAGCAACATCGTTTGAAGTCTGGATTAACAACAAAAAAGTAGCCCGTTTCACACCCTCCGCCAGAAATATTCATAAGGTACTCGCTGATATGTCAGTCTGTACAACCCTCACTGCGGATTAATATCAACGCCTCACAACATCCGTTTTGTCTGAAGCGGATGTGCTCACATCCCCCTACGTTTTTTATTGCAGGCTACTACTGGTAGCTCTAAGGTTTCACTATGTCCTTTTTGAAAATGCTTATCACTGCCTTAGGCAAGGTTCTTAACGGGTACGGAGCCCGTCAGGCACAGCAGTTTATTGAAATTCACTTTCGCCACGCTGGCTATGATGACGATTATATCAATATAGCCAGAGAAGCAGTTACGGTGTTTTTCACCGAGTTGATAACTGCGTTGATGACTCGTATTCTGCGGATCCTTGACAGTGTCTGATGCCATTAAGTGCTGTTACAACAAACGAGCTGAATCGCTGCTCCTGTCCCCTGAAAGTCATTGAAGCCACTGATAGGTTCTCGAGATATTTGACCGAGATAAGGAGTACCACCAGCCACCCCTAAATAAGTTACTAACTTGATATAAAAATACAAGCAGTGATTACCACATTTAAGTCACATCATTCTGTGATGGTCGTATCTGCGATAGAAGACTATCAACTACTGAATTCACAGACCAACTCATGCAGGTATTACCCGCAAAAGTCAGTAGTAGCATCGCTAGGCAGCTACACTCAACTTATAGAACCATCTCTGTAGAAATCCTTTTACTTAATGATTTTGAACAACTTATCAGTGATACCATCAATACCATAGTCGATATCATTCCATTTCCCCCACTGATAAAACATACGATCAGTACTGTCAAAAATAGCATCGTATCCGTTGCTAACTCCCTGTGGAGCCTGTTCTTTTAACTTCTTACATTAATACAACATTGATGACATCAAGCGCCAGTCCTTAACGGGATTGGCGCTTTTTATTTCTTTTTATTGGAGTATCAACTTATGAATCATTCAACCGAATCCGCTATCACAATGGAATTAGTCCCTGATGAACAACGCCTTGATTTTTGGTTCAACCATTTTGGTGCAGTAAAAGGCTGGGCTACCTTTGAAGTGGTGATCTTCACCACGATGGGCCAATTCTGTGATGAGTATCATGGCGGCTACTGGGAGTATGGCTCGCTCAATAATGGCTCTACCCCGATATCAACGCAGACACCTTAACGCTATTCAACATGCACAACGGCAATGAGGCCATCGTGAGCCAAGAAGCGGCAGGGATTGCGGTGTGTCTGGTCTTGTACAGCATCTGGTCATTCCAAACAGAAAGCGAAGTGATGTGCGACCGCTTTTATCAGTTGCGTGACTACGCTTCACAACATTCCGAATCCGCTGCCATTTTTCACTTAATTGATTAATCAGGAGCCTATCATGAGTTTATTAGCTTCGCGCTTTGGTTCTGCTAATAGTATCCGTCGTGACCGTCCACTTACCATCGAAGAATTATTTCGTACTGTACCGAGTGTTTTCTCTGAAGAAAAACATGAGTCCAGAAGTGAGCGTTACACTTACATACCAACCATTACCTTATTGGATAGTCTTCAAAAAGAAGGTTTTTACCCGTTCTTTACGTGTCAGACTCGTGTACGTGATGCCAGTCGTCGAGAGCACACAAAGCATATGCTACGGCTAAGAAGACATGATCAAATTACAGGAATACAAGTACCTGAAATTATTCTCTTAAATAGCCATGATGGCTCAAGCAGCTATCAGATGTTGCCGGGACTCTTTAGAGCAGTATGTTCGAATGGTTTAGTGTGCGGAGATACGTTTGGTGAAGTGCGTGTGCCACATAAAGGCGATGTTATTGGCAAGGTAATTGAAGGGGCTTATGAGGTACTAGGAACGTTTGATACGGTTGCTGAAAAGCGTGAGCAGATGCAATCTCTTTTGTTACCCCCACCAGCACAACAAGCCTTGGCACATGCGGCTTTAACTTATCGCTTTGGTGAGGAACATCAACCGATTACCGAAGAACAAGTATTACAGCCTCGCCGTTGGGAAGATAAAAAAGATGATCTGTGGACGGTATACCAACGTTTGCAGGAGAATTTAATTAAAGGAGGATTATCAGGTCGGAACGCTAAAGGCAAGCGAGCTCGCACTCGTTCAGTGAATGGTATTGATGGGGATATTAAATTGAATAAGGCGCTGTGGGTGATGACAGAAAAGATGCATGAACATTTTGCTGGAAGAGAGAGGATATAAAAATGGGAGCACATTGTTTTTCATAAAATGATGTGCTGCTATCTATTTGTTGATAGCTTTATTTTTTTGTTAAGCAAAGCTTATTTCTATCATTAACAAAATAAATAGTTATTTTGGCAGAAAACAAGATTAAATAGCTTTATCCATAGTATCAAGCTAGTGAGATGACCAATAAAGCTCAGACGTATAAATAAACGGTTGTACTATCAAACTTCTCCTGAATAACTATTCATACTTAATTATGGGGATATAAAATGCGCAAAAGATTTCATTAGTTATCAAACTTATGTAAAACCTGTATCATGTTCTGTTATTAGATATGAAACACCCTATTTGATTGAGTTACTCATGTTACTAAACAAAAAATACAATAACCTACTGCCTACAAAAGACTTTCTCTCTGATGAAGTTATTCTATTGAATGCATGGAAAAAATCGCAGCAACATATAAGAACAATAAGTTCTTATGCAGACTATTTTGATTTAGATAAATCAGCATTAGAATTGGATACTCGAATTTCCAATATATCTCAAGGTGTAAGGAAGGAAGAGCTTCAGTTATCTCATCTAAAATTGATACCAGCCCCAAAATCATATCCGTGGGAATTTGTAAAAACAAACTTGTTAGGTAAAATTGACCCAAATGGGTCAAAACTATCATGGTTACCAATCCAGCAGAGAGAATCGGAAAAAAACAATAAAATACCTCTCATACCAATGAGGCCTCTTGCTCATATCTCAATTGAAGATCAAACTCTTTTTACTGCACTCATGATGTTACTGGCAAATAAAACTGAGACTATACAAGGTGACCCATCAACGCCATTCTCAGATGTCCATGAAAAAAACATCATCAATTATGGTAATAGGCTGCATTGCAAATACATTAATGATGAAGCGAGCTACTCTTGGGGAAATAGCAATACTTATAGTAAATTTTTTCAAGATTACCAACAGTTCTTAGCCGGCCCGATCCACTTTGGCCGCGAAGCAAAAAGAGTTAAAACAAGCAAAGAAGAAATCTATGAAATCCATTTAGACTTTTCAAAGTTCTATGATTCTATAGACAGAAATATTCTAAATGAAAAAATTTCTAGCTTAATTGAAGATATCACAGGTGAAGAACCCGATGAATGTCTCAAACATGTTTTAAAACAATTTGAACAATGGAGTTGGACAGAAAATTCTTATGAATTGTATGACCATGTCTGCAAAAATCAACATATTGAGTCTTTACGCAAAGGAAAAGGGGTTCCCCAAGGATTAGTTGCGGGTGGATTCTTTGCTAATATATACCTCTTAAAGTTTGATCAGTCCCTTTCCAAACTCATTGGTCAATATTTAGATGAAGATAGTAGTATTTTACTAATTGATGCTTGCCGTTATGTTGATGATTTAAGACTAATTATTAAAGTAAACATAGGACAAAATAGTGAAGCTCAATTACGTGAGCTAATAACAACCACGCTTGACTCCTATACATCCGATCTTAACTTGCTTCTTCAGCCCCAAAAAACAAAGGTCAAAAAATTTAGCGCTAAAGAAGGAGCAATTTCCGCAAAGTTAGCAGGAATTCAAAGCAAAGTTAGCGGTCCAATGACTTTTAACGAACTTAGCGATCAATTAGGCCATCTGGAAGGCTTGGTTGAATTATCAGATAACTTAAATTTAGAAATTCTGGAAGATAATCAGTTAACTCCTGATTTCACTAACCAACTAGCTTTAATTGATAAAACGTTCAATGATGTTCGGAAAGATACTCTCCTTCGTTTTACTGCAAATAAAATGCATACACTACTTCGACATAAACGCAATATGATTGCACAAGAAGTTAATCAGTCAGGAGTTGCTGTTCCGGGGGAATGGGATTATTTACAAGAGAGAATTGCTCGAAAGTTAATTTCAAAGTGGACAAAAGATCCTTCTCTTATACTTTTACTAAAAAAAGGTCTGGAGCTTTTTCCCCATCTTGATTTGTTACGACCAATAATTCTTAACTTAGAAGAACTTCAAAAACGAGAAGAAAGAGAGTTAGTCATCTTTGCCGAGTATTGTCTAAGTGAAATACTCCGACATTCAGCTACGACTATACATACAAAAGAACGCTGGGCACTTCCTGCTCATTCTCAACCAAAAGAGTATTTTGAATATCTTGAGAACTATGCCACCGATAAAATAGATTCCTTAGATAATTTAAGTGAGGCACTCAGAGAGCAAATTTTATTCTTTTGTTTAGTTCGTAATGATTCTGCTCTTGATAAGCCAACAGGTATTGAACCATTTGATCTAATTACACAGCTAATTAACGGATTTCGCAATGTAAACTTACAGCTAAGCCAAATAGATTTTGTAACTGCCGTTTTATTTGCCTATCAAATAGGGCAGGATAAAGACAAAGTACTTCGCTCAATTTTATACTCATTTAAAACAATATGTCAGCCTGAAAGGGAAGCTGCATCACTCAATAGAACAAATTTTGGAGATCTGTGCGAAAGAATTATTATTAGCGCTCCAGAACTCTTCGAAGAACTATTTTTCAAAGCAAAGAAAATGAACCTTTCATGGGTTAAAAGAATTAAAAAATACACTGACTACCTTGGATTAAGCGATCATTCTAAAGTGAAAGGAAAGCTATCTCTATATAATTCAAAATCAATTTCTTTACTTTCTGTTTTACGAACAGATAATAATCCTTTTTCACATGAGAATGGCATATTAAAACTTTTACAATCCATTTTATCTGAAATAGATAAGCATAGTTTTTTAAAACCAATAAACATCGTGAATACAAAAGTTGAATGTTCAAATTGGGATACATTACTGTATTTAGATTCTTCTAGTGATCTGAAAGTTGAACTTGAGTACTACAACGATAAATATGAGATGATTCACTCACCGCCATGCTGGTTAACTGAAGAACATGAACCACTTTACTATATTGGAATGTTTATTCGGAGTTGTTTGCTAGGAAAAATCGATTGGACTAGTTCATCAGCAATCTTCAATAATAAAAGTACTTACAAAGGCATTAAATCAAACCTACTTAAAAGACAAGTTGGAATGATGCATTCACCTGAGGCATTTGGTGACAGCAAATCTCCTATGAGCGATTGGTTATCTACTTTGTTGTTTAAGCTTTTACAATGGCCTGGAGTTGAAAGTAATGGTAATGAGTATTCATGGCCTAAAGCTTGGAATCTCAATGAACTTGAAAAATGTATAAATAACCGAATTAAAGAACAGGGTAATTCATTCCTGAAACAATCAAAAATTCCGACTTATACCGAAAAAGTAAAACTTTCATGGCATGATAGTAAAAAACATTTGAATGTAATTATGGTGCAATCTCTCCTACCTTTAGTTAAGGATTTTGATACTGATGGCTTACAATTAGATACACCAAAATATAGAGCCAAGCATAGGCGTCATGTCGCTTCAGTTGCTGAACTTATATTACATAACATCGCCAGTATAGATAGCGTCAATAATGAACCAAACTGGAGAGGTAAAGCAGACCTGATTGTATGGCCTGAGCTATCTGTATCGACATATGATATAGATATTCTTGAAAGACTTTCAGATAAAACAGGGGCAATAATTTTCTCTGGAGTTGGATTCAGCCATATAAATAATAAACGGGACTTGAATAATGCAGCGATCTGGATAATCCCTAACAAAGGTGTATCTGGCCGCCGTTTTATTAAACGCCTACAAGGCAAAGAAAACATGACTACAGGTGAGCATGGACTTATTACACCTTGGAGACCTTATCAACTAATAATTGAATTGATACATCCTGCATTTAAAAATAAAGAAGGTTTTAAAATTACTGGTTCAATTTGTTACGACGCGACTGATATTAAGCTTAGTGCAGATCTTAAAGGTAAATCTCATGCATATATTGTATCTGCAATGAATAAAGATATTGCTACGTTTGATAGCATGGCTGATGCACTGTTCTATCATATGTATCAACATATTGTTCTCGTAAATAGTGGTGAATTTGGAGGTTCTGTAGCAAAAGCACCTTACCGTGAAAGATACGATAAATTAATCACTCATACTCATGGAGCTCATCAAGTATCGATTTCTATGTTTGAAATGAACATGTTTGACTTTAGAGAACATGGTAAGTCAATGAGAAGCAATAAACCAACAAAAACACCACCAGCAGGTAATACAATATGATTTGTCTTGATACTAGTTTTGCTCAGTTCTTCACTTTAGAGTTTTGGAATAAATCAGCCAATATAATTATGGCTATTATCGCTTTCGGGGCATTGTGGTATACAAAAAGACAGCTTCGCTCAAACCGTGAAGAATCCAGAAGAGCCACTGCATACGCCACATATCAGGAGTACTTAAATCTTTGCTTCAATAATGCTTCATTAGCTTATGGTAATGAGGAACTGTCCACTCCCCTTTAATTGAGACACGTTAAATTAGAGTTTTCTAACTGTTGACGATAGGCCTCCGGTGGGAGGTGATTTAAACTTTCATGGGT
>NZ_JBMWDT010000013.1:0-122342 GCF_049545585.1 Providencia sp. NPDC089933
TGACAAAATGGGCACCTTACATCGACTTTAGCCATGAATATTCTCCGATAAATTACCCTATATTACAGGTTAATCACCGGATTGAATACATGACCAAGTTACTTTATACGGATAATAAAGATGAGTTTAAAACCATATATTGAGCTCATATTATAATCAGTTACGGTAACATTTTTTATTGATGAAAGATGTATGTTGTAAATATATTGGTATAACTCAGAAAATTTAGAAATCAATAAACTATAATATATTGATTAATATAGTTAATTTAACCTATTTTATTTATCGCTGAGTCATATCATGGATATTAAACCTCACATTTAATTAATTTAAATCTTATATTAAGTAAAATTTAACAATTATAATTTCGGATAAATCTAAAAAATATATCTAATGCATGTAATGCATCGAATTATCTTGAGTAGCCGTTACAATAGGTCAGTATTAATTTAATAAGGATTGTACTATGAAGCTAAAATTTAAGTTGTTATTAGCAGCTATAGTGGCATGCCTTATTGTATTGTTAGTTGTTATCTTCACGCGTGAGCCTGAAATTAAATTAGCAACCGTATTATCGGTTGAGCCTATCAAATCTAACCGGCTTGTTGAGTACCAAAATTGTACGGTAACTGGGGTTTTAGGTACTTTTGACCAACAATCACTTTCTCGTTTTCACCCTGCGCAAAGCGAATGTAAAATGGTCTTTATGATAGAAGCGCTACAAGGTAAGGGGTTCCCATCCTTGTTTTATGAGCGTGACCCAACCTGTGTATCAGCGCAAAAAATGGAATTAGTTGTGGTTGGCTATGATGTTGTCTACCAAATTGGTAAAACAGTGGGGAAAGTGAGAACTTCCTATGCACCTTCTATGTTTATTCCGTTAAATGAGGAGGGGCGTTTGGTTTTGACATCATCAGCTTCTGTATGCGAAACAATCCGCAGTGATGTCAAAAGCTTATTGCCATTTTATTGTTTACAACCAAATAATTTACCAATTACTGGAAACCCGTCTGCAATATTAGAATTGCAACCAAACCAAAATACTTTTGGTTTTATGGAATAGGTTTAACCAATTTGAATATTCTATTACAGGCAATCTTAATTGATTGCCTGTAACATTTTTACACCTTGAGTTTTTTAGGTTAATTGGTGTTCTTCAAAACTGGTTAATAGTTGTTTTATAAACTCAAGCCGAGTTGTCCTTTCCGCTAAATCATGGAAAAACTTCAGTCGGACGGGACCCTCTAAGCGATAAGTTTGTGGTTGATTTTGTAACAAGCTGATCAAGAAGCCCGGTTCGACTTTATTTTTCTCACTAAACTCAATAAAACCCCCTTTCTCATGGGCTTCAATGCGCTTAATACCTAAAGCTTGAGCTTGCAAACGAATTGCAGCAGACGTTAAAAGGAACTTGCCTGCATCAGGGAGGGTGCCAAAACGGTCAATTAACTCGGTACGTAATTCGTTTAATTCTTGATTATCTTTTGCACTGGCTATCCGTTTATAAAAAGACAGTCGCATATTTACATCGTGTATATAATCGTCAGGCAAAAGAACCGGCATCCGTAGCTCAACTTCAGTTTGTTGGCTAGTTAAGTCTTCCAGTGAAGGTTCACGCCCTTCTTTTAGGGCCTCGACCGCGCTTTCTAACAGTTCCATATATAAGGTAAAGCCAACAGTTGTCATCTGCCCGCTTTGGTCTTCGCCAAGTAATTCTCCTGCACCTCGAATTTCTAAATCATGAGTCGCAAGTGCGAACCCAGCCCCTAAATCTTCAAGTGAAGAAATGGCTTCGAGACGCTTGTGGGCATCTGTTGTCATTGCTTTAGGATGCGGTGTGAGTAAGTAAGCATAAGCTTGGTGGTGTGACCGGCCGACTCGACCACGTAATTGATGCAATTGTGCTAACCCAAAATGGTCAGCTCGTTCAATGATAATGGTATTTGCAGTAGGAATATCGATACCCGTTTCGATAATAGTCGTACATATCAAGACATTAAAACGTTGATGATGGAAGTCGGTCATCACCCGTTCTAATTCCCGCTCCCGCATTTGGCCATGACCAACAACGAAACGAGCCTCAGGGACTAGTTCTTCAAGGCGCGCTTTGGCTTTTTCAATATTTTCAACATCATTGTATAAGTAGTAAACTTGGCCCCCACGTAGTGTTTCACGTAAAATGGCTTCACGTACCACGAGCTCGTCATATTGGCGAACAAAGGTTTTTACAGCTAAACGGCGTGCTGGCGGCGTGGCGATAATGGATAGATCGCGCATACCACTCATTGCCATATTCAGTGTCCGAGGAATAGGGGTTGCTGTAAGTGTTAAAATATCAACGTCTGCACGCATAGCTTTTATTCGTTCTTTATGACGGACGCCAAAGCGGTGCTCTTCATCTACTACCAATAAGCCCAAATCTTTCCATACTAAATCACTTTGTAGCAGTTTATGAGTGCCAATTAAAATATCAACTTTGCCTTCTGCAGTCTCAGCAATAATCTGTTGCTGCTCTTTCGCCGTTTTAAAGCGAGACAACATTTCTATACGCACAGGCCAATTGGCGAATCGGTCTTTGAAATTATCATAATGCTGTTGTGCAAGTAAGGTGGTTGGAACTAAAACAGCCACCTGCTTATCATTGTTGATAGCTAGGAATGCTGCACGCATAGCCACCTCGGTTTTACCGAACCCAACATCACCGCATACCAACCTATCCATAGCTAATGGTTGGCACATATCACTGAGTACAGCATTAATTGCCATCTCTTGGTCAGGGGTTGTTTCGAAAGGAAAACCTTGGCAAAACTCTTGGTACTGTTCTTTATCATGTTTGAAAGCAAAGCCCGCTTTGGCTGCACGCTGTGCGTAAATATCCAGCAGCTCTGCTGCAACATCACGTACTTTTTCAGCCGCTTTTTGGCGGGCACGTCCCCAGCTATCACTGCCTAGCTTATGTAATGGCGCATTTTCATCCGCACCACCCGCATAGCGGCTAATTAAATGCAGTGACGAGACCGGAACATAGAGTTTATCTTCACCTGCATAAGTTAAGATTAAGTATTCTGCTTTAATGCCACCGGCTTCTAGGGTGATTAACCCTTGATAGCGACCAACGCCGTGTTCAATATGGACGACGGGTTGCCCCGGACGTAATTCAGCTAAGTTACGGATCAGTGTATCGGTATTAATTGTTCGGCGGTTATCAGTACGACGACGAACAACGCGTTCACCTAACAGGTCGCTTTCGCATATCAACGCTTTATGGGCATCGACTTGAATAAAACCATGCTCAGCTGCGCCGATAGTAATAGCAAAACGGCTATCAATGTGACTTGCGTAATGCTCAATAATTTCAGGGCGAATTTTCAAGCGAGCTAACAGTTCCGTGACTGTTTCACGGCGACCTTCACTTTCCACAGAAAAGATGATCTTGCCATCAAACTGTTCCGTGAATTGACGAAGTTTGTCTAAAGGGGTCTTGCTTTGGCCTTGAGTACTGATGTCCGGTAGCGGTAAATAGTCTAAATTCGTATTAGCGGCTTTGGGAGCTAAAGATTCAGCGGATAATTGAACACGAGGCCATTGTTTTAATGATTGGTTGAGCTGTTCAACGGTTAACCATAAGTCTGTAGGGGGGAGTAATGGCCGCATTGGGTCAACCCTACGGCTATCATAACGTTGCAACGTATCGAGTTGAAAGCGTTCTGCGGCTTCTTGTAGATTTTGTGAAACCAATAAACTAGATGACGGTAAATAATCAAATAACGAGGGCAGAGGCTGTGAAAAAAATAAAGGCTGCCAATATTCGATACCAGTTGGTAACGTATTTTTACTGACTTGCTGGTAAATGTGCTCTGGGTCACGGCGAACGTCAAAGCGTTCCCGCCACTGGCTACGGAAACGTTCAATTGCGTCTTTATCTGTTGGAAACTCGTGAGCAGGGAGGAGATTGATATGGCTAACTTCCTCAAGTGTTCGTTGTGAGTCAACGTCAAAAGTTCGCAAACTATCAATTTCATCATCAAAGAAATCAATACGAAATGGTAATGTACTGCCCATTGGGAATAAATCTAATAACGCCCCACGGGTTGCATACTCGCCATGCTCTAGAACTTGCTCAACATGGCGATAGCCTGCTTTGTCTAATTCGGCACGTAAATTATCACGGGAAAGTTTATCGCCTTTTGCCATGACCAATGCATGGCTAGTTAAAAAATCAGGGGGACAAACTTTCTGCATAAGCGTATTAACCGGAAGGATTAATGCGCCTTTTTGCATAGATGGTAAGCGGTATAGTGTTGATAAACGATGAGAAATGATTTCTTGATGTGGGGAGAAATTGTCATAAGGCAATGTTTCCCAATCAGAAAGGGTTTCAATAGGGTGATGTGTAAATTGTTGAATTTCATCACGTAAGCGCAAAGTATTTTGCATATCACGAGTGACAATAACAACAGGCCCTTGATGACGTTGGATCATTTCTCCACATTCAAGCGCACCAGCCGCCCCGATAAGGCAACCTAAATGGCGGACATCGCCACTACGACTAGGGAGTTCATAACGAAATTTTGACGACATAGAAATCTTTGGTATCTCACAGCGATTAGTTAAGCAATTAAACAAAATTCAATATAATGATAGCCAGTTTTTTTATGATTAATACTTAAATTAACCAATAGATAGTTAAACAATAAAATTCACAATAATACAATCGGTTTTAACTCGTAATTTGTCTGAAAGTCAGACAAAAAGGCACTCAAATAAGAAAAAATACCCGTGAGTGGTTCCATTCATCAATCGTACCCTTTATTATCGCTGAACACTTCGCTTTGGCAACAGGGGCATCATAGACTTCATGCACCAATCTGTCTCATTATTTATAGGTCTACGCTATTTACGTGGACGCGCTGCCGATAAATTCGGGCGCTTTGTTTCCAGTTTGTCAGCAATCGGCATCACACTGGGCGTTACGGCATTAATTACGGTTACATCAGTGATGAATGGTTTCGAGCGATCGCTACAAGATAGCATACTTGCTTATATGCCGCAGGCAATTTTAACCTCAGCATCTGGAAATATCGACCCAGCCCAACACCCCATAAAGGCCTTACAGAATTTAAAAGGGGTTAACCACATAGCTCCCATTGTACAATCTGATGTCGTACTACAAAGCCGCACCAATGTTGGTGTTGGAATGATGGGGGGAATCGAACCAACAGAACCTTCTTTGCTATTAGACAAACTGATTAGTGGCCAACGAGAGGACCTAAAAGCAGGTAGCTACAATGTGTTTTTGGGGAATAAACTGGCGGAAAATTTAGGAGTTAAGCGGGGGGATGAAGTCCGTTTAATCATTCCGGGTGTGAGCCAGTTAACGCCAATGGGGCGTATTCCAAGTCAGCGTTTGTTTAACGTCGCAGGTATTTTCCAAACCAATGGCGAAGCGGATACCAGTGAATTGATTGTTGCGCAGCAAGATGCAGCACGTATGTTGCGTTATCCAGCTGGTCGTATTACTGGGTGGCGTTTGTATTTAGATGAACCTTTAAAAGTGGATGAACTAAGTAAGCAAGCATTGCCTAGCGGGTTGGTATGGACGGATTGGCGAGAACGCAAAGGGGAGTTTTTTCAAGCTGTACGCATGGAAAAAAATATGATGGGTTTACTACTTAGCCTAATTATTGCGGTGGCAGCTTTTAATATTATCACTTCGTTATCACTTCTGGTGATGGAAAAACAAGGTGAAGTTGCAATATTAAAAACCCTCGGTCTAAAACGCTGGCGTATTTTAGCCATCTTTATGATCCAAGGCGCAGGCGCAGGGGTGATTGGCTCACTAGTGGGGACGGTACTTGGTACACTATTGTCTAGTCAGTTAAATTTTATCATGCCACTGATTGGTTTATTACCAAAAGGTGTATCTCTACCGATTGTACTTGATTACTCAGGTATTTTAATTATTGCACTAAGTGCGATGCTGATTTCACTGCTTGCGACGCTTTATCCTTCTTGGCGTGCAGCAGCGGTCCAACCTGCTGAGGCTTTACGTTATGAATAAACAACCACTTCTTGTCTGTGAAAATTTAAATAAAACCTATCAAGAAGGGGCATTGTCTACGCAAGTGCTAAAAAATGTCAGCTTTTCTATGGGGCTTGGCGAAATGATGGCCATTGTGGGGAGCTCCGGGTCTGGTAAAAGTACCTTATTACATTTACTTGGTGGTTTAGATACGCCATCTGAAGGGAATGTAATTTTTCGCGGGCAGCATATTAATCAATTGTCTTCTGATGAACGTGCTGCTATTCGAAATAAGGATTTAGGCTTTATTTATCAGTTCCACCACCTACTACCTGACTTTACGGCTCTTGAAAATGTGGCTATGCCACTGTTAATTGGTGGTGCTGCAAAAGAATTGGCATTGACTAAAGCGACAGAAATGTTAGAAGCGGTAGGTTTGGCACATCGTGCAGGGCATAGGCCTTCTGAGTTATCAGGGGGGGAGCGTCAACGGGTGGCAATCGCCAGAGCGTTGGTTAATGAGCCCGCTTTAGTATTAGCTGATGAACCAACGGGGAATCTTGATTTACGTAACGCAGATGCCATTTTTGAGTTATTGGGGGAGCTAAATCGTACACAACGTACTGCTTTTTTAGTTGTCACTCATGATATGACATTGGCGCGCCGTTTATCCCGCCAATTGGAAATGCGTGACGGGCACTTACAACAGGAAGTTACCTTGGGGGCTCGGTAATGTTTAAAATGCCTCTTACATTATTAACAGCGTTACGCTTTAGTCGTGGTCGCCGTCGGACGGGGTTGGTTTCTTTGGTGTCGATAGTGTCGACATTGGGTATTGTGCTTGGCGTTGCTGTTTTAGTCATCGGCTTGAGTGCCATGAATGGTTTTGAGCGCGAATTAAATAACCGCGTGCTATCTGTGGTCCCACATGGTCAGATATATGCAGTAAAGCCCCCTTATAAAGATTTAGATTTTGCCGAACAAGTCATTCGCAAAACCCCAGGTGTGGAAGCCGTGAGCCCATACATCAATTTTACAGGGTTGCTTGAGCGGGGGGCGAATTTAAAAGCAATCCAAGTGATGGGAGTTTCTCGCGAAACGCAATCGCAAGTTAGTGCATTGCCACAGTTTATCCTTAACGATGCATGGGAGCATTTTGAAGCAGGGAAACAATCCATTATTTTGGGGCAAGGCGTTGCTAATGCATTGAATGTTAAGGAAGGGGACTGGGTTACAATCATGATCCCCAATACGGATGAAAGTTTGAAAATCCAACAGCCTAAACGTATTCGTGTTCAGGTAACGGGGGTGTTTAAGCTTAGTGGTTTATTGGATCACCAACTTGCTTTAGTGCCGCTTGCGGATGCTCAAGAATACCTTGATTACGGTGATGGCGTGACAGGTTTCGAAATTAAAGCAACAGATCCTTTTATCGCCGATAAGGTGGTTTATGATGCTGGGTTAAAGACAATGCATCATGTCATCGTTAAAAGCTGGATTGGTGATTACGGCTATATGTACAATGATATTCAAATGGTTAGAAGTATTATGTACTTAGCTATGATCCTAGTGATTGGCGTTGCATGCTTTAATATTGTATCGACTCTTGTGATGGCAGTTAAAGATAAAAGCAGTGATATTGCTGTACTACGGACGCTAGGGGCTAAGGATGGGCAAATCCGTGCTATTTTCTTATGGTATGGGTTATTAGGTGGCTTAGTTGGCTCTTTGATTGGTGTTGTATTAGGTATAACGATATCCTTAAATTTAACAACTATAATCAAAGGGATAGAAAAAGTAGTCGGTCACCCAATTCTATCTGGAGATGTTTACTTTATCGATTTTCTGCCTTCTGAATTGCATATGATGGATGTGGTCTATGTTTTAATCACAACGATTATTTTAAGTTTGGTGGCAAGTTGGTACCCAGCTCGCCGAGCAAGCAAATTAGACCCAGCTCGCATCCTTAGTGGTCAATAATCAGTGCACACTCAGCCAATCACCTTAGCAATAGGCTTTAAGGTGATTGGCTTCTTTATTGGGTTTGTGTTTCTAAGAACATTTGTTTATAGCTACGCTTTTCAATCATCGCTTCCGTGAAACCATATGTCATCGCAACACTTAATAATTTGTTATATAAGTGTTTGAGTAAACGACTATCGTCCGTCATGATAGCGAATTCGGCAAACCAACCGATGCCAGCAAGATGGTCTATGGTGATATGAACATCATTCAGGAAGTAAATACTACGAACTTTTGTTGTCACCAAACTACAGTGATAACCTAGTGTTACTAACATATTTTGCACATGTTGGCAGTCATCAATATTAATTGCTTTACATTCGGAAGAACCTGGGCCCTTGACTATCCATAACTTAATCCCTGACGGAACCATCTCACGAACACACATGCTAATATTATTCGCTGCAAGTGGCGAATTTTCACTGTCATAGAAATAATCAGTTTCTGAATTATTTTCAGTAAATGGCTCAGCTTGGTCGGTTTTTATTTTTTGTAGAAAACTCTCAGGGTTTGGTAACCGAAATTTAATTTCAGCTTCATATTTACCGACAAAGTGCTCGCTCATTAAAATATTCCTTATAATCAATAGGCAAGTAGGTGGTTAGGATAGCATAAATGGCGAGTATTCAGTGTGTTAAAGATGCGTTAGAGGGGGCGTTTAATAGCCTATTATTGATAAAATAGGCTATTAAATTAGTTTTAATCAGAGCTGTAGCTATAGGCGGTCATGTTGCTATTTTTTAGTCATTTTATCTAAATAGCCCATGACAAAAGCAGATAAAACAAAGGTTAAATGAATGATCACATACCACATTAGTTTATCGTTCGAAACGCTTTTTAAGTCCATAAAAATTTTCAATAAGTGAATTGATGAAATTGCGACAATAGATGCAGCCACTTTATTCTTCAGTGACGAGGCATCCATTTTACCTAGCCAACCTAACTTTTCACTTTCTTCTGGGATATCCATTTGGGAGACAAAGTTTTCATATCCTGAAAACATCACCATCACTAATAACCCACCGACTAATGCCATATCAATTAATGAGAGCAATGTGAGGATGAGATCTGCCTCTGGTATTGCTAAAATATTCGGCAAAATATGGAACAGTTCTTGAAAGAACTTAATAGTTAATGCCAACAGTGTCAGTGAAAGCCCGAAATAAATTGGCGCTAAAATCCAGCGTGAAGCATACATTGTTTTTTCGAAAAACTTTTCCATGCAATCCCTTTTAATGGTGAATAATCATTACAGCAAAATCGACGAGCGGTATATTAACCGTAGGTAGTCATATCAAGAAGGTTTTTTTTATTGTTTTACAGTTCTAGGGATATTGGGGATTAATATGAAAGAAAGATGTCAGTTTTATGAAGAAAAAGTGACAAGTTCGATGCCCTCGATATTTTTATTTGCATTCGTCATTGTGATGAGTTCTAGTGTGTTAACATTAAGATAGTGCAAAGTTGAATATGTAAATGTGAGATATACTAATAAAAATATATAGAAGCATATTTATTTGTACACTAATGATAAATCAGAGAGTAGAGCCGCTAAATACAGCGTTAAACAAGTACTCGGCCTCGTCTAGATGTCAAGTTTATCAGTTACATGGATGAAAGGAAGTTTTTGATGTTGCGATTTCGTTATAGATTAAAAAAAGCTCGTAAAAATAAATGTGTACGTCGTCAGCGACTTCGCAACCGGTCTTTTTATATAGATAACAGATTAAATAATATGAAAAATGTGAATATTGTCGTATTGACTGGTGCGGGGATTTCAGCTGAGTCAGGGATCCAAACATTTCGTTCTGCGGATGGTTTATGGGAAGAGCACCGCGTTGAAGACGTTGCAACGCCGGAAGGTTTCGAACGTAACCCTAAACTGGTTCAACGTTTTTATAATGAGCGTCGTCGGCAATTACAGCAAGAAAATATCAAGCCTAATGCGGCGCATTATGCTTTAGCTCAGCTTGAAGAGTTACTTGGCGATCGCTTTTTATTGATCACTCAAAATATTGATAATTTACATGAAAGAGCCGGGAGTCAGCGTATCATCCATATGCATGGTGAATTATTAAAGGTACGTTGTAACTGGTCAAATCAGGTTGTCGAGTGGAAAGGGGATTTATCAGTGGAAGACCGTTGCCACTGCTGTCAGTTTCCACAGCCATTACGTCCACATATTGTTTGGTTTGGTGAAATGCCTATTGGCATGGATTATATTTATCAATCTATTGAATCAGCGACTATTTTTATTTCAATTGGTACATCAGGCCATGTGTATCCGGCAGCGGGCTTTGTTCATGAAGCGAAGTTACATGGTGCACATACAGTTGAATTAAATTTAGAACCGAGTCAGGTAGAAAGTGAGTTTGATGAAAAGCACTACGGCTTAGCCAGTAAAATTGTAGTGGAATATATTAATAAGCTTATTACAGAATTACAGGTAAAAAGCACAACGAAATAAGTCAACTTCAGGCTAAGGGAAACGGTCATTTCCCTTAGCTATTCCTCTTTATACATTTAAATCCATCATCGCCGGCATTGTGATTTCCTTAACACAGGTAGCATTACTGGTGCTTAGGATAAAACGTACTGCATTGACAACATCATGTAATGGGATCAATTGCCCGTGACTCTTCTCAATAACCTCAGCCACAGGGACAGACAATGGGTATTCTGTAGCAAGATAACCTAAGTTTATGATAGAAATGCCAATTTTATCTTCACGTAATGTTTCCCTTAGCGATTGCACTATTCCCCTTAAGGCATATTTTGTGGCGGAAAATGCAACTTCTTTACCATTATGATTATCTAGCCCCCATGTAGAGCCAATTAAAATTATTTTACTGTTTTCAGCTGAGCGTAAATTAGGTAATAGCATTTTTAAATTTAATAAACAGGCGCTGATATTCGTCTGGATAATATTGAGTAATTCAAGGTCATCAGTTGTTTCAAACTGGTAATCGTCACTAAAAGCCAAGTTTTCCCAAATTCCTACATTGTAAATTAAGGTGTTAATCGGTTGTTCTTTAACCTTATCTTTAATGATATTAGCAGACTGGCTATCATTTAGGTCAGCGGGGAGCCAAGTAAAATTACTTTGCTCAAACGGGGGTTTGGAACGAGAGACACCGTAAACCAGCTCTTCATTTGTGGGAATACCTTCAACAAGTGCTTTGCCCAATCCTTTACTCACACCATAAATCAAATATGTTTTTGACATAAACGCCCCGATAACTTGAATAAAAATTACATTAATTATTATAAAAAATAATAAACGAAATAATAATGCGTCAGATATAGCACAGTATTAATAAATAATAATAGGTAATTAGTGCAATTGATAAATGATATTTAACTTAATTCACTGTTTTAACTAACAAATATAGGGGGGTAATAAAATAATACAATTTAATTATTCCCCTAACTAGTCTTAGGTATTAAAAATGGTTAGTTGTAAGAGAAAATCAAAATAGTGTGTAAAAAATAAATTTCATTAAAGATTTATTGCGAAAACCTGCAAGCATTAACAGCAAAGCTGATTTGAGACAATAATTGAATCTGTGATCTTTCCCATAATACAGACATTGATATTTGAGGGGGAAGGGTATGGACAAACTCTTGGAGCGGTTTTTTGAATATACGGCTTTTGATACGCAATCAAAATTGAATGCTAAAACAGTGCCTAGTAGTGCCGGTCAGCTAAAGTTTGCACGCGCATTAATGAAAGAACTGATTGACTTAGGTTTCGAAAAGGTAACACTCAGTGATCAAGGTTGCTTGATGGCCTATTTGCCGTCAAACGTTGATTGGGATGTTCCAACTATTGGTTTTATTTCACACTTAGATACGGCACCTGATTTTTCGGGGAAAAATGTTTGCCCACAAGTACTCGAAAATTACCGAGGTGGTGATATTGCCCTTGGGATTGGTGATGAAGTGTTATCCCCTGTCATGTTCCCAGTTTTACATGAAATGATTGGGAAAACATTAATTATGACTGATGGTAAGACGCTACTTGGTGCTGATGATAAGGCGGGTATTGCGGAGATTATTACAGCATTAGTGCGCCTAAAAGGTAACAATATTCCACATGGTAAAATTTGTTTAGCATTTACCCCAGATGAAGAAATTGGGCGTGGCGCTCGCCATATTGATTTCAAGCAATTTGATGCATTGTGGGCTTATACTGTCGATGGCGGTGGTGTTGGTGAATTAGAATATGAAAACTTCAATGCGGCGAATGTATCAATCAAAATAGTCGGGAACAATACACACCCTGGAAATGCTAAAGGGGTGATGGTAAATGCTTTAGGGCTAGCTAACCGTATTCATTCGATGTTACCCGCAGATGAAACTCCCGAAAAGACGGATGGATATGAAGGTTTCTATCATTTAACATCGATGAAGGGAACGGTAGAAAAAGCAGAACTGAACTATATTATTCGTGACTTTGACTTGGTAAGCTTCGAAGCAAGAAAGAAAAATATTATTCGAATTGCTGAAAAAGTAGGGGAAGGCTTACACCCGAGCTGTTATATCGAGCTGACATTGGACGATACCTACTACAATATGCACAAAGAAGTAATGAAATACCCACATGTGGTTGAATTAGCAAAACAGGCCATGATTGATTGTGATATTAACCCTATTATTCAACCTATCCGCGGTGGAACTGATGGTGCTCAGCTTTCACATCGTGGCTTGCCGTGCCCAAATATTTTTACTGGGGGGTATAATTTTCATAGTAAACATGAGTTTATCACCCAAGAAGGGATGGAGCAGGCCGTTAGTGTCATTATGCGTATTGCTGAACTTACCGCAATACACGCCCGCCAGTCATGAGGGGCTTAATGAACCTGTTAAGCTCAGTACAATAAGTACTGAGCTGAGGTTATTGAGCAAGCGGGATAATTTCCGTTTTATGTTATGGGTATTTCATTGCAATAGCACGGATATACCACTTAGTGCGAGTAAAATACCCATCACTAAGTTAAAACGTTTTAATGTACTAGGTTGCTTCAGTTTTTCTCTTAATTTACTACCAAACATTGCCCAAATAGCCACACATGGCCAGTTTATCAAAGCAAATATGATGGCAACTAATAATATTGAGATATAAGGTTCTATCGTATTGGTATACATTGCCATCCCTGATATCGCCATCATCCATGCTTTAGGGTTAATCCATTGAAATAATGAAGCCTCAAGTAATGTTAATGGCTTTATGTCTTGCTGATTTACTTGAGCAATAGAATGGCTGATGGTTGTTTTCCATGCGAGCCAAAATAAATAAATAATACCAATGTATTTTAATGTTGAATAAACAAGTGGTAATGATTGAATGAGTGCACCAACACCTAAGCCAACAGCAATAAGCATGATGAAAAAGCCAATTGAAACACCAAGCGAATGTGGTAACGTTTTTTGAAAACCAAAGTTGACCCCTGAAGCAAGTAACATAATATTATTAGGGCCTGGGGTAATGGATGTTACAAATGAAAACAGGGATAAAGCTAAAAAAGTTTCTATATTCATAAAGTTATAATCATTGAAAGGTTATTAATTATTCGCCCAAGCTTAATCGGTCTAAGCAAAAATATTCTAGAATTAAATTTTAAAAACACTTTATCTTTGAGTGCCTATTTGTGAGGCTTAATTTTTTATCAATGTTATTGATACGGAAGTAAAATAAACAGGAAAGCAAACTTTATAGATATTTATAAAGATATCTAAAGGGAAAGGGGTGGCTTCGGTTTAACTGGGAATGATAATAAAAGTTATATGCTAACTAGAATGTAATGAATAAAATTTAACCCCCAATAATTGTTTTACCAATATTGGGGGTGTTTTCGGTAAATTTAATGTTTATAAAATGGACTAATCATCAAAATACCAATAACCATTATTCACTAATGCGGTAATGAGCGCGATAAAGTTAACGTCATCGATAGCATCAGCTAAAATTTTGCTGTTTACCGCATCATAACGACATAGGCTATCAGCAGCTTCATAGCACTGGGTCTCTAAACATTCACCATTAACAAAAAATTGGTCACCAACACGCAATGCTCGGAGCCCGTTTAGTTTGTATAGGGTTTCCTGTTGTGTTTTTAGCAAGTCATAGATTTCGTCATGCTCATAAGGCGGTTCTGGTGGTGCAATGTCTAGTTCATGGCGAGATTGTGAAATGAATTCACCAAGCCATTTACGGAACAGGTCAGGGTCATTAATCAGAGACTCCATCATTTCGCGTAATTTAATTTGTTCCCCTTGTAAAATTTCCGCAGGGTTATCACGGAATGATAAATCAGGGTCGCTGTAACGGTAGCTGCCTAAATCATTCGAAATTAAATGGTCGGCAAAACTACTGATTAACTCACGCGTATTAGGGGCTCGAAAGCCTACTGAATAGTTTAATGATGGCTCAATTGCATAGCCTTCATGCGGGAACCCTGGTGGGATATACAAAATATCACCGGGCTCCATTTCTTCATCAATGATGGCATCAAAAGGTTGAACTTGTAGTAAGTCAGGGTGAGGGCAATGTTGTTTCATCGGGATTTTTTCCCCAACACGCCAACGACGACGACCTTCACCTTGAATAATAAATACATCGTATTGGTCAAGATGAGGGCCTACTCCACCACCAGGAACCGAATAGGAGATCATTAAGTCATCCATTCGCCAATCAGAGAGAACACGAAATGGCTTCATTAGAGCGGAACTTGGATAGTGCCAATGGTCAACGGCTTGGACTAAAATAGACCAATTTTTCTCACCGAGATGATCATAACTCTCAAATGGGCCATGGCTTACTTGCCAAATTCCTTCTTTATGGCTGACTAAACGGCTATCAACCTCATCTTCCATCGCCAAACCTGCAAGTTCATCAGGTGAGATAGGATCAATAAAATTTGCAAACCCTTTTTTGATAAGCAGTGGGCGCTTCTGCCAGTGGCTATCCAGAAAACTTTGCCAGTCTAGATTTAGTTTGTAATCCATCTTATTGTCCCTTGGAGCTGTTGAATATTGCTGATGGTGTTACGGCAATACCACAGGCCATAATGGTACGAAATGACCTTTATATATGAAGTAAGTCACTTAGTACTTCTTTTAAATAAATTAGGTTAGCCATAATTATTGAGGGCTGCTATTTATATGAATATAGATAGCAGTATTGGAGCAGCCCCTAGTAATAAGACTCCCTAAATAGTATACCGGAAACGTATCATAAAATAGGGAATAAGTGGGTTAATATCACAGATTAACTATCTTCGATCATAGATTGCTGCCTAAATGTGACGGCTAAGCGAGCACCACCGAGCGGGCTATCACTAATTGTGATCTCCCCATCATATTGGTCAATAATGTCGACTGCGATGGATAAGCCGAGACCTTGGCCTGGACGAAGGGTATCGGCACGTTGGCCTCGAACGAAAATTAAACTGCGTTTGCTTTCCGGGACGCCAGGGCCGTCATCATCAACAATTAACGTTAGGCTATCAGGCCCAGTCACCGCAGTGACTTCGACAAATTCTAGGCAATATTTGCATGCATTTTCCATAATATTACCCATGACTTCCATAAAGTCATTAGGCTGACCGAGCCAAGTGATTTCTGGAGAAACTTCTACTGTGATAGCAACTCCTTTGTGCTGGTAAACTTTATGCAAGGCGCTCGCTAAGCTATCTAATATTGATGGAACAGATGAAATTTCACGCAACATCATGTTTTCATCACCTTGTGTGGAAGCGCGGTGCAAATAGTAGCCGACCTGTTGTGAGATCCTGCCAATTTGTTCAAGCATAATAGGTTCTGCTTGGTCAATATTCATCTGTTTACCCGAACGTAACAAGCGTAGGGTCGATTGTAATACTGCCAATGGGGTTTTAAGGCTATGGGTCAGGTCAGAAAGCGTGGTTCGGTATTTACTATAACGTTTCCGCTCGTTAGTTAATAAAATATTGAGGTTACGGACTAACCCTCGAAGTTCTGAAGGCGGGTTTTCATCGAGTGTATCTCGTTCCCCCTTTTCTAAGCTACCAAGCTGTGAAACTAATGATTTAATTGGGCGTAAGCTCCAATAAGCCGCTAGCCATAATAATGGGATAACTAAAATTAAATTAGCAAGTAACACATAGCCAAACCATTCCCAGACTAGACCTGTATTTTGCAAGTCTTGTGGAAGTGTATCCACCACGACAATGGTTAGGTTTGGTAGGTTTTCGCTGGCGGCATATTGGCTGACTGATACAGAATGGGTGAGTGGCTCATCATCATTGTCCATATCATCCAGTTTATTATTTAGCTCAGGGTTATCATTAAGCAGTTGACGGGTTTCACGGATGTCAGTATCAATCTCATATAACCCTTCCTTTTTTAGCCAATCATTTCGGATCAGCCTTTCAACGCTAGGCACATCGCGTTGACGCCATAATACTTGCCCTTGATCATCATAAATAATCACTAATGTGGGGTTATTTAACGTGAAGTTAGGGGGAACACGGATATCAATTTTATTATTTTGCCACTGTGCCAAGCTATAAATTAAGTTACTTTGACTACGCAAAAGGGTGTAAGTTGTTTTATCAAAGCTAATTAAATAGCCCAATATGGCAACGATACCGTAAGACAAAGTGAGTGCCAAAATGACCGCAGAGGTTGCACATAAAAAACGTGCTCGAAGCGAAAGGGGCTTAAATTTAAATTTACCTAACTGCATATTAGCCATTCACATCAAAACGATAGCCTTGACCACGAACGGTGACAATTACATCATCACTATGAAATTGCTGTATTTTTTTTCTTAATCGCCCCATTAACACATCGATTGTATGGCTTTCTCTTAGTTCAGCATCGGGGTAAAGTTGGCGCATTAATGAATCTTTGCTGACGACTTTGCCATTGTTGCGTAGTAAGGTTTCAATGATGGTATATTCAAATGCGGTTAATTTGACGGCTTCACCGTTAACGGTGAATTCTTTGCGTGATAAATCAATAACAAAATTACCTAGTTCTAATACCTGTGAGGCTAGGCCGCTATTTCTTCGCATCAGTGCCTGCATTCTTGCGACGAGTTCTTCTAGTTGGAAAGGTTTAGTGACGTAATCATCAGCGCCGCTGTTTAAAGCTTGAACTTTTTCTTGCCAGCTTTCACGTGCAGTGAGAACTAAAATTGGGATATTTACATGCGCACCGCGCCAGCGTTTGATCATTGAAAGGCCGTCTTCTTCAGGTAAACCTAAGTCGACAACTGCAATATCAGGGCAACTTTCATGCAAAAAGTAATCCGCTTCTTTTGCGTCTTCAGCGGAATCAACTTGATGACCAAGCTCTTTCAGCTGAACCGTTAGATGGTGGCGAAGTAATGCATTGTCTTCGACGATTAAAATACGCATCTGAAACCCTCACAGTAAGGAAATGATAGTTGCTATTAATGATAATAGTAGCACTATGGTAAAAAGAGTTCTGAATAACAACAAGCGTTTAAGTAAATATAAGTCAAACAAACCCTAAAAATAGCGTATTCTTAGTAAGTCAGCGCGTTTTTGACGTAGGTTATCGACGAAGTTGGCTTTTGGAATTAAGAGGTAAGACAAATCAGTAAAAAAAGGCGGCACAGAGGCCGCCGAAATAGTCTAAATCAGTTTTATTTAAGCTCATCAATAAAAGTGACAGCGTAACCAATATAGTTAGCAGGTGTCATTTCTTTGAGGCGCGCTTTTTCATGCTCTGGCAGTTCTAAACCATCAATAAACTGTTTCATCCCCTCAGCGGTAACACGCTTACCTCGGGTAAGTTCTTTCAGTTTTTCATAAGGTTTTTCAATGCCATAGCGGCGCATAACGGTTTGAATTGGCTCGGCTAAGACTTCCCAATTTTGGTTTAATTCATCCAACAGGTGCTGTTCGTTCACTTCCAGTTTGTTTAAACCTTTCATGGTCGATTGATAGGCTATTAAAGCATAGCCTAAACCTACACCTAAGTTACGTAATACTGTGGAGTCTGTTAAGTCACGTTGCCAACGAGAAACTGGCAGTTTACTGGCTAGGTGACCTAATACAGCATTAGCTAAACCTAAGTTACCTTCAGAATTTTCGAAATCGATAGGGTTGACTTTATGTGGCATTGTAGAAGAACCGATTTCACCAGCTACTGTTTTTTGTTTGAAATGGTTTAATGCGATGTAACCCCAAATGTCACGGTCGAAATCTAACACAATCGTGTTAAAACGTGCGACACAATCAAATAGTTCCGCAATATAGTCATGAGGTTCGATTTGTGTGGTGAATGGGTTCCACTGGATACCTAAAGAGGTTACGAAGGTTTCACTAAACTCGTGCCAGTTAACTTCAGGGTAAGCGACCATATGGGCATTATAGTTACCGACAGCACCGTTAATTTTACCTAAAATCTCAACCTGTTGTAACTGACGATATTGGCGCTCTAAACGATAGGCGACGTTGGCGAATTCTTTACCAATAGTCGATGGTGTTGCTGGCTGGCCATGGGTGCGAGATAGCAACGGCAAGTTGCGGTACTCATGTGCCATCGCTTTAACTTTATCAATTATTTGGCGCCATTGTGGTAATAAGACTTCTTCACGCGCTGTTTTTAACATTAAAGCATGAGAAAGGTTATTGATATCTTCTGATGTACAAGCAAAGTGAATAAATTCAGAGACGGCGTGTAGTGCAGGGATATTTGCCACTTTTTCTTTTAGGAAATATTCTACTGCTTTAACGTCATGGTTAGTTGTACGCTCAATCTCTTTAATGCGCATTGCGTCTTTTTCACAGAAGTTCGCGACAATTTCATCTAAGTAAGCGATTGCGTCATTATCAAATGAAGGAACTTCTTTGATTTCAGCGGTTGCAGCCAGTTTTTGTAGCCAACGAACTTCAACTTGCACACGAAATTTCAGTAAGCCAAACTCACTAAATATAGTGCGTAAAGCGCTGACTTTATCACCGTAACGGCCGTCAATCGGGGATACAGCGGTCAGTGAGGATAATTCCATTGGTAGCAACTCCAGATTTAAAGGTGAGACAAAATATCTTTCGCCTGATTAGCCAGACGATTGCGAGAGAACATTAGTTGGATACGGCTTCCACCTACTTGCTGCCAAAGTACTGCGCAACGAATACCCGCGAGTAAAGTGGCTCTAACTTTAGCCTGTACTAAGGTATTTTTCAGGATGTCAGGGGAGCCTGTAACTTGAATTCGTGGGCCAGCAGGGCTGACAACATCGACATAAATACCAGCAAGCGCATTAAATACACCTTCTGATAGAGGCTCAAAATAGCTAGCTTGCCGTTCAAATTGCTCAATACGTTGACCCAGTTGATTCATCGCTTCCTGGTTTTTATTGAGACGGCGTTCAAGCACCATAATGCTCAACATATAGCGGGTCATTTCAGCAGATAAACCACTATTTCCACCCGTTAACATGCCCAACATAGCATTTAGACCAGTTTTTAAGTTTGCTTCATCATTACCAAATACATCCAATGTTG
This sequence comes from Providencia sp. NPDC089933, assembly GCF_049545585.1. Lineage (NCBI taxonomy): Bacteria > Pseudomonadati > Pseudomonadota > Gammaproteobacteria > Enterobacterales > Morganellaceae > Providencia > Providencia sp. NPDC089933. Next base: position 19,567 of record NZ_JBMWDT010000013.1, read on the forward strand.
ATTTTGGATTCATATTGGTGAGGCAATTGACCATGGTTTCGGTGTCTTGGTCTTGACTAATGCCTTCGTGAGCAAGCTTCTGAACCATTGCGCTTGCTTGGCAGATACCCGCTAACGCAAGCGTGATATCATAGTAGTTTTTAGCCACATTTACTCCTGAATACGGGCTTCAATGATGCCGCCGCCGAGACAAACTTCATTTAGGTAAAAGACAGCAGATTGCCCTGGCGTAACGGCTGCTACAGGGGCTTCAAATATAACCTCTATGCGGTCTTCGCTTAATGGTGTAATAGTACAAGGGATATCCGCTTGGCGATAACGGGTTTTTACTACACAGCGTAAAGGCTGGGTTAATGTTTCTCTGTCAACCCAATGCAATTGTTGGGCGATTAACCCGACGGACATTAGACGAGGGTGTTCATGCCCTTGTGCAACGATAAGGACATTATTTTGAACGTCTTTATCGACGACATACCAAGGTTCTTCAGAACCTTCTTTAGTCCCACCAATGCCTAAGCCTTTACGTTGCCCTAATGTATGATACATCAAGCCTTCATGCTGACCTATGGTTTCACCATCTACTGTAACGATAGGGCCAGGCTGTGCGGGCAGGTAGCGGCCTAGGAAATCACGGAATTTGCGTTCACCAATAAAGCAGATCCCTGTGGAGTCTTTTTTCTTTGCAGTAATTAAACCAATTTCCTCTGCGATGCGACGTACTTCAGGCTTTTCAAGTTCACCTACTGGGAACAAGCTTTTAGCAACTTGTTGGTGACTTAAGGTATATAAAAAATAACTTTGGTCTTTATTGCCATCTAAACCACGTAATAACTGGCTTTTGCCTGCAATATCACGACGACGGACATAATGGCCCGTAGCGATGTAATCTGCCCCTAAATCTTCAGCGGCAAATTCTAGAAATGCTTTAAATTTGATTTCTTTATTACATAAGATATCTGGGTTTGGTGTACGACCAGCTTTATATTCAGTCAAAAAATGTTCGAATACGTTATCCCAATATTCTGCTGCAAAATTGATGGTATGTAATTCAATGCCTAATTTGTCACAAACGGCTTGGGCATCGGCGAGGTCGGCTGCGGCAGAACAATATTCCGTGTCGTCATCTTCTTCCCAGTTCTTCATAAACAACCCTTCAACCTGATACCCTTGCTGTTGCAGCAAATAGGCGGATACAGAGGAGTCAACACCACCGGACATACCGACGATGACTTTTTTTAGGCTGTTGTCTGACATGGTACTGTTATTTGACATGGAAATAGTCTCAATGCGGAAAAATCAAGCCCCATACTTTAGCATGTTGTGACCTTGTTGCACCAGCGTTTGAGGGGAATATTATTGCTTGATGAAGATTTCACCAAGCAATATGTGGGGCGTTAAAGGTAGTCCTCACCATATGCAGCCAAGATATCAAGGGGGTAGTGGGTTCCTGTCAAGAAACAGCGTAGACTTTCTGCAACTAAGGGCGAACGCAGATATTGGCTTTCTAATATTTCCTGAGCACTAACCCAGTGACAAGCGCTAATATCGCTATCTTGTGGTTGTGTTTCACATATGGACTCTAGCTCGACAGCAAATAAAACACGGATAAACTGAGTCTTATCAGGTGCAATCCATTGGTGGATTTTAATTAACTGTGAGGGGCAAGCGTCAATTCCTGTTTCTTCATATAACTCACGTTTTGCGGCTTGCAAAAGTGTTTCATTTGCTTCTAAGTGCCCAGCGGGTTGGTTCCACGTTGGCTTTTCATTTACCCATTCTTCAACGACTAAATATTTGCCTTGAGCATGTACGATAGTTGCAACAGTGACATTAGGTTTAAACAACATTTACCTCCTTCCATTCACCAACAGAAAGGTTCCCCAAACTGAATTCACCCACTTGGTAGCGGATCAGTCGTAATGTAGGGTAACCAATATTTGCTGTCATTCGGCGGACTTGTCGATTTCGTCCTTCATATAAAGTGATTTTTAGCCAACTTGTTGGGATGTTTTTTCGTTCTCTGATTGGTGGGTTTCTTGGCCATAACCAATCTGGTTCGTTGACGAGTTCGACCCCCGCAGGCTGAGTTAGCCCATCATTTAACTGTAAACCTTGGCGAAATTTGATTAATGCGGTTTCCTCGGGGATACCTTCGACTTGAGCATAGTATATTTTCCCTGTTTTTTTCTCAGGCTGTGTTAAGCGTGCTTGTAATTTGCCATCGTTAGTTAAAATTAATAACCCTTCGCTATCCCTATCTAAGCGGCCCGCAGCATAAATGCCAGTAATAGGAATATAGTTTTTTAATGTGTCTCGACCTTGTTCATCAGTAAATTGAGGCAAAACATCAAAGGGTTTATTAAATAAAATAACTTTACGAGGAGACTGATGGGAAAATGCGTTAACTGAAGTTGATTTTCGTTTATGCCTTAAATCAGTTGGGCGTTGATTGTATTTATACTTGTTGGTCGCTGATTTATTATTTGGCTTATTCATAATGGCTTTATGGCAGTTTATTGGCATGAATTGGTTCAATGGATATTGATTAACATTAGTGTAGGGGATTTACCCGTAAAAGCCTAGGGATGGATTTTACGTTTTAATGCAATATTTAATTAACAACTTTAAAATCATTTAAAACGATAAAGCCAATTTTCCATTTAAAAATAAACACCTATGATATAATTAAGGTGGCAATTGTGTGATGAGAGCGTGTTTTTAATTTCGGTTAATTTGTTAGTATTAATTAGGTTAAAGAAAGCGTTTATAGCATATTAAGCTATTAGAATTAGTTACCTTAAAAGAACTTTTATCATAATCAATTTTTTCTTTAAATAGGGATAATAAAACTAATTAATTGATTTCAAAGTAGTTATAAATATGTATCCCTTCAACTTATAGGATTGAGCAGTACGTTAAATGCGATCCGCATTGAAGCTTAGATGAGTAATCATTGGCGTTCGACGCAGATTGAAGTAGTATTGACACGTCTCTTACAAAAAATTAACAAGCAAAATACGCAAGTGAAAGGAGAGGTTAATGGAAAGCAAAGTAGTAGTTCCGGCAGAAGGCGCTAAAATTACCATTGATGCAAAAGGCAAACTGAACGTTCCGAACAATCCAATTATCCCTTACATTGAAGGTGATGGTATTGGTGTTGATGTGACACCCGCAATGTTAAAAGTGGTTGATGCGGCAGTTAAAAAAGCCTACAACGGTGAGCGCAAAATTTCGTGGATGGAAATTTACACCGGTGAAAAATCTACACAAATTTATGGTAAAGATGTTTGGTTACCAGAAGAAACCCTCGATTTAATCCGTGATTACCGTGTTTCAATTAAAGGTCCTTTAACAACTCCAGTTGGTGGTGGTATTCGTTCACTGAACGTTGCTCTACGTCAGCAACTTGATCTGTATATCTGTTTGCGTCCAGTTCGTTATTACAAAGGAACGCCTAGCCCTGTTAAGCAACCTGAACTGACTGATATGGTTATCTTCCGTGAAAACTCCGAAGATATCTATGCAGGTATTGAGTGGAAAGCAGGTTCAGCAGAAGCTGATAAAGTTATCAAATTCCTAAAAGATGAAATGGGTGTAACGAAAATCCGTTTCCCACAAGACTGCGGTATTGGCATCAAACCTTGTTCAGAAGAAGGAACAAAACGTTTAGTGCGTGCAGCGATTGAATATGCAATTGATAATGACCGTGATTCAGTGACCTTAGTTCATAAAGGTAACATTATGAAGTTCACTGAAGGTGCATTTAAAGATTGGGGTTACCAATTAGCACTAGAAGAATTCGGCGGTGAATTATTAGATGGCGGCCCATGGGTTAAAATTAAAAACCCTAAAAACGGTAAAGATATTATCGTTAAAGATGTGATTGCAGATGCTTTCTTGCAGCAAATCTTACTGCGTCCAGCAGAATATGATGTTATTGCTTGTATGAACCTGAATGGTGACTATATTTCTGATGCATTAGCTGCTCAAGTTGGTGGTATCGGGATCGCGCCAGGAGCAAACATTGGTTCTGAATGTGCATTATTCGAAGCAACACACGGTACTGCACCAAAATATGCAGGTCAAGATAAAGTAAACCCAGGGTCTATCATTCTTTCTGCTGAAATGATGCTGCGCCACATGGGTTGGACTGAAGCCGCTGACTTAATCGTTAAAGGTATGGAAGGCGCAATCGCGGCTAAGACTGTAACTTACGATTTCGAACGTCAATTAGAAGGCGCTAAATTACTGAAATGTAGCGAATTCGGTGACGCAATCATTAAACACATGTAATTTATTACGTGGTGTGATTAACAACGGGAGCCTAAAAACTCCCGTTTTATTTTGCCTTGAAAAATTCCTCTACAAAACTCCAGCAAAACTCTTCTGCAAAACAGGCTACAAAATAATCGTTATTTTATAGCTAAAACCTGCCAATTTTATCCTCGATCATCATGATATTTATCTGTCATTACCTAGCTCTTATGGCCCAATAAAGTTTTAGTACCGATGCCTTGATCTCTATATAACCTTTCTAATAAAGAACGCTGCCCATAAAAACTTGGCGGAGTTCCATCTTCCCTCTTCAAATCTGTCTGATCCCTAAGCGGGTGCCGTCATCTGCGGCGTTTAGTGTAATTAGACATTTAGTGCCTGATCTTAACGAAAGGACATGGCGCAGAAACTGGAAGCCGTTCTATGAAAAATTAACGAGCAAATATTTTATTGAAGAGGGTGTAGCTGAATATGCGTTTAGCAAAGTAACGAAATAAATTATTATGGTGCTAACTCAGGGGCTATTTTAAATGAAAATATCGAATCAGCAGAAGCAGAATTAGCACCAGAATGAGTATTACCGCCATTCGGCGCATAATTCATCATAATCTTCAATGCCGTTTAAGCACGCTTTTTTAAATAATTCAGAAGCTTTGTCTTTATCTTGTTTAATCACATCGCCATAATAGTAAAGGTATCCTAATTCTAGCTGAGCATCTGCATAGCCTTGATTGGCAGACTTGATATACCACTCAATAGCCCTAGAGTAATTTTTACTAACACCTTTTCCTTCAAAATACATTTCTGCCAAATAGAATTGTGCCATAGGGTCACTTGGCTTGTTCGCATACTTTTTGTATATTGAGTTCAGGGGATAGCTTAGCGCAATCATGATCCGAACCTGCTGCAAATAAAGAGTAAGCAAACATCATAATTGGCAAATACTTTATTTTTATCATAAATTTTCCGTGTAAGGTCTTTAAGGCCTCTATTTAAAAAACGAATAAAATAAATGTAACTAAAGCCAAATAATAGCTAATGATCAAAACTATTTGAACACACTATAAGCATAGATAATTAGCAAAGTCTTCATATGAATTAAGTGTAAGCAAATGCGGAAAGAGAGTACGAATATGAAGACATGGCTGGCGTTAGTTTTATTTAGTCACCATTTTCTACTTTATTTTTAGTGTTTTCGCGTTGAGCATCTGCCTTAGCTTTGTTACTCAGTATTATCATTGTTACCCACACAAGGAATGCAACCGCTGAAATTACCAAGATACCAGCAGTCCATAAAATGACTTCAAAAGTAATCATATACTAATTACTGGTGGCTTTTTCATTTATGGAGACAGTCATGTCAGATAAAAAAGAAATAGCCACCCTATCTATAAAGATCTCAGTCGATAGCGCTGACTTAGACAAGTTGGAAGCGCAACTAAAGCGCATTGAAGGGCTGATGGTTAGCACGGGATTAAAACAGCCAGCAAGTGGTGGGTTTGTTGCGAGCCCGCTCTTTGTTAAAAATGGTCAGTTATCTATTAAAACAAATGCAATGCTTGAACTCAATTAGTCATAACGCCATTTCAAACAACAAAATATTCCAAGGGCTACGCACTGCACGGTCTTTTTTGTATATAGCCACCGCAAATCATCAAATCACATAGTCACTTTAATGAAATTGCGGTTGGCTACATTGATACTGTCTATCAATTTAGTGAATTTTAAGGGGTAAGTAGCACTAATGTGTTAACTTGTTGAAACCTAACTTAGGTTCAATAAACCAGTGAATGGTTGAGTTAAAGGTTAATAAAAGAGCGATGCTGATAGTTGATAGCGTTAGTAGTATGACGACTAATGAGCTATATTCCACATGGAAATAAGTTAGGGTTTGTAAAAAAATAAAACAAATAATAGGATGAATTAAATAAACACCTAAAGCATTGTTTGATAGTTTAGCATATTTATCTGTTGATGAAGCGAAATAAATAATACTAGAACCTAAAACTATACTTATACAGAATTTTAAAATATAAACAACAAAAAAAGATGATAAAAAATCAGCGTGAGTACTGTTTATGATTAATCTATTGATACTTTCCTCATAATAAAGTGCGGCTATAGCCAAGGTTGTGCTGATTACAATTATCAAGTAAGGTTTTTTTCTAAGTGAGGATACTTTTTCATTATTAATAAAATAAGCGATGATAAAGAATGGGAAGTATATAATAATAGAGAAAAATTTTGATAAGTTAATTAAATAATTGTTGGCTAAATAAGAAAGAACCAATGATACCATCAAAATACAAGATAATATTGAAATGTTAGATTTTAATCTTGGTGGTAATAATAAAAAAAAAGCTTGCCAAACAGGAGTGGCTAAAAAAAACCATACTCCATTTTGAGGCTCAAGGATATAAACTTTCAAACTTAATTCGCCTGAAAAGTACAATGGAATTGCATCAACTGTTTGAAATGTTAAGTAAATTATAAAGGATGAAAGTAAGCTAAACTTCAAAGATTTCCACGTAGTATTTTTCGTTACGAATGCAACTATAAATACAAACATAGGAATTAATGTTAAGTCGAAAATATCAATAAGAAATGAAACCTTACTTTTATCAGCTAAATTTAAGTAGAAACTAAAAACAATAAAAGAACTCAATATGAGCTTCAAAGTAGGCCAATGTGGTTGGGTAATGTCATTTGACTCTGGCTTGATTTGTTGTTTCATATGGGCGCTCTTAATAGAAATTAGTTCATTATACTGCATTGATATACTTATTTAAAATGAATTCATTGGGTTAATTCAGAAACAGTTTCAATTTATCTTGAATAAATATTAGCTCTATGAATTTAAACCTAAGCTACTGTAATTTATAATTTTTTATTGCCTGAAATCTACATCTATCCTAATATTTACCCTCTACACGCTGAGGGGGATTGATATGCGTAATTGGCTTGGGTACTTAATCTATTTCTCTATTATATTTGCTATAGCAAAATGCTCTATGACTATAGCTCCAAATGCCAACTTCCCGGGTTGATGTTTGCCCTAGGAAACATGGGGTTCTTGGCTTGGGGTGACAGTGTTAATTGTCATCATATTTCTAATAACGTATTGCACTTTTACTGTATTCCCACACTATGTGCCACCAACTAATTAACTTCAATTTGCACTCCCTCTAAGCTAATATCATTGAAACTAATTGATGGGATGGTGAGATGAAAGGATACATAGTTACTACCTTGCTAATGATTACTAGCTTTGGTTTTAATGCACATTCGAGCAATAGCATTGACTCATTAGTAGCAGATACAAAAAGGTCTAATTATGGTGATTGGGATTTTATTTATGCTGAAAAAATGAACTATGACTTATGTAAGCTATCAGTAGAGGCTATTTATACGTCTGGTGCAATGGAGCATAAATTAACATCAATAAGTAACCTTAAATACACGTACACATTAACAACATGGACACCAAAACATGTAGTCAGGATTGATTGCAACGGACATGGTGGAAATATAATGATATTGACTGCTGATTATATTGTTCAATAGTTAATCTAGCCTGTCCTTGGTCTGGGTGGTTAAAGATATTTACTGCTCGATATCTAAAAACAGGCGCTTTAAATCGTAAGAATTTGCCATTGTTTACCTCTGCCATCATGATATTTATCAGTTATTTTTTGAGACTTATTCCCCTTAGCGCTTTCTCTTTCAATATAAGTTATACCGTTAGGCGGGGTAGGCTCACCTGAATTCACATCTCTATAATATAAAAATAGGTAAAAATCATGTCATGGGGTTGAAAAATGACAATTCGTTCTTATCTATATTGTGGGTAAGTCACCTTTACCCTAGTTCAATTAATATTGGAGGAGGAATTATGACTAACATTAGACCTTTTTCACTATTTCCAGCAATTTCTGACAATATGTTGTCGAATCGGTTTGATCAGATAGATCGCTTATTTAGCCAATTAACCGGAAGTAAGCCTGTATCAGTACCAGCCCAGACTTATAATCTAAAACAAATTGATGATAACCATTATGAGTTGACGGTTAGCGTTCCCGGATATCAGGAAAGTGATTTAACGGTATCATTGAAAGGAGGGCGCTTACTGGTAGAGGGGAAAAAAGAGGAAAAAATACAGGAGGATAATGAAAAATGGCTCCATCGTGGAATATCACAAGGGCAATTCACTTTGCAATTCGATCTTGGTAAAAATGTAAAAATAGAGAAAGCTAATCTATCCAGTGGGTTACTGGCTATTAATATTGAATATGAACTGCCAGAAGAAGAGAAACCACAAATGATAGCGATTGAGAATAAAGATAATAAATAATCAATCTTAGTTATGTTGATGCAACAGGGCTGCACGTTATGTGTAGCCCTCATTAATTGATAACATGTTAAGGTATAGGCTATTTTATCAACACTGATTTATACCAAACTGACTATAAGAAATCAGCGGCTTTAAACTTCTCTAATACTTTAGCCTTTTGTTCTACAGTTAATGGGCGTAGCGGGCGACGCGGGTTACCTACATCAATACCATGTAATTGCATGGCAACTTTTCCGGCAGCCACACCACCGTATTCCACTAATACACGAATAATTGCAATGACTTTATCCATACATGCGGCGACACCTTGGTAATCACCTATGTTAAATTTTTCAATGATTTCAAGATAGAGGGGTGCAGCATAATTATAGGTACTTCCAACTGCACTTAATGCGCCACATGCTAACCCAGCAGGTATGAATTCATCGACTCCAAATGGGATATCATATTTACCCTCATTAACGCGTATACAGCGTTGGAATTCATACATATCAGGAGAGTTGAATTTCATACCAGATAAATTTGGGATAGTTGTACCCGCGACTTGTAAAAAACTCTCCATATCAATGTTTAAACCAGACATTGTAGAGTGATAGTAATAAAAACCTTTAGATGGGGCATTCTCAGCGGCTAAACGACAATATTCGACTAAATCATCCACATTACTGGGTTTAAAGAAGCAAGGACCAATGACGGATGTGGCACGAATATCTAATGTATCTGCATGACGAGCCAAGTCTATGGTGTCAGCGATACTTAATGCACCAGTATGAATAATTAACTCTAATCCTCCTTGGCTAGCCTTAGCCCAGCGCTCAGCCACTTTTTTACGCTCTTCAACAGAACAATGAATACCTTCCCCCGTTGTTCCTAATACATAAGCACCGCTTACACCACTTGCAATAAGATGTTCTGCGATTTTATCAATGACAGGGTAGTTTACACTACCATCGGCGGTAAAAGGTGTATGAGGCGCAGCAATTAATCCAGAGAGTTTGTTCATAATAAGTCCTTTGGAGGTTAGCTTCTTAATTTTTTTGAATTTGGAGTTTAGCTCTATATTAGGGAGCATTAGCTGTGAACGCAATAACGAAATTCGCGTTGAAGGAAGATAAAAATGAAAGTGTGATCTTTAGCTGATTTCTGTTGAAAACCGATAAAAATGCATATTGAATTTAGGCGGAATTAATGCTCTTTAATGCATTGAGTGTCCGTAGTTTTTGTTCTTTTACCATATCAGGCTGAGCTTGAACAAGTAGGGTATACAATAAATCTAAAACAAACAATTGCGCCGTTTTTGTACCAATGGAGTCACCTTGTAATTTCCCTTGGCGATTACCATTAATCAAATGGTAATCAGCATATTCCATAATTTGTGATCCTAAATTATGTGTTAGTGCAATTGTGCATGCTCCTGCTTGTTGTGCAAGTTTTAATGCATGAACGGTTTCTGGAGAATTACCCGAATGGCTAATACCAATGGCGATATCACCTGGTTTTAAGAGGGACGCTTGCATATACATAAAATGGTTATTGGTAGCTGCATCAACACGATAGCCAATACGCATTAGCTTGTTTTTCAGATCTTCTGCGGTGATCCCCGAGGAGCCGACACCACAAATAAAAATATAATTTGACGAAAGCAATGCATTTACTGCCCCCTGTACTTGTTTTATATCAAGTAAATTCAAGGTCTCTGACAGCACGTTGTTGATAGTTGCTTGTAATTTTAAACCAATAGTGTGGATGTCATCTTGCTCACTCACTTCTGCATCCAAAATTGGCGATTCTTCACTGTCTGATGTCGCCATTTCTATCGCTAAGTCCATTTTAAAGTCTTGGAAGCCTTTATAACCAAGAGCACGACAAAAACGTACAACAGTGGCTTCACCTGCTTTTGTCGCTTGGGAAAGTTGAGCTATGGAAAATTGTGTCGTTTCAACAGGGTGAGACAAGATGTAATCAGCAATGCGCTGAGAAACACGCGTCAGGCTATTTTTCATCGCCCCTAACGTATCGAGTATTTTACCCGGTTTCAGTTTGGAAGCTGCCTGTGTTGTCATGTAAATTACCCTTGGTTGCAGAAGAGAGAGGTGAGACAAATTCTGCGAATAAGAGTACCAATTATAATCAGTTAAAAAAAGCCCTTAGTTTACAATTATGTGATGATGATAAAAACACTTTACTCTAAGAGTATTAATAGACAACTGATTGATACATTAGAAATAAAGTGTTTTCGTTAAAAGCAGACTAAATTAGTTTGCTAATGTATTTAAGCGTACTTTGATAACTGCTTTCTTTACGGTGCTTTTTCCTCTTTTTGAAGTAATACCCGGTTTATGTGGTTCATAAGGCATAAAAATGACAAACATATTTGGTACTAACGATACTGTTTGGCAATATTCGATTGTATCAGCCAGTTGATAGTCATCCGCATCATTATAAGGTGTTACATTTTTAGCGGAATTTCGTATTCCATAATCTATTACTTCGTCACCGGATAGTAATATTTGCACGTCAATATAATGATGATGTAATTCAGCACTCTTTTGTTCACGGCCTTGGGTTTCGAATGTCATTACATTGACAAATGCATTATCACCATCAATAGGGTAGCTTCCCGGTTCTAAAGATGCAGGATTGAGTGCTAATGTTTTTTCGATTAGGTTGCGTAGGACTGAGTTTATTTCAGTCATTGTTGCCACATCGGATACATGACCAAACAACATAAGTAACTCCTATTAATTTTCGTGAATTTCACTATCATCTAGTGACACTTGTTTCGCAGCTGAGAAAAATGGCGCCGTAACCGCCCCCACAATAACCACTGACATTGCACCGATCACGCCATAGAAGAAAAAGTTAAGGTCACTAGCATAACGTGTCGCCAATACCGCAATGATACTTACAATAATACCTGCAACTGCACTGCCTGCATTCGCTCTTTTAATAAAAATACCTAGCATAAACAGCCCTGTCATGGGACCACCCATTAACCCAATTAGACTATTAAATGCATCCCATATTTCAGACTCATCAGATAAAACTAACCAAATAGTCGCTAAGCTGCTAAATACACCTGCAATAATAATTACCAACCTAGCAATTTTCATTTTCTGTTCAGCAAGGCGCTCAACTTTACTTAGGCGAATATAAATATCGGAATTAAAACAACTTGAAATACTATTTAAGCTACTGGATATACTCGATTGTGCGGCGGCAAAGATAGCTGCGATAATTAGCCCTGAAATACCGATAGGCATCTCTGTGACAATAAATAAGGGCAAAATTCCACCAGTATTAAAACCTTCAGGTAATAAGCTTGGGTTTTGTTTGTAATAGACAAATAGGGCTGAGCCAATGGCAAAGAAAAAAATAGGAACAATAGCAACTAATTTAGCATTAGTAATTAAAGTGCGTTTTGTTTGCTCAATAGAATCAGTAACAATGTAGCGTTGGACTACATCCTGACTTGCAGTAAATTGTTGAATATTTGCAAATAAAAAACCTATCATTAAAACTGGAATAGTACTGTCAGTCCAGCTCCATCGTAATTGTGCATCAGGGAAAAATTTATCGGCTTGAGCAGTTGCAGTATATATTTCACTTATCCCACCATCGACTTTAAAACAGATCACAATAAAGATTAAAACAGCACCGGCAGAGAGTAATAGCCCTTGGATAACATCAGTCCAAATAACACCTTCTATGCCGCCCATCCATGTATAAATAATACATAATAGGCTAATAAGGACAACTAATATAATAGGGTCAATCCCAATAAAAGGACGTAGTGCAAGTACAGTTAAATAAGTGATAATTGCAATTCGACCTATATGGAATAACATAAAGGATAAACTAGCAAATAAACGACTGCGTATATCAAAACGTGCTTCTAAATATTCATAAGCAGAAGTTATTTTTAATTTCCGAAAAAAAGGAATATAAAAATAAAATACTAAGGGCAAGATGGCGATTGCTAAATATTGACCAATAATAAAAGTCCAGTCTGAGGTATAAGCTTTTGCTGGAATTGACATAAAGGTAATTGAACTCAGAGTGGTTGCAAAAACAGAAACCCCAGCAGCCCAACCTGGAACTCGGCCACCTGCACGGAAATAATCATCTGCTGTTTTTTGGCGTTTTGAAAAATAAACACCAACAAGTAGCATTGCTGCTAAATAACCAAGCAGTACTGCATAATTAACGAAACCAAAATCATGTAATTGCATTTTTTAGTCCTGCCATATGTAAGGTAGTAGGTAAAATGTACGACAGTTTTTTTATTGTTCTCTAGCCCAGAGAGCTGCGCCCCAAAGCCCTGCATTATGATGATAGTGGGCTGGTAAAACCGGTACTTGTAGCGCAGAAGGTTGCTGTGCAATAGTTGTTTGAATCAGTTCAATATAGCCATTAGCTAACCCAACACTACCGCCAAGAACAACGCAGTCGGCATCTGTTATTGCTTTAATATCTACAATTAAATTAGCGATGGTATTTGCTGAACGTTGAATAATTTCTTTTGCTTGTTTATTTCCCTGGTGATAGGCAGTAAAAATAGCTTTGGCATCATGACCAGCAAGTTCATCGATAGCTTGTGAAGCGATTGCACGACCAGAAGCGATGGCTTCAACACACCCATAACGCCCACACCCACAAATAGGTCCGTAGGGGTCTGCAATGGTATGGCCTAGGTGGCCTGCAACACCTCGCTTTCCGAGTTGAAGTTTCCCTTGTTGAATAAGCCCACCACCAACACCGGTTGATACGGTAATAAATGCCATATCGGAGATGGTTTCATGACGATAATGATATTCAGCCCATGCAGCAGCTTGAGCATCATTTAGTATCCAGCAGGGTAAACCAGTTAATGTGGAAAGTGTTTGTTTCAAATGAAAATCTTTTAAGCCACCTAAATTAGCAGGATTCAATGCGGTCAATATACCGCCACAAATGATCCCTGTTGAAGCTACAGCAACAGCATCAGCATGCGCTTTAAGTGGTGAGGTTATGAGCTTTAATGCTTCATATAGTTGTCGTGGTGAAGCGCTAGCAGGAGTCGTTATTTGAGTGTGTTGTGTGAGTTGGTTATTTGGGTTAATTAATGCAGCCGAAATTTTTGTTCCTCCAATATCAATCGCTAATATATTCATTTCACCAACTCCTGCTGTAACTTTAATGCCTGAGTAAACCAACTACAGACGTGCTCAAGGCGAGTTAATGCCGAACCGACAGTGACAGCCCAAGCTCCAGCATGCATGCCTCTCGCTGCAATAATTGGCGTGTTATAGCGGCCTTCAGCAATGACACGGCAGCCGTTTTCAGCTAAGGCTGTGACTAACTGTAAGTCAGGTAATTTGGGAGGTTCTCCGCCAGTGTAGCCTGACATAGTTGAACCGATAAATTCTGTACCTAATGCATGGCAATACATCCCTTCATTGAAATTTGAGCAATCGGCCATCGCTAATTTACCTAAGTGATGTATGCGAGCGAGTAATTCATTGACAGGGACTGGTCGTAGACGGTCGGTGCCATCAAAAGCAATGATATCAGCACCTTCTAGCGCTAAGGCATCGACATCACTTAACCACGGGGTGATCCTTATAGGGCTATCCAGTAAATCACGTTTTACAATACCTATAATTGGAACATCAATAAGCGGGCGAGTGGCTTTTAGGTTTTCTATACCTTCGATTCGTACTGCGATAGCACCGGCATTTACTGCAGCTTGAGCCATTGCGGCCACAATTTCAGGCTTGTTCATTGGGCTATTATCAACAGGCTGACAAGATACAATTAGCCCACCTTTTTCTTGAATATCTTTAGTCATTTTTTCAATTAAGACCATATTGAGCTCACCTTCATGAAGTTTAACTCCGATTTATGTTATTTTATGGAGTTAAGTTTCTCAAATGAAAGAGTCGTAATCTGTGAATAAGATCAAATATTAATCCGGAATAATAAGCTCAAGATAAATAACCCAATAAATGAGAAATACATTATTTGGCTTATATTTCAATATGTTTTATGTGTTAAGGCAATACAACAACCCTTTACCATTGCGTATTTTAAATTGAAATAATACACAGTTGTATTCGGTAGGTGGCTTCTAGGTAGCGATATAACGTGAGAATTGAGGTTAATAACGTAATGTATGCTCACGAATATCAATTGAAAGCGTTAAACATTGACGAAATTTTAGTTGTTTAGATAAGAAAAATAACTTCACTTATAGCTTGCGTGAAACTAGGGCTGGGGTTAAACCAACAGTTCTAGTCATCGCTTAGGTTCCTAGAATACAGCGATTTAATAGCTCAATTTTCACTCACAACACATGCTGTATTTTTGAAAGGTATAATAAATAACCTAGCTTTATGACAAGTTTAACAGGATGTCGAACAGTTATAACATTTGAAGAAAAACCAATACTACTCATAATAGTATTGGTTTTTAATTAATTATTATATTTAACAATAATTGTTACATTTAATATGGATATTGGGGCGTCAATATAGTCAGTGAAACCTAGCTTAAAATAAAAGTTTTGCTATTCTATTCATATTCTCACTGTTATTTAATTAGAAGTTAGGAAAGTAGGATGAAATTTAAGCTTGGTAAGGTATCTATATTAAGGGCAATCATTATTATTTTTCTAATGGTGATAT
The DNA here is from genome assembly GCF_049545585.1 of Providencia sp. NPDC089933. Taxonomy (NCBI): domain Bacteria; kingdom Pseudomonadati; phylum Pseudomonadota; class Gammaproteobacteria; order Enterobacterales; family Morganellaceae; genus Providencia; species Providencia sp. NPDC089933. Next base: position 34,858 of record NZ_JBMWDT010000013.1, read on the forward strand.
CATTTATTTTTGGTATATCAATGACTAAAACGATAAATTTTGACCCTATTGAACAGTCTAAAATCAATGTTGCTAACGTATTAGCATATCCAGATGCCGCTAACTTTAGGAATATGGAATATTTTTTCAGTAAAAAAACACAAAACGGGGGGCGTTTAGGCTATATCTGTGGTGAGGTTTTTATGTTTAATAATGATGATCTACCAGATGGGTTTAAACGTTTCGTTGTCAAAGTATATGAGCCACCTAAGGGGTTAATTCTTCTATCTTTTCCTATTATAGAGGGTGGTGATAATGCCTTACTATCTGAACGAATTGATGATGTCTGGAAACTATTTTGCCATGCGTAAATGCGCCATTTTACCTCTTAATTTAGGGGGTAGGAGACAGCTTATGGTTCTAAGTCCTGAGAAAAAGTCGTATCTTGTTAAATTTAGCGTCTATTTATTGTTTATCATTCAAGCAAAAATATAACAAGGCTCATTTGTAGGCTGGGGGAGAGAAACTCTCTGGAAAAGATGAGAAACCGGTATATTACAAACTAAAAATGGTTCCCTAGGATGGAATGGGGCTATTGAACCAATGAAATAGGGCGAAAATAAGCTTATAATCGTTATGAACAATCTTAAATTTGCATTATAATATCTAGATATATTTTTTATAATGGATGCAGTTTAGTGAAAAATGTTGGTAAATTTCTTAGTTTTATGGTTGTACTGCAGTATTCTTTGACTGCTGTCGTTATTTCACTATCCGCATTACTAATACAAAATTGGTTTTTTTTGTAATGTTAGAATAGGTTTATACCCTATTTATATTAAGAATATAATTTACCTGCCTATTTTTGCCCCCATTGAGGGGGAAGGTCTTAGCAAAATAGACTTAGACTTAGATATTGAATGAGTTTGCTGGGGTTCCTTCATATGAAGGATAGTGGTTTTATTAATGAGATAGTTCTAAAGTTTAGGTGATAATACATAAAAATTAGCGATAATAAATATAGGTTTTATCTTTGTGTCTCTCATATTTGCTCATTAAACATGAATACGATATCAATAAATGCCTCTTTAAAAGAGGCATTTATTGTTTGTAATTAGCGAATTTTCATAGAGTTAATAACAGATTGTACCCCAGCAACTTTTCTTGTTGTTTCAATCGCTTTATTGACATCTGCTTGAGAGTTAACAAAACCACTGAGTTGGACTTGCCCTTTAAATGTTTCTACACTAATTTGCGTTGACTTTAAGTTTTTTTCAGCAAGTAAAGCTGATTTTACCTTTGTGGTTATGACCGTATCATCAATATAGCCGCCAGTGCCTTCACTTTTAGACGATGGTGCACAAGCTGTTAATGTAATGCCCATAAAGATAACGACCAGTATAGATGATATTGCTTTGAAGGCTTTCATATCAACTTCCCCTTATCAGTAAGTAACATCAGTTTTGCATTGGTTTTGATGTGATACAGAGTAAATGTACAACACTTTATACTTTTGTTAAAACTAAGAACACAGATAACATTGTTAAATATAATTGATGACTATAATTATGGCAAAATTTCATGAGAATTTTTTATGTTTTTGATTACAGTAAACTAATATATTAATATTTTATATTTGTTGATCAGTTTATAGTTATCAATGTCAAGGAGTAAGCTAACCATTGGAGCAGTGTTCAAAACTATGCTTAGCCTGTTTAATAGCATGTTTTTCTATATCCCTTAATGTTAAATTCATGGTATCCAACCCCTTGATATCTATTTTGAAACTATGAGTTGAGTTGTCATCCCCAATTAACGTTATGTTTAAACCAACAATTTTTGTGTTTTCTCCACAAATATTTATTTGTGTTAGGTTAAAACGCATGAGTTCACCTTTTTTATAATATAGCTTGATTATTTAATAATTACTTAAATAATCTACGTTAAGTAAACTTGTATTTCCTTAACAAAGGGTTAGATATTGTAACAAAAAGGAGGGGAGAATTAAAATAAGTACGAAAAACAAGTTTTACACTGTATGGATAACACCATTTACGGGTGGCTGAATACCAATTTTTTGGTAACGGTTACTATTGGCTATTTTGATTATAAAGAGCATATAAACGTAAATTAGGTTTTATCGGCTGTTGCGTTACTTTTAATGGTGCAAGCAATAGAGCTTGGAAACTATCTATGGATAATATTCCTCCTTGATGATTTTTGCATTTAACGCGTTGGTAAGTTATCTAACTTACCAAGAACAATGGCATATCCGAGATATCTAATATTAAATTGCGGAGTACCTAGCTTGCTTACGCTGAGGGCGTTAGCTAAAAATAGTTACTAATTAACTAGATACAAAATGAGACTAAAGGGGGGATAAGGAGTGAAAAAAAGCCCCTGCAAGCAGGGGTATCTAATGGAAATGTAGATTTATAGTTATTGTTATAGCTGCCTATAGTTTAAATGGGCAACTACAAGATGATACCAGTGATTATGTTTTAAACCAAATTAGAGTATGTGTTTAGATAGAAAAAATTTTTGGGGGATAATTTAGGGAGATTAATGTTGCAAAAACCCGTATTGTGCTGTGCAGTCAACAATAAATGCGACAAATTGGCCGTTATTTTAATGATGATTACCGTGCTATTGTTACAATAGGTGAGTAATAGCAGAACGATTGTTAACATGAAGATTGTGGTTAAAATATTACATATGTCAGTATGAAAGTTAATAACTCAGACTTTGGCTTGAAATGAAAAATAAAAGACCCATAACAATTAGGGAATAGCTTTTGTCACTAAGGAAAAATAATGAATAATATGCAACTAGTAAAACAAGCATTGAATGCAGTATTGGGAGAAGATATTGGTTCAAGGTCTGTTGCTCAAAAATACTTTTCAGATGAATATATCCAAATTGTTGATGGTAAAAAAATTAATTTTAATGAGTTTATCGCGCATTTACAGGTACTGAAACAGGCAACTCAGTCTATAACTATAACCATTAAATCGATAGCGGAAGGGGAAAGTTGTGTACATACCCAGCATTTAGCAAAAGCGATTAAAAAAGATGGTTCAGTTAGCGAGTTCGAAGTATTTGCCTGTTTCCAGATTGCAAATAATAAGATCATACGTTGTGAAGAATTAACAAGAATGCTAAAAGGTGCCGGTGCAGACCAAGATTTAGGCTCAAGAACTTAACATTGATTATTTAAATACAAAATAAAGCTCAGTTTAAAAACTGAGCTTTATAAATTCTATGTATGCGATTAACTAGGGTAGGTTAGTTGTAACCCTGCGCCAACTTCTTGAACAGCAGCATATTGGGCTAGGTGTATTTTTGCATTGAGGTCAGTGCAGTGGCATGGGTGAATGTGCATTAAATCTTGCTGATTAAAGTAATTTCCGGTGCATTCTAAAACTTCTTTCGAGGCTTGTTGTAGATGGAACCCTCCGATTACAGTAACTATTTTATTAATCCCTGTTACCTTTTTAGCGTACTCTGTAATATTACAAATTCCTGAGTGGGAACAGCCTGTTATCACAATCAGTCCTTCAGTTGTTTTGATAGCAAGTGCAGAGTCATCAAGGACATAGTCATCAACCTCGTTGTTATCATTATCGAGGGTGGTTCCAATGGGCTCTTGCCCTTCAAAGTTATTTTCTCGGGGGATTTGCCCTAAAAACACGATATTGTTTGAAAGGTAATAAGGTTCAGTCGTTTCAATACAATCAAAATAGGCAGATAAAATATCTTTTGGAGTATTCGCTCCAATCACTTTGGACTGAAATTTTTTTTTGTATAAGTGCATCAGGATGGTAAATAAGCTTTTTTGTTTGCTGTGCTTCAATATTACGGCGGTCAAAATGTTGGATTAGGTGCCCTAATCCCCATGTATGGTCATTATGCCCATGGGAAAGTACAAGATCAGTAATATTAGCAAGGTCGATATTTAAAATGTGTGCATTATCAATAAAGATGTTGGAATAGCCAGTGTCGAATAATATTTTTTTTCCATCGGCTTCGATATGGTAACAAACGCCGGGCTCCCCGCAAAAATAACTATCGATTAAGGTATTGTTGTCGACAAGGACAGTAATTTTTATTGTCATCATTAGCTCATTTTTATTAGTTCAGAAGTCATCGGGATATGTTATATCAGATAAAAAGTAAAAAATATTCAATGACTACTAAATTGACGCTTAGAAAGTAAAGTATTAAAGAGGAGGAACTATGGATAGGTATTGTCAAGGAAATTGCCCTATAAAGAGCAATTTCCTTGATGGCTGCTATTGTAAATGGTTAAGTTTAGATTAGTCTTTTACCTCACTAACATCACTAGTTTCTAATTCTTCCCCATCTTTAGGCTCAGTATGGAAAATAGAAATAATTTCTTCCAGTAAATCAGATTGAGATTCTAAGGCTTTTAATGATGACTGTAATTCACGGGTCATTGAAGCATTAGCTTGTGTTGTACTATCTAGCTCGTTAATAGCTAAATGAATTTGGCTAACACCGTGAGTTTGCTCGTTGGAGGCGAGAGCAACGCTTTGGATCATTTCATTAATGTTCGATGTATCTTGGGCAATCGAAACGATATTGTCATTTGCATCGGCAGCTAGTTGGAAACAATGATTAATTTTATCATTTGAGTTATTAATCAAGAGCTTAATTTCTTTTGAAGCTTGAGTACAACTAATGGATAACTCACGCACTTCATTAGCAACTACAGCAAACCCTTTACCATGTTCACCTACTCGAGCAGCTTCAACTGCAGCATTCAAGGCTAATAAATTAGTTTGAAAGGCAATATTATCGATGGTGGAAGTGATTTTGCTAATCTCTTTAGAGAAATCGACGATATCATCCATATTTTCTACGACATCAGAAATCAGTTCATTACTTTTTTCAATTGTGACACTCGTCGCCGACATGAGCTGGCATGACTGGTTGGTATTAGCCGTATTTAATTTAAATGAGGAGTCCAGCTCTTCTACACTCGCCGCAGTTTCCACAATCGCAGCTGCTTGTTGGTCTGCACGAATGGAAAGGTCGTGATTCATTTGAGTAATATCACTCAGTTCAACTTTGATGTGGTGAGTGTTGTCATAAATATTTGTTACAATATCGACTAGCTTACTTTGCATGTTAGAAACATGCTGCTTTAATAGTTTTATTTCAAATAAGCCCCGATTATCAAAACTATGGTAGAGAATACCCTGACTTACTTTTTCAATACCATCAATAACTTGGTTTAATGGTCGAATAAAGAAAAACTGTAAAATAAACCGGATAAACAAGGTTACAAGGGTAATTATCGTCATGATGACTATTAGCCCTATGATGCTTTGTTTATACAGCTGTTCACTCGCTACAGCAATATCGTGATAGTTTGCATTTAATTGCTGATGGTAATTAATGTAGTTTTTTTCGAACGTATCTTGGAACCCTTGGGTGGGCTGATTTAAAAAATCATACGTTTTACCTTGTACTAAAAAGACCGAGAGCTCATTTAAGGCGGCATAGAGTTCTTTATAAGCCTTTTCTAATTCAGAATATGCTTCACTATTTTTATAGAGAGAAGATGAGGAAAATGCTTTCCAGTAACTATCAGTCTCTACCATTTTTTTATGATAAAACTCAATAAGACTATCAATATCAGTATTGGATGTTTTCATCTTGTTGATGATAAGTAAATGTCGAGAACTGGCGCGGTTTAAGGTGTTTCTAGCTTGTAATAACGATTGCCATGTGTTGTTTAATTCTGTTTGTTCATTATAAATAGTATCGAGTTTAGTTAATGTGGTTTGATACTGCTTTAAAGAACTAAAGAAAAACCAGCAAGTTGAAAGCAATAGAACAATAAGAAGCCCTGAGATTAACCAAACAAGGGTAGTTGTTTTAAAACCGGATAAAGCAAATTTAGCTGAGCTAAATTTAGTTATTTTTGAAGTATCAGACATCATTAATTATTTCCTTTCATACCATCGAGTAGTATGTTTGCACACATACAAATTCCGACTTCTAAACATAACGTTGTTAACCTCGAGCATATTCAAGCAGTCCGATAGCTAAAAAGTTATATGTAGTCACGCGAAAGCATCAGGCGTAGGGACTAATTGAATGTATCGGCACCAATTCCGGATACTTTATATTCAACAATTTGACTTAGCTCATAAAATTGAATAAAAAATAAGTGTTTTTACGCATGCAGGAGGAGTGGTGTTACAAAAGGCAAATAATTTGTGCATTATTGGTAGCTAGAATGTAGTTATCATTCTTTTAATCGAAGATAATCACATTCTAAGCTTAATTTAACTTTTGAGTGTCTTATGTTGTCATTATTTTTTAAATGCATTTTAGGTGCTTTAGCGGTGCTAATTATTGCGTTATTATCTCGTAGTAAAATTTATTATATTGCTGGATTAGTTCCTTTATTTCCTACATTTGCCTTAATAGCTCATGTTATTGTGGTACAAGAACAAGGAACGGAAGCGCTAAAAAAAATAGCTTTATTTGGCTTATGGTCTCTCATCCCTTATGCAATGTACTTATTAACCGTGTATTTGTTTGCAACTAAAATGACGGCCTTGGCAAGCTTAAGTCTTGCTACGGTTGTATGGGTAATTACAGCGATAATATTAGTTTATATATGGCAACTTGCTCAGTGAATTATATTAAAAATAGCCACTAGGTTATTTAAATATATTGACATAAGGTTCCTATATTTAGTGTATTATGTGAAAAAAAGAATTCCATGATTTTAAGAGTCGCAAAATATTAAGGCTAAACTATAATGATATGCAGTGTTCTCCATAGAGCTTTAAGATAAAAATGTTATTAAGATCCTTAGTTTTACTATTAGTCGCTGGTTGTGCGTATATTGCGGGTATTATGACAGAACTCGCATTAGATCCTGAATTAGATACTGAAAGTCGAGTAAAAAGCTCTGTCGAGGATTTTCTTGCTTACCCATCAGCGGCAAATTATAAAAATGTTCAGTACTATGTATTAACAAAAAGTGATGAAGGGGACGAAACAGGTTATTACTGCGGTGAGGTTTTTGGCTTTGAGAATGAGCTACCTCATGGGTATAAAAGATTTATTATACGCTTACATAAAAATAGAGCTGGGAAGGTGATGGTATCTATTCCTTTCGTAGAAAAAACAGATGATATAATCCCCCCTGAACAATTTGAGGCAGTATGGGATAGATACTGCCATAGAGCTTAGCATCCTATTGCTCGTTAACGGTAAGTTAACGAGTTCTTGTAAAGCTAATTTGTTTTGATGGCCATAGTGGCTAAAAAAGTTGGCAAATAATTATCAATAACAAACCGTGGGTTGGGTTGCCAGTCTTCTTCAAAGCCCACAATATGAAAACCTACTTTCAGTTGCCCGCCAATTAAATCAGTTAATGAGTGACCAAAGACAAAAGCGTCTTGGTTAGCTTGTTTTTGTGCTATTTGTTCGGAGGATAAGGTGGCTAGCTCAGAAAATGGCATCTTATAGGATGGTTTAATAATACCTTGTTCATCGTAATGTTTATTTCGTTCTCCAACAAAAACTATTGGATTAAAGAAACTGGATAATAACCGGCCATTAGGTTTTAAAATGCGATAACACTCCTGCCAAACAGGTGTAACGTCCGGAATATACAGATTAGAGATGGGATGGAATATTATATCAAATGTTTCATTCGCAAAAATATCTAATGAGCGCATATCCCCTTGAACTGTTTTCAATGTTAAGTTATCTCTTTCGGCGACTTTTTGGTCTTTTTCAAGTTGCTTTTGAGATAAATCGAAAACAGTGACATCTGCCCCAGCAGCTGCTAATACAGGGGCCTGTTGCCCCCCTGCGGAGGCTAAACACAGGATCTTCTGACCTTTAATATTGCCTAACCAAGTTTCATCAACGGGGCTAGGTGTAAGATAGACTTTCCATTTCCCTTGTTTAGCGTCATTAATAGTCTGTGAGTCAACAGGAGTTGACCAAGCTAATTGTAATTCTGCTTGTTTATCCCAAGCTTGTTGGTTTGTAGTTATGATATCAATCATAAAGTGTACTCCAAAATACAATAATTTGTTCTAGTGTAATAGATAGACGGAAAAACTGAAACAAAAAAGTGTACCAATTAGTACAATTTAATTTCCTATTACGAGATAATAGTGCGTCCCCTGAAAGTCAAAACTGGCAACGTTATGCATACCTATTTTTAAATGTGCGGCAAGAGACCTGTGGTTAGCCGCATTGATGAAAGCCACAGGTTTTCCGGTATTGAAAGCACATATGTTGTCGTAAAGAGATTTGAGAATATTGTTTCCTCTATAATTAATATCAATACATACAGGGCCATAGAACCAATTGCCATTCATTAGCCCACTGTTTTGTTCAAGAATTAAATGGGCGATAGGGGGTAATGCGGTAGATGTGCTGGCAAAGCTAAATACAACGCCAATAATTTTTTCAGCGTCACGTGCAACAAATGTTGATAAGCTATTGGCATACATTGCACCCACTTTGGGTAATGGGTACTCCCCTAAAAGACCACCTTGCTGAGATTCGGCATTAGCTTGTAATAATATTGCAACTTCAGGGCAATCTGCTTGTGTCATTAATTCATATTTAATCTTCATTATTACCTCTAACAGGGGAAAATAGGTTTGGGCAGATGGAATAAAACGCTTTGGGTGGGATAAGATTGTAATGTGATGTTATTCAACTCATAATAGCGGCCTCAAATTTCTGGCTTATTAAAATAGAATGCTAACTAAACTTTACCCCGTATTTTTACTCGTAATTTCAAATGTATTTATGATGTTTGCTTGGTATGGTCATTTGAAATTTACAACGAAGCCGTTGTATATAGTCATTTTTTTTAGTTGGTTAATTGCATTGGTAGAATATTGTTTCGCCGTACCAGCCAATCGGCTAGGGCATCAATATTATACTGCGGCTGAATTGAAAACGATGCAAGAGGTAATAACGCTCTGTGTTTTCGTTCTATTCTCAGTATTGTATTTGGGAGAAAGTTTTACGGTTAACCATGTGATTGGTTTTATTCTTATTTTTGCAGGAGCTTTTTTTATTTTTAAGGGGCCATTTTAATTAATAAAGTAATCGAAAGGCCCCATGAATCCGATAGGTGCTTAGTATTTAAACCCATCCTTTCTTATGAAATTGCTTTAATATAACAACAAATTGCAGCATTTCTTCTGGCGTTCCTAGAGTGAGCCTGTTCCACCCAATAATTGGAGGAAATTCGCGGCCAACCATCACATGAGCATCAGCCATACGTTGTTGATAAGTTTTCACATCACCGTTAACCTTATGAAAAATGAAATTGGCTTGTGAAGGCGCATATTCCAAACCTAATTCATTGAACGCTTTTTCTACTATAATGCGAGATGTGTTATTAGATTTAAGACTATGTGCGATAAATGGTTTATCTTTTAACGACGCTATAGCAGCAACAGCCCCTGCCGTATTGGTATTATCGATGGATAAAAACTCATCAACAGCAGCAATGGTCGCTGGGGAAGCGACACCATAACCAATTCTTAAGCCTGCTAAGGCGAATATTTTTGAAAATGTACGAGTGACAATTAAATTATTTTGACCTTTTTTTACTAATTCTATCGCGCTAGTAAAATTAGGGTCTTCAACATATTCTGCATAAGCTTCATCGACAATAAAAAATAAATTATCAGACTGACTATTCATCCACTTTTCGAGTTGATTGTGAGGTGTAATCATCGCAGTAGGGTTATTGGGATTGCAAATATAAACTATAGATAATCCTTCAAAATCTTTTGTGGCTTGCTCCATTTTCGCTAAGTCAAAAGCAAGCTCTGCGGTTAGCGGGATTTTCGTAACTTTCACACCCAGTGAAAGAGAGTAAAGTTCTGCATAATTAAAGGTTGGGTCCGGCGTCACTAATTGAATTTTTATTCCACGTTGGTTGGCTCGGTTTGCTAACATTGCGACAGCAGCTTGGATAATTTCTGATGAGCCGTTACCAATACTGATGTGCTTGTCAGATAAACGGTAAAGTTCTGCAATATTAGTTAAGAGTTCAGCACGTGCGGCATCTGGATAACGAAATGCACCCGGTAGTGCGTTAATAACTGCCTCTCTAGCTTTTACTGACATACCTAACGAATTTTCATTAAAATTAAGCAATAGTGGATGTTGTTCGTCAGGCAAAACAGGGCTATTTGTTTGTGCAATAGATTGATTTGAAAAAGCATTAATTGCAATGCTACCTGCAATCAATGAAGTTGATTTAAGAAATGAACGACGATCCATGATTATTCCCTGAAATTATTATTTTTGAATCTGTTAGGTTACTTAAAATCGCATTAAAGTAAATAATTATTTGCTTTTTTTGATTTTTTATTCACCTAGCGATTGAGGGAATGATCAGGTTTTATCTATATTGATAACGCACTTAAGTGTATAGCATTATGGCTGGCTTTTAGGGGCTCATGTTGGTAATGCAAATATAATTAATTATGTAGTTACAAATTGGCCCTCATAGTGATAAAAATGCGGTGTGAACCACCGCAAATATTTCTAGTCGAGTTATATCAAGGGGTGGCTTGATATAAAACATTATTGGCCTTGGACTGGTGTATTGGGTGTGATTTCAATAACGGCGACTTTGACCATATATTGTTTCCCGTTTTCTCCTTTAGGGGCATCAACTGCAATTTTTTTCAGTGCTTCATCTGGCTGAGTTGTTTGGATAGCAGTTGAATATTGCATCATTCCTTGATAACGACCGGTATTGTTAAATTGGCGAAAGTTATCACATGGTCTATTATTATATTGTTGTTGATTTTGATACCCACCACGGTGCCAAGAACCATTTCCGTAGCCATCCCCAGGGTACGCAAATGTAGAAAAACTAACAGCGATTAAACTTGCACTGATAATTAATGGTTTTAATATATTCATGGCTTATCTCCTTTGGAATATTTATTAATTATCATTCTGCCAATATATTTAATTAGTTCAATCGGATTTACTTATCTAAATGAATAAATCACTATTGTGACAATATTTTTCCATTATTTATTCACAATGAAAATATATTGTTAAAACAATTAAGTTAAAGTTAATGTTTTCATCGGGTAATTTCTGGTTTTTTTATTCTATTGTTTTTCATAGAAAAATTTTGCTAGCTTGCTGAGTGATATAATAGAGGCGACAGCAATATCTTTATTATAATCATCACATAAAACTAATAACCTATCGATTGCATCTTGTTGTTCAATTGAACATTTATAATCACCTAATGCGGTAATTGCTGCTATTTTAACATCATTGTTGTTACCGTAGGTTAAATCAACTAGATTTTTTACAATTTTTTCTTTCATAAATGACTTAGAAAATAATAAGTAGGGGTAACCAGTATAAAACTGATAAAAAAAATATAAAATGTTTTTTTTATCAATACTAAATATAAAAATATTAATATGAAAAATATTAGTTCTGTCGATTAATTTTGGTGTATCTGAAAAGTGAGGAGTTTTTGTCATTATCTTTCAGGTTTTATCATACTTTTAACGGTATTGAGGGCAGTGAATATCAAAGGCTCAAATTGTTCACAAAAATTGATATGATGCATTTATAATATTCTCAAATGTCATAAATGAAGAAGGGTAGTACGTTGAAACGTATAAAAACAAAATTGTTGATTGTTCTGTTGTTAGCACTTGGTGTGTTTGGCTACCATTCTTATACCAGTATCGGGGATTCTGATGTTAAGAATGAGGCGCAACGTTTGGTTGAAGCGAAGCTGGGTAATGCAAACAATATTGAGTTTAATGATGTTGAAATAATGCAAAAAGGTGAGTTTAAAGAGGGAGAAAACTACCGTGTGTGTGGGAAATATCATTTACCTTCACAAGAAAACCCTTTGCCGTTTGTCGCAAATGTTATCATCAAGGATGGGCGTTTTTCTGAACATGAACAGTTGATTATAAGTGAAACGCAGGAATTACAACTTTCAATAGAAAGATTGTGTTCTAAAAAAGAAACAGATTAACAAAAAAGAGCTCAAAGCGAAATTTGAGCTCTTTGACTTTAGCCTAGTAATTAAGACTTATTTAATAATAGCTCAGTTTGTAGTTTACAAGCTGAGATTGAATCGTTCAGTGATTTTTGAAAATCTGCTTCGTTAGCAAAATTAGATTTGTTACTGCGTATAGCATCAATGGCAGTGGCTAGGTTTTGACGAAGATCGGATTCAAGAGTTTCTAATTGCTTCAGATCTACATTCTCACTTTTCAATTTAGCAATAGTTGCTTGGGTTAATTCACTATTGGTTTTGTTAGTGCTGTATGCTTCACTTAGCGTTTGACCGGTGATTTCGCAATAATCATTGGCTAATTCGCTTATATTTAAAGGGGCATTTTCTGCCATAGCAAGGACTGGAGTCAGGCAAAAAGCCAGTAATAAACGCTTCATAATCATACCTCTATTTTGCACACGATGAATAGTAACTCTATACAGTATCAGCGAAATACTATAGCAGATTAGACCTAAAACGGGGGGTATTGATAACTTTATAGCATGATTTCATAAAAAAGAGCCAGTATAAATACTGGCCGCTATAATCAGCAAAAGCAATGTAAATGAAAATTACGTTATATACTTTAGCATATAACGATAAAAAATAAAGCGATTTACCATAATTTTAAAAAAGTTAAGGAGAAGTATGACCTTGATCAGACTTTAAACTGCGATCAGGGTAGGGGTGAGTTGAGGCTACACAAATTGAAATCAAAAAATTAACCAGCTGAACACTTTTGTTAAGGTTACAGCTGGCTATGTAATAAAAGGCTTATTGATCAATTATTGCTGTAACCAGTGCCCATGCTTTAAGACATCTTCAACAAGTTCATGCAGCACTATATGGACTTTATTATCATCGTGAAATCCATTAGTTTGGAAAGTTGTTGGCCCACTGTCGTGGGTGATCAGCAAATAACTACCAGGATATACTTCCAAAACTCGGGCTTTTAGCTCATCTGTAAAAGCTTGGTATGATTTTTCTGAGAGTTGAGATGTAGAGTCATCAGATAGCTTTATCGTAATTTCCATATGTTAACCTCTTGTCTAAAAAGCGAAATTTCAATCAGTTTATTGTTAACACAAAGTATAATCAACTATCTTATTTAGATGATACGAATTGGTCTGGTTGTTCATTGGTTGGTTGATATGATTTATTAAATTTTGATTTTAGATTAAAAATAAATATAGCTTAACAGACTCGTTTAATTATAAGCAATCGTGTTAGCTGTTATTGTATTTAAATTCATTTCTTGCTAATAAGTTAGCGGGAGTTATTAATCTCATTAGTTATGCGATTAAAAAAAAAGCTAAAAATCAAACGTTTGATTTTCTGTAAGTCAAATAGAGGAGGGGTGTTTTATCTGTCTGTTTTAAAAGAATTTTGTTGCTATTTTCTCTAAAGAAATGAGTTCGGAATCTCCATTAATAGAAAATGAATGAATAATAAATCGAAAAAAAATTTACATTAAAGATAAAAAAATATAATTTCAAAAAACAAAAAGAAATATTTTATTTTATTTTTTGTTTTCTATTCTTTAATAATTATAAAGAGTAGATGCGTGCTAATTAGCAGCTAATTCTTTATTAGTTAATTTAATAAAAAGGAGAGCGATTTGATAGAACATATAAACACATTAACTAATTTTATTTGGGGTTATTTACTCATTTATTTACTGTTGGGAGCAGGGTTGTACTTTACTATTCGCTCAGGTTTTATCCAAATTAGGCATTTTAGGCATATGTTTGGGGTGTTAAAAAATAGTAAACAGACGGATAGTGCAGGTATTTCATCATTTCAAGCATTGTGTACCAGCCTAGCAGCCAGAGTCGGAACGGGCAATTTAACTGGAGTAGCAATCGCGCTAACCGCTGGTGGACCAGGTGCTATTTTTTGGATGTGGGTTGTCGCATTGCTGGGGATGGCAACTTCATTTGTTGAATGTACTTTAGCTCAACTATATAAAACTAAAGATGACCAAGGTAATTACCGTGGGGGGCCTTCTTATTACATGCAAAAAGGGCTAAATCAGCGTTGGATGGGGGTATTGTTTTCAATTTTCCTCATTATTGCATTTGGTTTAGTTTTTAATGCAGTCCAAGCCAATTCTATTGCACAAGCAACGGCTGTTGCTTTCGATTTTAATCCTGTTTATGTCGGAATTGGTTTAGTTTTATTAAGCGGCGTTATTATTTTTGGTGGGTTAAAATCTATTGCTAAGGTCGCTGAATTAGTTGTTCCTGTTATGGCTACAGCTTATTTATTATTGGCATTTTGGGTTGTGGGGCACCACATAGAGCGGTTACCTGAAGTATTTATGTTGATTATTAGAAATGCATTTGGTCTACAAGAGGCGGCTGGTGGGGCGATTGGGTATGGTGTTGCTCAGGCTATGACTCAAGGTATTCAACGTGGGTTATTTTCGAATGAGGCAGGGATGGGGTCAGCACCAAATGCAGCTGCATCGGCGTCACCTTATCCCCCTCATCCTGCTTCGCAGGGCTATGTACAGATGCTCGGTGTTTTCATGGATACGATAGTGATTTGCAGCGCGACTGCGATTATTATCCTTTCTTCAGGGGTTCTCGATGGTGGTGTCGAAAAAATTAATGGCATCGAATTGACACAGTTAGCGCTATCTTCAGCAGTCGGGAGTTGGGGAAGCACATTTATCGCGATTGCTATCTTCTTTTTCGCCTTTACTTCGATAATTGCAAATTATGCTTATGCAGAAAGTAACATGATTTTTCTAGAGAATAACCATACGGCTGGATTGTTTATTTTCCGTTTGGCGGCATTGGGGATGGTGATGTTTGGTGCTCTTGCAGAAATGCCATTTATTTGGAAATTAGCCGATTTGTCAATGGGGCTGATGGCAATCACAAATTTGATCGCTATTCTTTTGTTATCGGGTATCGCATTTAAATTAGCAAAAGATTATAAGCAGCAATTAGCGGCGGGGAAAATACCCACTTTTGACATTAATCAGCACCCTGAGTTGAAAAAACAATTTGAAGAAGGAATTTGGGAAAAAGAACAGGTTGATAAATGGGTTGAAAAAGAATCTTCGCGTTAGTGGTTAAAGCTTTATTATGAAATTCTTAGGTGAGAATCCTAAGAATTTTTTTATGTACGATTAGAACGTAATACCAGTAAAAGATCTTGCATTATAATTCTTTGAGCTATAAGGTTTTTTAAAATATTAAGCGCCACCATTTTTGGTATAAAACATTTTTAGAACTAAATAGCTGGGAATATTATGAAGTTAAATCAGTATGCTGCAACGTTTTACGGGGTCATTTCTATCTTATTATGGAGTACGATGGTTGGGCTGATCCGCAGTGTAAGTGAAAACTTTGGTCCTGTTGGTGGTGTTGCACTCGTTTATACGATTGGCTCAATAGTGTTAGTTCTTGTAATGGGGGTACCAAAAATAAAGCAGTACCCTAAACGCTACTTATTTTGGGGAACGATACTATTTGTATGCTATGAGCTTTGTTTTGTTTTAGCGTTGGGGTTAGCAAACAGTCGACAACAAGCGATTGAGCTGGGTATGGTGAATTATTTATGGCCAAGTTTTACAATTGCTCTCGCAGTTTTTTTTAATCGGCAACGTTTCACTCTATTATTAGCGATTGGGCTAATTTTAGCCTGTATGGGGCTTGTTTGGGTTATTTCAGGGGACCAACCGCTTTCAATTAATGCTGTTCTTGCAAATATTCAAAGTAACCCCCTTTGTTACTTTTTAGCCTTTAGCGGGGCGATTATTTGGTCTTTTTATAGTAATGTGACTAAGCGCATTTCGGGGGGCAATAATGGCATGGTGCTATTTTTTATTTTGACCTCAATCGGCTTATGGGTGCTTTATTTTTTTAGCTCACCAACACCATTTATTATTACTAGCCAAAGTATTTCGCTTTTAGTCGTTGCCGCTATTGCAACAGGGGGAGCTAATGCCTTGTGGACACTGGCTGTGATTAAAGGCAATGTGGCATTTTTAGGAACACTTTCTTACTTTACTCCTGTTATTTCAACAGCTTTCGCTTCAGTATTATTGAGTACTGCATTGACATTCAGTTTTTGGCAGGGTGTTTTTATGGTCACAGTTGGTTCGATTGTCTGTTTTTGGGCGACTCGACAAAAGCGCGTATAGGAGCAGTAGACCGCAGCGCTTGCGACGTGCGAGCGCTGGTAAAGCCAATGAATTCTAAGCTAGTTAGACATTAATAAACTTATTAATAGCGATAGCAACACCGTCTTCATCATTTGTATTTGTGACAAATTTTACCATTTTCTGGATAGGCTCTAAAGCATTAGCCATCGCAACTGAAACACTTGCATATTGTAGCATTTGGATATCATTATTTTGATCGCCAATACTCATCACTTTGTCGGGTGTGATTCCTAATTTTTCGCAAATACATTGTAAGGCGGCACCTTTACTTGAGGTTTTTGTCGATATTTCAAGAAAGTAAGGGCTGGTTCGGATTAATGAATAACTATCAAACACATTCTCAGGGATATAGCTAATGCCGACTTCCAGTTTTTCTGGGTGGTCGATGATCATAAACTTGGTAAAAGCGAGCGAGTTATCCATCTCATTAACAGGGCTATATATCAGCGGTGTGTTGGTTAAATAAGCATCGGCAACCGTGTAATGGCTAATATGACGGTTTGTGGTAAACATACAGTTATCTGCGAGGGCATGCATGTGAACGCCGATATTTCTAGCCAGCTCTTCAAAATATTGGAAGTCATCAAAATCTAGCAGGTTTTCAATGAGGTGGCTGCCATCATTTGCTTGATGGATAACACTACCATTATTACTAATACAATAATTGTCAGAGCTATTTAAACCTAATTCTTTTAAGTATGGGAATATGCCAGAGAAAGGGCGGCCTGATGCTAAGACAATATGAACACCCTTTTGTTGTGCTTGCTTGATAGCGTCTTTTACTGCGGGAGATATTTGGTGCTGGGAATTAAGTAACGTGCCATCTAAATCAATGGCGACCAGTTTGATTGACATCCAATGCCTCCTAAAATTAGTACTTTTCTCCCAGTACCTTACTCCAATTATTTAGAATGTAAATTACCTAACTCGATGTAACAGGTGTGATAAAGAGTATAAGACCGCAAGAAGATACTGGCGAACAGAACACAAGACAATGTGACTGTTCAGAAAACCGATTGAAATGACAATGTTTTATGGCATTAAAACTAAAAATAGTAATAAGCTTTTAATTAATGCGATAAAAACATACTCACTCATAATCACCAGTTAAGTGCAACGGTTGTTTGACATCAAGCTGAATTTGTTCATTTTGCCTGAAATCAAACGGCGTAATGCCATACTCTTTACGGAACATGTACGTAAAATGGGATTGTGAACCAAAACCGAAATCCAAAGCGATATCGAAGATTGATTGGTTGCTGTTACGTAGTAAGTTAACCGCACCAGCAAGGCGGCGTTGGCGTATGTATTTACCTAGTGAAATCCCGGTGACTTCTTTGAAAATTTTTTGCATATGCCAAAGTGAATAGCCAGAGTAAGCCGCGAGTTCTTCTAAGTGGATCACGCGTCCTAAGTGTTCTTCTATCCATTTACTCAAAGCATAAACAAGAGCTAAGTGGTTATCTTGTGGCATCTTATATTATTTCTAGTTTTACGGTAGCAGAAGTATACACAACTTCATTTCACCATGACAAAGGCTGCTTGTGCGGTATTTCTCATTTTTTGGGCAAAAAAAGCACAATCAGAATAAGTTAACGGGCAATAGTACTTAAAATGAGCAAGATTTTTGTAAAAACAGGTTAATTGCTTATTTTCCTCAAATTTGTGACCGCAAATTAGAGTAGTATTCATTCTGCGAATGTATTGCAGCTAATGTAATTAGCACAGTCAATGATAAAGCGACCGCGCCTTACCATTGTAATCATTTGAAAAATAAAATCATCATTGATATTTGAAGGAATGTTAGGTGTTTGGTCGTAAAATATTTATTGCTATTATCGTCATCTTAAGTTGCCTTTTTCTCTATCTTTTAGCGATGGACAGCCTTTGCGATCAAGGGGGAGAAAACTTTATTTTTGGTATTTGCGGTGTAACTGACTTGTTACCATTTTGAATTTGCTTTTTAATGCACAATACTTGATATTGAGTCGGGATAATTTTCTGCCAGTATCGTTATGTAATACGATGAAAAATAAAAACAACTAATAACACCTCCTGATGGGCTGTATTAATGTGAAACAGAGCCAGAAGAATGTAGTGTTAATAAGAAAATTCAAATAAACTTGTACGATTATCATAATTTTGGACGATAAAAAGCAAGTAATAGGACGAAAGGGTAAAGTTATGGCGCAACAGCAACAGACGCTAAAGCGGGGATTAAAAAATAGGCATATCCAGTTGATTGCTTTGGGAGGCGCTGTTGGTACAGGGTTATTCCTCGGGATTGCAACAACAATTCAAATGGCAGGGCCATCTGTTTTACTTGGTTATGCATTATGTGGGTTTATTGCTTTTCTCATTATGCGTCAGTTGGGCGAAATGATAGTTCAGGAGCCTGTGGCAGGTTCATTTAGTCATTTCGCATTTAAATATTGGGGCGGTTTTGCAGGCTTTCTGTCTGGGTGGAATTATTGGGTGATGTTTATCCTCGTTGGGATGACTGAACTGACTGCCGCAGGGAAATATATGCAACATTGGTGGCCTGAATTACCTATTTGGGTGTCAGCCGCAGTATTTTTTATCGCAGTAAATGCCATCAATTTAGTGAATGTGCGTTCTTATGGTGAAACAGAGTTCTGGTTTGCGTTAATTAAAGTTATTGCTGTTATTGCCATGATCATCTTTGGTTGTTATTTATTATTAAGCGGTCATGGTGGGCCACAGGCGAAAGTCAGTAACTTGTGGGAGTACGGTGGTTTCTTCGCGAATGGCTTTAATGGGCTAATTATGGCTCTTGCGATTATCATGTTTTCGTTTGGTGGCTTGGAATTGGTGGGTATTACGGCTGCTGAAGCAGAAAACCCAGATAAAAGTATACCCAAAGCGATCAATCAAGTGGTTTACCGTATATTGATTTTCTATATTGGGTCATTAGCGGTGTTGTTAGCGTTATACCCTTGGGTTGACCTTGACGGAAAGACTAGCCCATTTGTGTTAATTTTCCACGAGTTAGGTGATTTACTGGTCGCAAACTCGTTGAATGTCGTTATTTTAATAGCTGCACTCTCCGTGTATAACAGTGGAGCATATGCGACTAGCCGTATGTTGTATGGCTTAGCGCAGCAAAACAATGCGCCAAAATTCCTTTCAAAAGTGAATAAGGGTGGTGTCCCTGTTATGGCTCTACTTGTTTCTGGTATTGCAACTTCAGGTGGGATCTTAATTAACTTCCTGATGGAAGGTAAGGCTTTTGAATTATTGATGTCTCTGGTGGTAACCACATTGGTTCTTAACTGGATTATGATTTGTGTGTCAAACTTGAAGTTTAGAGCTGCAATGAATAAACAGGGCATTGAAACGAAGTTCAAAAGTATTTGGTATCCATTTGGTAATTACCTGTGCCTAGCCTTTTTGCTGTTGATTCTAGGGATTATTTTGACGATGGATGGCTTACGTATTTCGGTATTAATTATTCCGTTGTGGATAGCCGTTCTATGGGTCGGTTACCAATTCTCTGGGGCTAAAAAGCAGGGGCTTGCTAAAAAACAACAAACAGAGCAAGCTTAGTTAATTGATTTATATATAAATGGCCGGCAGATAAAAATCTCCGGCCATTTTTTATGGTATCTCATCAGGTCACTAAAAAGGGTTAATTACCATTGCCAACGTAACCAAGCAAATAAGACGTTCCCGTTATTATAGGTCCCTGGGATATAAGTAGCTTGCAGTGAGAGCTTGTCATATTCCACTGACACTAAGGGAAGTGGCGCTGGGATGGGAATATAAAACATGTCCCGACGCGCAGTGACACTCAAGGTAAAACCAGCCCCCATGCGAAAACCATCTATGTCTCCAGGAACCCACATTTTTTGAAATGCATATCCAGCAATCGGTTCCCAGTCATTATGTGAATCTTTGAATGCCATTGCGTAGAGAGCATGCCAATCATTATCCTCATCATAACGATACTTACCCAGACCAAACCCCCAAGGCCTTTCGTTGTATTCGTCTGTTTTCTTTTTGTCATACATTGCACGGTTATGCCACGTGACAGCAGGAACATAGAGTTCATATTTATCGGAGTCCCATGTGTTACTCACGTTGTTGGTAAACTTGTTCCATAAGTTTGTTGATTGACCGTCGGCAATCGCGGGCGATGGTATGCTGATTGCAGCGCCTATAACGAATGATGCGCTTACCATAAATTGTATATTTTTATAAACTCTCATTGTAAATCCAGTTTTGTATCGCAGATATAATAATGACAATTAGCTCGCTAATAATCATAAAACTAGCATTATTATAATAATTTTGAGCCTAATTATTTTAATTAAGATATACGCAATATCATAGTATTTATTGCCTTGTTAAGGGGAATAACTCAATAGCCATATCAAAACGGTTTAATTTTGAAGGTCCAAAACCATAGGTATTTAACATGAAGTATAATTCTAGCTTATAAAACAACCATTCCAAGAGTCCAATTTTCCTAAAAAAAGCATCAATACTAAGTATAGATATTCTATTGACGAAGTATCAAGTGATAGAAGTGGTAGAAAACGGGATAAAAAATGCAGGAGACACCCGTAATGCGAGTGAGTAACAACTTGTAATCTCAAGAAAATAAGTGAATACAGCTAATAATGTAGATGGCGTAGACATTTATAGAAAAAACGATGTAAACAAATCAAAAAAGCATGATGAATGTCAAATAATCAGTAGGCGCAATGGGATGAAATGGAAGTTATAAATAGGAAATACAAACTGCCAAATAGGTGAATGATGATAGGGCTGATTTTCCTTTGATTTTTCAGATGATGAGTCTCATAAAATAGTAATTTTTAACCATTTTAGTGGTAATCATTTCTGGAACGTAGCAGGGAAAACCATCAGTGCCTTAAATAATGAGGACCATCACTATGATGAAGCGCCAGAAACAACTTACTGAATATCAAGCCAAATGTTTGGCGATTACGACGGATAAAATATTATCACCTAAACAAAAATCGAATTTTTTAGCGATAGAAGCGGATAGCCATATTCCTTACCTAGCAACCAGCCAAGCCTTAGCTGATGCATTAGAAAATGGTGTGATTTGCGATATGTATGAAGGGAATGCGCCGTATAAACCTCGCTATGTATTACCTGATTACGCTAAGTACCTTAAGCAAGGTTCCGATTATTTAGAGCTTCCTCCTGCTGCGGATTTTGATGATGCATTAAACCACTTGATGATTGTGTATCATCACGTCCCGTCGGTAACAAATTTCCCTGTATTTCTTGGGTATTTAGACCAACTATTGATGCCTTATGTTGGCGAGCTTACTGAGGAACAGCTGTATCCAAAATTAAAACGATTTTGGATACAGCTAGACCGGACTTTGCCGGATGCGTTTATGCATGCGAATATTGGGCCAGATGACAACCTAATTTGTCGTTTGATTCTACGTATTGACGCAGAGTTAAAACAAGTTGCACCGAACTTAACATTTGTGTACCACCCGCAGCGCACCCCTGAACCACTTTTCCTTCAAGTAATTGAAAATATTTGTGAATGTAGTAAGCCACATATTGCGAATGATATTATTCATAGTGCGGCATTTGATGGCCTAGGTTATGGTATTGTCAGTTGTTATAACTCACTACCGATAGCGGGTGGTGGTAGCACTTTAGTACGGCTAAATTTACGGGAAGTTGCATTACGTAGCCAAAATGCGGCAGATTTTTTAACTGTCCAGTTGAAAAAGTACTGTGAATTGCAAATGGAGTTAATCGAAACGCGTAGTGCATTTTTATTTGAAGGATCTAATTTCTTCCAAACCAGTTTTCTTGTGCATGAAGGGTTAATTGAGCCGCAGCGTTTTACCCCGATGTTTGGGATTTATGGATTAGCAGAAGCCGTTAATATTTTGATGGAAAAAGACGGAATTCAAGGGCATTACGCACCAGATTCCCCTGCATTACCGCTAGCTTATCAAATTAGTGAGCAACTGGCGGATTTCGTTGAAACGACCCCCGTAAAATATGGTTATAAAAACCGAGCAATGCTGCATGCGCAATCAGGGATTAGCTCTGATACTGGAACCACACCTGGGGCGCGTATTCCATATGGGGAAGAGCCAGACCCAGTTTCACATATCCAAACGGTGGCACCTCATCACAAATACTATTTATCTGGCATCAGCGATATTTTGACTATCGATGAAACTATCAAACAAAATCCACAAGCACTATTACAACTATGCAAAGGGGCATTTAGCTGCGGAATGCGTGAATTTACCGCAAACGTAGCAAGTAATGATTTAGTCCGTGTCACCGGGTACATGGTGCGTTTATCTGATATTGAAAAGTATAAAACGGAAGGCTCTAGAAGTAATACAACGTGGTTAGGGGAAGAAGCGACTAAGAATTGTAATATTACCGCCCGTCAGCAACGAGTGATTAGCCATGAACAATCGATGCGCTATACTGAATAAGGTTATTCCTTTTTCTTGCGTGGATGGCCCCGGTAATCGGCAAGTCATATTTTTGCAAGGGTGTAATTTACGGTGCTTAAACTGCCATAACCCCTATACCATGGCTATTTGTGATCACTGTGGGGACTGCGTTGTAACTTGCCCCCACGGTGCTTTATCACTCATTGATGGTCAAGTCGTTTGGGATAACGTAGCTTGCCAGCTTTGCGATACGTGTTTGCAGACTTGCAGTAAAAACGCGAGCCCAATGACCACGGTTCTTAGTGTTCATAATGCTATAAATAGCCTATCGAGAAATGTTGCCTTCCTCAATGGCGTCACGGTCAGTGGCGGGGAGGCGACCACTCAGTTGCCTTTTATTATTGATTTGTTTAAAACCATTAAAAACTCACCTGAACTGAATCATTTAACCTGCTTTATTGACAGTAATGGGCATCTTGCTTCTACAGGCTGGCGCAAAGTCATCGAATATACGGATGGTGTAATGATAGACCTGAAAGCATGGAGTGATGAATGTGCATTGCGGTTAACGGGTAGAGATAACCAACGGGTATTTCAAAGTATTCAATTGCTGGCTGAAGCGAATAAATTGTATGAATTGCGCCTATTATTTATTCCGCAGCAAACAGATTATTTACATCATATTGATGAATTAGCGAATTTTTTAACTAGGCTTCCTACGGATACACGGGTAAAAATTAATGCATTTCAGCAACATGGTGTAAAAAATGAAGCGGCTAATTGGCCGTCAGCAACCAAAGTGCAAGTAGACGATTTTGCCCAGCAACTTCAGCGCCGTGGTGTTAGGAATATTTATTTACCTAACGTATATTTATAAGATGAATTAATCCTTTTTATGTGAGATATACCTTTTTTAAATCTAAGTCATTCAATTTCACACACTAATTGCTGGTATTTGTTAAATGATATGAGACAATCATGGCAATTTATTGTCTGGTTTTAAGCTCATTTCCAGTAACTGATAACGGCTAATAGATTTCTAGCGTGAATGTGATTGTTGCATTCATACGCTTTCACATAAAAAGGAGGGCACTCATGAGGATCAACGCATTAACTATCGCTGGGACAGACCCATCTGGTGGGGCAGGTATTCAAGCCGATTTAAAAACCTTCTCAGCATTAGAGGCCTACGGTACCAGTGTGATGACGGCATTAGTGGCTCAGAATACGAAAGGCGTCCAATCAGTACAGGATTTGCCTGCTGAGTTTGTTGCAGCGCAGTTAGAGTCTGTACTTAGTGATGTCCGGATCGATAGCGCTAAGATTGGTATGTTGTTTAATCAACGTAACATCACCGTAGTGGCTGAGGCTCTGAAACAGTATAATATTCCATATGTTGTTTTGGATACTGTAATGGTAGCCAAAAGTGGCGATCCATTACTGCTACCTGATGCGGTTGACTCACTGAGGCAACAGTTAATTCCGTTAGTTTCACTCATCACACCAAATTTGCCAGAAGCGGCTGTATTGCTCGATGAAAAAATAGCGCAAAATGAAAGCCAAATGCTAGCTCAAGGTTATAAGTTACTTCAAAAAGGTTGCCAAGCGGTATTAATGAAAGGCGGGCATTTAAGCGATGCAGAAAGCCCTGACTGGTTGATTACCCCAGAAGGTGAGTGGCGGTTTACTTCTGTTCGTGTTAACACGAAAAATACCCATGGTACTGGGTGTACATTGTCCGCCGCATTAGCTGCATTACGACCTCGTTATGCAGATTGGCAGACGACTGTCACAGAAGCAAAGGCCTATTTGCAGGCCGCGTTAGAAAAAGCGGATAGTTTGGAAGTTGGAACAGGGATCGGCCCTGTACACCATTTCCATGCATGGTGGTGATTGCTAAGCCCTTCTTCAAGGGCTAATTCATTGTATTAAGCTAATAAGTTACATTGCGGCGGTAATCGGCATTGTATTGCACCAGCTTGTACTTTAAACGTAAATGTATCCCCTGAAAGGGGTTCACCGTCTAAGTTTAGTATCATGTCATGGGGAGAGGAAATTTTAATCCATGATAGTTTCTTTTCAATAAGATGCTCATTCTTATCGGTTGAAAATAAATTGGTGAAAAATGCGGGGATCACGTCTCTGGCAGGGATAATCAATAAATTAAGGGCACCATCGTTAATTAATGCTTGAGGGGTAAGTTGTTGCCCTCCACCTGCTTGTTTGCCATTACCAATAGCGATAACTAAAGTTTCGCCTTCCCAGCTAAAGTTGTTGCCTTCAATATGGCAAATATCTGTTTTTAGAGTGTCAGGGCGAAATAGGCCATTAATGACATAAGCCGCACCGCCTAATGCAGATTTTAGCGCTTCGGGAGTTTCTGTGGTGATCCGCGTACCAAAACCGCCTGTTGCCATGTTAAGAAAATAATACTTTTCATTAACCCGTATGATATCAATGGCGACCGACCTGCCTTTTATCGCAAGTGCTAATGCGGCCTCAACATCTAAAGGAATATTTGCGCTGGTGGCAAAGTCATTTGCCGTCCCCATGGGGAGTATACCCAAAGTAGGGCGTGTCTCTGAGGGGAATTGCATCAACGTGCTTGCAACCGCATTAATGGTGCCATCACCTCCAGCCGCGATAATGGTGTCAACACCCTTTTCTATCCCTTGGGCGATAAACTGGCGAGTGTCAGTTTTTTCCCACGGAATACGCACTTGTATTTGATGGCCTTCTTCGCGTAGGTGAGCAACTGCTTTGCGTAATTCGGGGTTATTAGATTGTTTACCATTAAGAATAAGCATAGCTGATTGATATTTACTCATAAATATTTATCCATGCGGCTAATATTTAAAATAAGTATAAAAGAGTTTTGCTTATTTTGTTACAGAAAAAGAGAAAGCAAGAGCATTATAGGAGAAAGAGAAAAAATAACAAAAAAGAAATGGCTAGCTCAAGGGAGATTGAGCCAGCCAAGGAGGTGGTTCCTAGTCTTATTTTATGACTTTCTAGTTCTTCGTTTTCGAGAGTGACTATACGATATTGAATAGCCAATTGATGTGATCTGTTGCATAAAATTGGATATTAGGTGCACTTTTTAATGAAAATGTCAATGACGAGAATGATTATCAAATGAGAAGAGCATGTAAAGTGAAATGAACAACGGTATTATTAGCAAAAAAAGCTAAGAATTTGAATAAATAACCTTCAAATTCTTAGCTTGTATATTATAGGATACTTTAGTAAACCTATCTTTATCTAACTAACCCGCAAGGTGGTTTTCTGACTGAGTTTGATGTGGGTCTCGCGTTGTCGCACCAGCAAGGTTGCGGATCAATAAACCAAAATTGACGTCGATATCTTCAGGAATTGGTAGATAAACAATATGACCATTACCCGGAGCGACTTCAACAGCGTCACCTTTGCGGTTTGTTAGTGCTTCTAAGGTAAAGACAATATTGCCAGCAGGTGTCATTATTTCTAGGCTATCACCGACACTAAATTTATTTTTAACGTCGACTTCTGCTAACCCATTAACACGTTTACCGGTAAATTCACCCACAAACTGTTGGGTGTCGGAGACGGAATAGCCATATTCGTAGGTTTGATAGGCGTCATGAGTATGGCGACGTAAGAACCCTTCGGTGTAACCGCGATGTGCTAACCCTTCTAAAGTGGAGAGCAAAGTCGGGTCAAAAGGTTTACCGGCAACAGCATCATCTATCGCACGGCGATAAACTTGTGCTGTTCGAGCACAATAATAGAATGACTTAGTCCTACCTTCAATTTTAAGCGAGTGAACACCCATTTTAGTGAGGTTTTCAACATGCTCAATCGCCCGTAAGTCTTTAGAGTTCATGATATAAGTACCATGCTCATCCTCAAAGGCAGTCATGTACTCCCCAGGGCGCTTAGCTTCTTCAATCATGAAGACTTTATCGGTTGGTGCGCCAGCACCCAGCGTTGGTGCGACATTCTGGACAGGGATCGGCTCATGGATATGAACAATGTTACCGACATCGTCTTCTTTGCCTTCTTGAACTTTATATTCCCAGCGGCAAGCATTAGTGCATGTGCCTTGATTTGGGTCACGCTTATTAATATAACCAGACAACAAACAACGACCAGAATAAGCCATGCATAATGCACCGTGGACAAAAACCTCAAGCTCGATTTCAGGGACTTGCTGGCGGATTTCTGCAATTTCTTCGAGTGATAATTCACGGGATAAAATAACGCGTGTTAAGCCCATTTGTTGCCAAAATTTCACCGATGCCCAGTTAACCGCATTGGCCTGTACGGATAAATGAATATCCATTGCAGGGAAGGCTTCGCGTACCATCATGATAAGACCCGGGTCTGACATAATTAACGCATCGGGGCCCATTTCAATGACTGGGGTTAAATCACGAATAAAGGTTTTTAATTTAGCATTATGTGGGGCGATATTAACGACCACATAAAACTTCTTACCAAGGTCATGAGCTTCTTGGATACCTTTGGCTAAGTTTTCGTGATTAAACTCGTTGTTACGTACGCGTAAGCTATAACGAGGTTGTCCTGCATATACTGCATCTGCGCCATAAGCAAAGGCATAGCGCATGTTCTTCAATGAACCGGCAGGGGATAAAAGCTCTGGTGTAAACATGGTTATTCTCTATCTGATGTCAAGTCAGCACTAACTCGGGAGAGATAGTGTTTTTAAGGGATGGCGATTTTAACTCTATTTCAGTCAAAATCCAAATATCCCACAAAAATAGTATGTCTATTGGTTAGTATTCATCCCACCGATAACCAAGACCATAGATTGAACGTATAAAAGTTTTTTCGCTATCAAGAGATTCTAATTTGCGGCGTAAGTTTTTTACATGGCTATCGATAGTACGGTCAGTAACAACACGGTGATCGTCATACAAAATATCAAGTAATTGGTCGCGCGAAAAAACCGTTCCCGCATTATCAGACATAAATTTCAGTAACCTAAATTCAGCAGGAGTTAACTCAAGTAACTGGGAGCCATAACGAACTTGAAATGCATTTTCATCAATAATCAGTTTGGTTTGGTGTTGTGGCGGAACAATGTTAGGTTGGCAGCGACGTAAAATCGTTTTAACACGAGCAACGACTTCGCGTGGGCTAAATGGTTTACAAATATAGTCGTCAGCGCCAATTTCTAGCCCTAATAAACGGTCTATTTCTTCTGTTTTGGCGGTGACCATAATAATAGGGATATCACTGAATTTACGTAATTCGCGGCAAATTGAAATACCATCTAAGCCAGGTAGCATCAGGTCTAATAAAATGAGCGCGGGCTGATGTTGTTGTACGTAAGGGAGCACTTCATCACCACGCGAAAGTAACGCGGGCTGGTAATTAGCAGCTTGTAAGTAATCATAAAGGAGTTGCCCAAGTTTAGGTTCATCTTCCACTATCAATACGGTCAAATTGCTATTTTCCACCATGGTCACGGCCTTTATCCTTTGATTGAATAGGTAAATTAATGGTTATTTTTACACCGCCTAATGAAGAAGGGGTGGCAGTAATTTCCCCATTATGGGCTTCAACAATATTATAGCAAATGGCAAGCCCTAAACCGGAGCCACCACTTGCGCGATTTCGTGAGCCTTCTGCACGATAAAAACGCTCAAACAAGTGCTGGCATTGTTCAGTGGTTAAGCCGGGGGCACTATCTTGCCAAACAATACAAAGTTGATGTGGGCCTTGTGTCACCTTAATGACTATTTTTCCTTGAGGGTCGGTATAACGCAGGCTATTTTCCATTAAATTATAAAACAATTGGGTTATGCGGTCTGGATCTGCAAACATAATTGCTTGTTCGCTTAATTGCTTTTCAACGGTTAATTGCCTTGTTTCTAAGCGCCAACGAGCTTGCCCAATAGCCATTTCAATCAATGGGATAATATCGGTTGATTGCTTGCGGTAAACTAACGAACCCCTGTCCGATAGGGAAAGTTGGTGCAGGTCATTGACTAACTTAATTAAAGTTTGAGTTTCATTTAGTAATGAATTAATGGTTTCAGGTGTCGCTTGGCGTACGCCATCTTGTACGGCCTCAAGTTCCCCACGAAGCACCGATAACGGTGTGCGCAATTCATGGGAAATATCCGCCATATAATCACGGCGCATTTGCTCGTTTTTTTCAAGAGTCGAAGCGAGATGGTTAAAATCTTTTGCTAATTGGCCGAGTTCATCACGGCCTGTATCAGGTACTCGAGTGGTAAAATCCCCATTGGCAAGTTGGTTGGTACCTTCTAACAAGCGCTTGATAGGCTTTAAAAAGCTGCGGGCAAGAAAGATAGTGGCTATCAGTGCGACAAATAGTGATAAGCCAGCGATAACCCAACTAGTATACATTTGTTTACTATCAAACCGTCGGTCCAGTGCACTGCTAATGCCATCTTCATAACTCGCCACTAACCAGCCAACAGTATTACCGTTATTAATGATGATAGGCTCACGGAGTACCTTGTTCGGTAAGGGGGTGTCCCGACCAAAGATCAGAGTATCTTGCGTGTCATAGACCCAAAATATGGTGCGCCAACGTTGGCGCATGGGTCCACGATGCTGTTGATGCTCAACCGATCTCAAAATGCGAAAGAATGTCCTTTCATCACTAAGGAGAAAGCGCCAGTTACCCGTTTCTTCATACTGATCAGCGAGTGCCGCAGAGACGAGTTCGAGGCGTTGTTGATCGTTTTCTTTAATATAATCAATAAAGCCATGTTGGAAACTCATACGCACACCTTGGTGCATGATCACCACTAACAACAGGCAGGTAGCAAAAATAGCCACAAAAAGTCGGGTACTTACACTATTAAGCCTGATTTTCATGATTACTCTCCACTAACTGCCGTTGGAATTGTTCTTTTACGTTGCCAATATTGTCTTAAACTATCAAAACTTAGGTATACAACGGGGGTGGTAAATAAAGTCAGTAGCTGACTCATAATGAGCCCTCCGACGATTGTGATACCAAGGGGTTGGCGCAATTCAGCACCGTCACCGCTACCTAACATCAGTGGAAGTGCACCGAAAATTGCGGCTAATGTTGTCATGAGTATTGGGCGAAAACGTAACAAACTAGCACGGAATATGGCTTCACGAGCGGTAAGTCCCGCGGTTCTTTGTGCTTGAATAGCAAAGTCGACCATGATGATGGCATTTTTCTTCACAATACCGATTAACAACATAATGCCAATTAAGGCGATTAAACTAAATGGGGTGTCAAATAATTCTAGGGCTAATAATGCACCTACACCTGCTGATGGCAGTGTTGATAAAATGGTCAGTGGGTGAATATAACTCTCATACAAAATTCCCAGGACTAAATACACCGTAACAATTGCGGCTAAAATGAGGAATAATTGTGATTTTAGCGTTTCTTGGAATATTTGTGCGGTACCCGCAAAACTCCCCCTGACTGTTGAAGGAACGCCAAGGGCGGTCATTGTTTTTTCAATTTCGACCATTGCGTCATCCAAGGTATAACCATCGGCTACGTTAAATGCAATGGTCGATGAAGCGGATAGCCCTTGGTGGTTAACACTTAATGGAGCATTGGCGGGTTGCCAACGCGCAAAGTAGGAAAGGGGGATCGCTTGTCCCTGATTATTAATCACAAACATTTTGTCGAGGGAACTGACATCTTGGGTGTATTCAGGAGCGACCTCCATCACGACTTTATATTGGTTCATTGCTTCATAAATGGTAGAGATTTGACGTTGGCCAAAGGCATTATTCAGTAAACTATTGGCCTCACGAACATCAATACCTAACTGCGCCATTAAATCCCTATCATAGGTAATGGCCATTTCAGCGCCTTTGTCTTCTTTGTCTGAGTTAACATCGGTTAATTGGGGCAAATCGCCTAATGCCTTACGGATAGCAGGCTCCCAATCGCGTAAAGCAGATAGCTCATCGGCAAGAAGGGTAAATTGGTAACTGGCATTGGCTTGTCGACCACCGACACGGATATCTTGAACGGGCATCATAAATAAATTAGCCCCAGGCTCATTGGCGAGTTTCAATCTTAACCGGTTGATTACTTGAGCCGAGCTTTCAGTGCGTTCGCTAAGGGGTTTTAATGAAATATACATAAAACCACTGTTCACACGGCTGCCACCCGTAAAACCAGTGACATTATCGGTAGCGGGGTCATCTTTCACTTGTTGCATGAAGCGGGTCATTTTTTCTTTCATGGATTGGAAAGAAATACTTTGGTCAGCGCGGACAAAGCCCATAATGCGGCCAGTATCTTGTTCAGGGAAAAAGGTTTTTGGCACGGTAATATATAAGTAAACATTGAGCCCAATAGTCGCGAATAATACTGCTAGAACACTACGACGATGATTTAATACCCAGTTTAAAGCCACTGCGTAACTTTCTTGTAGGCGTAGTAATACTCGACCAAATCCCCGATGCTTTGCTTTGATATTACTACCGCGTTTCTTCAGCAAATAAGCGCACATCATTGGCGTCAGTGTTAAAGAGATAACCAGTGAAATCCCAATTGCGGTGGCAAGTGTAATTGCAAACTCGCGGAATAAGCGGCCGACCAAGCCGTCCATTAACAGTAGCGGAATAAAAACAGCTACCAGAGAAATACTCATAGAGACAACGGTAAATCCAACTTCGTGGACGCCTCGTATTGCGGCGATAAAGGGTTTAGTTCCATTTTCAATATGGCGAGAGATATTTTCTAACACCACAATGGCATCATCAACCACAAAACCAGTTGCCACTGTCAGTGCCATTAATGATAAGTTGTTAAGGCTAAACCCGCATAAATACATAGCAGTGAAAGTCCCGATCAGCGAAACGGGCACGGCAATCGCAGGGATCAAAGTCGCTCTACCTGAGCGTAAGAACAGCAGAACAACTAAAATAACTAAGGCAACGGCAATCAATAAAGCGCGTTCGACTTCTGCTAAAGATGCACGGATAGTCGGCGTTCTATCTTGTGCGACTTTTAAGTCAATAGCGGCGGGGATCATGTCATTGAATTCAGGCAATTCAGCGCGTATGCGGTTAACTGTCTCAATAATATTGGCACCCGCTTCACGGCGTATAACAATTAAAATAGCGGGTTTGCCATCAGCCATACCCGCCGCACGAATGTTTTCAATAGAATCTTTAACGTTAGCAACATCACTCAATTGGACGGCATTACCATCACGGTAGTGAACAATAATAGGGCGATAGTCTGCCGCTTTTTTTAGTTCATCGTTCGTCTGTACCTGATAGCGTTTTTCATCATCATTAATATACCCTTGAGGTTGACGAACATTGGCGCTGCTAATCGCAGACCGGACGGCATCTAAAGAGACGCCTTGGTTAAATAAGGCGGTTGGGTTTAATTCAACACGAACAGCAGGGAGTGAACCGCCCCCAACGGACACTTCACTGACTCCTTCGATTTGTGCGATACGCTGAGCGAGGCGTGTTGAAGCAATATCATAAATTTCACCAGTGCTCATCGTTTCTGATGTCATCGTTAGGATCATAATCGGAGCATCAGATGGGTTGGATTTATAATAGCGTGGGCGACTTGGCATACCGCTGGGCAGTAGTGTTTGTGCAGCATTAATAGCAGCTTGTACTTCACGCGCTGCATTATTGATATCTTTATCTAGGTTGAACTCAAGGGTGATTGTTGTTCGCCCTAGAGCACTACTGGATGTCATTTCGCTGATCCCTGCAATACTCCCCAAAGAGCGTTCAAGGGGAGTAGCCACGGAGGATGCCATTGTTTCTGGTGAAGCCCCGGGAAGTGACGCTGTCACGTTTATCACAGGATAATCTACTTGGGGTAACGGGGAAACAGGTAAAAATAGAAAACTTAAAGCGCCACATAAGGTTATGGCGACGCTGATAAGTGTGGTCGCGACAGGGCGACTGACAAACAGGGCAAAAAAGCGCTTCATTATGACACCTGCGCCTTATTGGTTTGACGGCGTCGCTTAAAATAATGAGAAAGACGGTCAAACAATAAATAAATCACAGGGGTAGTAAATAGGGTTAAAATTTGGCTCATGATAAGCCCACCAACCATACTGATCCCTAAAGGCTGACGTAATTCCGCTCCGACACCCGTGCTCAGCATTAATGGCAGTGCACCTAACAAGGCAGCCATTGTGGTCATTAATATTGGGCGAAAACGCAGTAAACAAGCTTGGTAAATCGCATCATAAGGGGACATCCCTTTTTCACGTTCTGCCGCAAGGGCAAAGTCAATCATCATGATGGCATTCTTTTTAACAATACCAATCAATAAGATAATACCAATAACGGCAATGACATCGAGGTCTTTTCCCGCCATCATCAGTGCGAGTAGTGCACCAACACCAGCGGTTGGTAGTGTAGATAAAATGGTAATAGGGTGAATAAAGCTTTCATACAAAATCCCTAACACGATATACATCGCAATAATAGCTGCGGCAATTAACCAAATAGTACTACTTAATGCAGCTTCAAAAGCCAATGTAGCGCCTTGGAATTGTGTGGTAATGGATTTAGGCATGGCAATCTGCGATTCGGCGTATTTGACAGCATTAACAGCGGCTTCAAGGGATGCACCCTCGGCAACGTTAAATGAGAAGGTAACCGCAGGGAACTGGTCTAGGTGATTAATCGCTAATGGGCCAGTACCTTCTTGAATATTGACTAGTGTGCTTAATGGGACCATCGCGCCATCAGTCCCTTTTAACCGAACATCGTTTAGTGCATCCATCCCCTGACGGGTTTGGGTATCATGCTCTAAAATGACGCGATATTGATTAGATTGGGTATAAATGGTCGAGATCATGCGTTGGCCAAATGCATTATATAAGGCATTGTCAATTGCAGACATAGTGATACCAAAACGGCTGGCAGTATCGCGATTAACATTAACATAAGCGACTAACCCTTTATTTTGCCAATCGCTACTGACATCGGCTAACTCAGGTTGTTGCTCTAACGCGGTTAATAACTGAGGCACCCAAGTTGCTAATTCATCTAAAGAACCGGCTTGCAAGGTAAATTGATATTGAGTACGTGCCACTTGTGTATCAATGGTCAAGTCTTGCATGGGTTGTAAATATAAATTGATGCCAGAAATTTTGTCTGCTGATTGTTGCAATCGGTCAATAATTGCCACGACACGATCTGCTCGGTCATCTAGTGGTTTTAACGTAATCTGAATACGTGCATTATTAAGCGTTGCATTGGTGCCATCGACGCCGACATAGGTGGTGACATTATCAACGGCAGGGTCGGCTAATAGTTTAGAGACGACCTCTTGTTGTTTTTGTGCCATTGCCGCAAACGAGATAGATTGGCGGCTTTCAATTGAACCTTGGATAATTCCACTGTCTTGCAATGGGAAAAAACCTTTCGGTATCCACATATAAAGCAATACGGTCAATACCATGGTGCCCACAGCAACTGACAGGGTTAACCATTGGTGATTTAGAATACGTTTTAGCCAAATCGCATAACCGGCCACCATACGGTCAAAAAAACGCTCACAGGCTAATTCAAAACGGTTATGTTTATGTTGCGATTCAGGTTTTAATAAGCGAGCACACATCATCGGTGTTAAAGTCAGAGAAACCACCGCAGAAATTAAAATTGCGACGGCAAGGGTAATGGCAAATTCGCGGAATAGTCGACCAACAATATCCCCCATAAATAATAATGGAATTAACACAGCCACTAATGAAAAGGTGAGGGAGATAATGGTAAAACCGATTTCCCCTGCGCCTTTTAATGCCGCCACTAAGGGTTTATCTCCTTGTTCAAGGTAACGGGAAATATTTTCGATTACCACAATTGCATCATCGACGACAAACCCTGTCGCAATAGTCAGGGCCATCAGCGTGAGGTTATTGACAGAGAAACCGCAGAAATACATCACTGCGAAAGTACCAACTAAGGAAAGTGGCACCGCAATTCCTGGGATCAATGTGGCTATCCCATTGCGCAAAAACAGGTAAATTACCATTACAACAAGGGCGATTGCCAACATTAACTCAAACTGAACATCACTGACCGAGGCACGGATAGTACTGGTTCTATCCGTTAGAATATCGACATTCACTGATTTAGGTAAACTTTCAATTAACTCAGGCAATAAGGCACGGATAGTATCTGTCGTTTCAATAACGTTAGCACCGGGTTGGCGCTGTACATTAATAACAATAGCTTGTTGATTGTTAGCCCAAGCACCTAAATAGGCATTTTCAGCACCTTGTACTATGGTCGCAATATCACCAAGTCGGACAGGAGCACCATTTTGAAAAGCCACAATAAGTTTGCGGTAATCATCAAGGGATTTCATTTGGTCATTAGCAGACAAAGTGACTGCACGGGTCGGGCCATCAAAACTCCCTTTTGCAGAGTTAACATTCGCGTTATTAATTGCTAGGCGAATAGTTTCGCTATCTAAGCCTTTTGCTGCCATGGCTTGTGGGTTTAAATTTACCCGTACCGCAGGGCGTTGACCACCGGCTAGTGTCACTAAACCTACACCATTAACTTGGGAAATTTTCTGTGCAATACGTGTTTCGATAATATCTTGAACTTGTGTTAACGGCATCGCATCAGAGGTAACCGCTAAGGTTAAAACCGGTGGATCAGCTGGGTTAACCTTATTATAAATTGGTGGATAAGGCAGATCAGAAGGTAATAGGCTACTCGCTGAGTTTATCGCGGCTTGAACTTCTTGCTCCGCAACCTCTAAAGGTAAGGTGAGTTGGAACATTAACGTGATTACCGATGCACCGCCTGAACTTTGCGATGACATCTGTTTTAAGCCTGACATCTGGCCAAACTGAGTTTCCAGAGGGGCGGTGACCGCAGAGGTCATCACGTCTGGGCTGGCGCCTGGGTAGAGTGTAACGACTTGAATTGTTGGGTAATCGACTTCTGGAAGCGCCGAAACAGGTAAAAAACGATAGCCAATGATCCCTGCGAGTAAAATAGCCACCATGAATAATGTCGTGGCGACAGGGCGTAAAATAAATAAGCGAGAAGGACCACCGCCTTTTGGCATTTCAGGCTGCATTACGCTTTCTCCGCGCTATTTGGTTTATCTTTACGAGGCGTTTGGGATTTTTTTGCAATGTTCTCAGGGTTAACGACTTCTACGGTGGTGCCATCAGTCAGTTTATCAACACCATCCGTAATCACTTTGGTATTTGCGGCTAGCCCACTTTCGATAACCACTTGCTGGCTATCTTGCATCCCAACAGTGACAGCGTGTTTACTGACTTTATTATCGTCACTTAAAACCCAGACATAATGGCCATCGTTACCCATTTGTAGTGCGGCAGTTGGGATGACCACGGCATCTTGCAAGGTTTCGACTTGCATTTTTATATTAACAAATTGATTAGGAAATAATGTTTCATCTTCATTCGTGAAGCGGGCTTTAATTTTTAATGTTCCGGTGGCGGCATCAATTTGGTTATCGGTACTTAATAATTCACCACTAGCGATCAGGGCAATATTATTTCTATCCCAAGCTTCGATTAAAACTTTTTGACCTGAAGATTGAGCTTGTTGGATAGCAGGAATATCCCCTTCTGGTAAAGCGAATAGCACATCAGCGGGTTGCGTTTGAGTGATCACAACAATCGGAGTTGAAGTTCCTGAGGGAATAAAATTACCGACATCAACAAGTTTTAGGCCAACTCGTCCAGAAATTGGCGCTGTGATTTTACTGTAAGCTAATTGTAATTTTGCATTATCCACCGCGGCTTGATCGACTTTAATACTCCCTTGAGCTTGCAAAACGGCCGCTTTTTGGTTGTCTAATTCTTGTTGTGAAATAACGTTACTGCCAGCAAGTTTTTGATAGCGAGTCAAATCTAGCTGTGCATTGGCTAACGTTGCTTTGTCTTTAGCAAGTTGTCCTTGCGCCTGTGAAAGCTGAACTTCAAATGGACGAGGGTCTATTTGAGCCAGTAAATCACCGGCATTGACATGTTGACCTTCAGTAAAATAAAGCTGCATCAGTTGGCCTTCAACGCGGCTAGTGACGGTGACAACATTAGCGGCTTGAACTGTACCGAGCCCCGATAGAAAACGTGGTACCTCTTTTTGCTCTGCCAGTGCAAATTGGACAGGGGCGAGTACCCTAGGTGGACGTCCCATGGCGCTGCGTTGTGAATTAGGTTTTGCCACGTTACTGGCATTAGGCGCTTCAGATTGTTGTGATTGTTGATAAAAATACCAAGAGGCTCCGGCTGCAACAAGGATAGCAACGAAAATAGTAGAACGAGTCAATGTTTTACGGCAATTTTGTTTATTCATTTTGGGTTGGTCGCTCAATACAAAAAAGGAAGCTCAGTGAGTTTTTAGAGCAAAAAAACTAACTGAAAAGAGTTAGTTAGGCATATTAATAGTTTAACGTGATAGGTACAAAGAAAAATGGAGGAAATATGAATAAGTGTCAATTTATGTTTGCTTTGCTGCATATAGTGATTAATTGTTAAGCATAGAACAATTTTAGGACATTCTCCAAAAACAACAAAACCCCAAAAAAACATTAAAAATCAATCTAATAAAACTTACAAGTTTGATCTGTAAATGAATTAATTATTTTTATATTAATTAAAAATTAGTTTAATTAATATAAAAATAATAACGTTTGCTCACTCTTTGAAAAGAGTCTAGAAATTTAATAACTGTATATATTAAAAGGAATTAATCAATGGTTTTATACAATAATTCAATTTTATCAGATATCATTTATGACACTAAAACTTTTGCAGCACAAGTTTCCGGCACAGAAGAGGTAGAAATGCTTACTTCAGAAGTGAAAGGAATATTCTCTCAGGTTCAAAATTTAAATGTATCAACACAAGTAAATAAAAATGTGGAGTCTAACCATACCGAGAATTATAAAATTAATACTCCTGAAGTGGAAATAATAGGTTCTGAAGCACAAGAAATATTGGCTATGCTTGGTAAGGTTAATTTATTAGATATTGAAACCTCTGTACAAAGCGATGCTTTGGTTTCTGCATCAAATAGCCTTTTGCAGGATGAAGTCATCTCTGTAAATCAAGATAGTGGATTTAAATATATTCATTATGCACTTGAATTACCTATTGCAACGCTGTAGTTAGTATTAACAAAATGGTCCCTAAAATTAATATCAAATTAAATTAGGGGCCATTTAATTATTTATCTATAGGGAGAATATATGAATTTAGTTAAAATTAGAACAGAACAGTTAAAAAAAACAGTGAACCAGTATGAAAAAACAATTGATCTTGAACTGTTACGTAGAAAGATAAATAGACGAATTGATATAAAATCTAAACTAGATGCTCTTCAACTAAAGCTAGAGAAAAAAAGTGAAGCATTAATAGAAGAATATATCAAAACATACAATGGCTATATAGAAAAAATTACAGATGTTATACAAAAAATGCCTCAGTCTAATAAGGAGAATATGAACGGTTTTATAAAAATCATATCAAAAACACCTATGCACTTTGAGGAATATATAAACGAAACTATAAAAAATTTCGCTAATATACCTACAAAGAAGGATATATACGCTCCAAGAATGGCAAGCTATTTGGAAGATATTAAGTATAGCTATAAAAATAAAGTACAATTCGTAGAGAACACCTATAATATAAAGCATTATATAAATGATGTTATTATGATAACCCAAAAGCAACTCTGCTGCAGTGATAGTGACCATCACTTCCCAAATGAAATAGTATCAAACCCCTTTGATTTTAAAGTTGACACCCAAAAATATTATGATGATAGGGTGAAAAATATGAGTGAATATCATAGTAAGGCAGCAGTGCAATTCCCAGAAATTAAATCTTTAACATTGGAAATATTAAATACTGAACAGAATCTTAATGATAAAGAAGTTTGGCTAATTAACACGTTACTAGCAGAAAAAAAGGATATTGTAAAACTTGAGGAGGAGGGCAGCTATAGCGGTGTTGACTACTTCGGGGATGAGCTTTTCAAATATAAAATGTTGAATGATGATTTTAAAAAAGTAGAGATAGATATAATAGTGAAAATGGTAATATTAAAATATATATCGAGTGGAGCTAAGAATGATGAGCTAATGGATAAAATCCTATCGTTATCTGGAAAAAAAAGAGACCTTAAACAACAAATAGCAAAAA
This sequence comes from Providencia sp. NPDC089933, assembly GCF_049545585.1. Lineage (NCBI taxonomy): Bacteria > Pseudomonadati > Pseudomonadota > Gammaproteobacteria > Enterobacterales > Morganellaceae > Providencia > Providencia sp. NPDC089933. The sequence continues at coordinate 73,705 of NZ_JBMWDT010000013.1, forward strand.
CAGAAAAAAATATTAAAGAGTTGATTGTAAGAAATAAATTTAACTATCCCGAGATAGGGGCAATGACAGCTGAAGAATCTAAAGAATGCGAACAAATCATGGCTTCATATATAAGCGCTTTTAAGGAAGATGGTTCATCAAGTAGTAATCATTTAGAATCGAGTAGCGTTAATGCAGGTTTGATACAGGGTGTTAAACTAGATCAAACTATTGGTCTAGATATATAGTAAGATGCAATAAATAGAAACGGTCTGACGCCAAGATACGTACATCAGACCGTTTGAAAGTTAACGATTTAATTACGGTGTCGTACTCGTATTTAAAACTGTTGAATGGCTTTCATTATCTTGGTTGTTTGCCGTCCAGCCTTTCCATGAAAGAGGTAAAAATGCGACCGCTACAGCTAATAGCGATACACCAGCAACATAGTATGCAGGTGCCATATGGGACTGTTGTAACCATGCCCCCGTCAGAATTGGGGTCAAACCACCAAAAATTGCATAAGCAACATTGTAAGCAAATGACAGCCCTGAATAACGGATTTCAGGTGGGAATGCACGCGTGCTGATAATAGGCGTTGTTGCAATCGCACCTACAAAGAAGCCCATTAAGCCATAGTTAAAAATTAAGCTAGTTGCTGAAATATCTGAAGATAACGATGAATAGAAATAAATCGCGGTAACAGCTAAACCACCCCAAGACAATGTCATGGATGTCCGAGTCCCTGTTTTATCGCCTAACCATCCCCAGAAAATACAGCCTAAAGTTAAGGTCAATGTCGCAGCACAGTTGGCTTGCAATGCAATATTGCGGTCAATATTGTAGATCCCTTTTAAAACGACATCTGGGGTCATCAAAATAGTGACAACAATCGCTGTTGATAAGGACCAAGTTAGCGCGGCGGTAATCATACAAGCTTGTTTGTGTGATTTAATGACCGTTTTGACGGGTAACTCTTGAGATAATGCTTTTTTCGCGGCTAGCTCTTTAAATATAGGGGTTTCTTGTAAAAAACGGCGCAAATACACGGAGATAAAGCCAAAAATACCCCCGAGAATAAACGGTATACGCCATGCAAAGTCGTGGACTTCAGTAGTGGTATAAGAACGCTCAATAATAATGGCCACGATAGAACCAAGTAAAATACCACCTGTAATACCTGACGTTAATGTCCCAACCCCTAAGCCATAACGTTGTTTAGGGGTATGTTCGGCAATAAACACCCAAGCCCCAGGCATTTCCCCACCAATGGCAGCACCTTGCATAATACGCATCAATAATAGTAATAACGGTGCTGCTGCACCAATTGTTTCAAAGGTTGGCAGGAAACCGATTACAAAGGTAGGGAATGCCATTAAGAAAATACTTAAGGTGAACATTTTCTTACGACCAATTTTATCCCCAAAATGGGCCATAATAATCCCACCAAGTGGGCGAGCTAGGTAACCAGCAGCAAACAACCCTAAAGTAGCCATTAACGCAAGGAATTCGTTATCCCCAGGAAAAAATAGCTGAGAAATAATTTTTGCGTAAAAAACGAAAATAACAAAATCATAAAACTCAAGCGTACCCCCTAAAGAGGATAAACCTAATGTTTTATAATCTTCTTTACCCAAGGGCCGCGCCGAGGGTTGGCTGGCTGGTTGCGATGTCATAACACTTTCCTTCTAAAATACTTGAAATATCAGTATAGGATAAATTCAAGATAACAAGCAGTTGCTCAAAATAATGAGTTAATCATATTTATTGGGTGCAGATAAGAGGCATAAACGTTGGATGGGTATAACTTAGTTTAATACACAGTATCTTTTTGCATATGCTATTTATAGCAGGAAATTCTATATTTTGTAAACCTCGGCACTAAAAACAAGAATCATATTCTGGTTAGTTGCTATTAGTTAAATTAAGCGCCCACTCTGGCAGTGAATAGCCTTATATGATGTTAATATTATGAAATTTGCAGAATATCGTATATCGAAAACAGGGTTTTATTTAGCTAATTAATATTAATTTAATAATTTCTTACGTTTTTGAATAACAAAAAATATTATAAGAGTTGCTAGGGAAATACTGTGATCCTAAATAGTCATTATTCTAACTAAACATCTTTAGCAAAAATGAACATGACTAAAGAGCCGACAGTGACTAAAAGTTAACAATTTGAAATGTATTAAAGAAAGGGATTACTAGTGATAAAGACGCATGCCCAGAAAGGTAACTGGACATGCATAGAGACAGCTAAACTAAGAAAAGGGTGGCTAAGCCTAGGAAAATAAAGAAACCGCCTGTATCTGTAATTGCAGTGATCATCACACTGGAGCCAATAGCAGGGTCTTTACCTAGTTTTATCATGATTAGCGGGATAAGCACACCCATAATCGCGGCCATTAATAAGTTTAGAACCATAGCCAGTGTCATGACTGCTCCCATCGCAATATCGCCATAGAGGAAGTAGGTAACGACACCCATTATACCTCCCCAAACAATACCATTAATAAAGGCAACGCCAAGCTCCCTGAGCATTAAGAAAGAGAAACTACCGCTTTGAATCTGGTGAAGCGCTATAGCACGGACAATCATAGTGATAGTTTGGTTACCTGTATTACCGCCAATACCAGCGACGATAGGCATTAAAGTGGCGAGGGCAACTAATTGGGAAATCGTATCTTCGAACACCCCGATAACTCGGGAAGCGACAAAGGCGGTACATAAATTGATAGCAAGCCATGTCCAACGGGTTTTGACTGCTTGGCCTACGGGAGCAAAGACATCTTCTTCAGGACTTAACCCCCCCATACGACGAATACTGTTATCATTTTCTTCGCTGATGTTATCAACGATATCTTCAACGGTGAGACGGCCCATTAACAAGCCATTGCTGTCTACGACAGCGGCGGAAATTAAGTCATAGCGTTCGAACGCGCTTGCTGCATCTTCGCCTTTTTCATCGGGTAAGAAGGTGACGGTGTCTGTTCGCATGACCTCAGCAACGATTTTATCGGGTGATTGTGTTAAAATCGTGGTTAATGGTAATTCACCTTGTAGATAATTATTGTTATCTACAACGAAAATTTTATCCGTTGCTTCTGGGATTTTGCCTCGTTGCCGTAGATAACGTTGAACCGTTTTTAATGCGACATTTGGACGGACGGTGACGAACTCAAAGTCCATCATTTGCCCAACGCTATCTTTTGCGTATTGCAAGACTTCTCGGATGCGGCTACGTAAGCTGGGTTCTAAATAGGTTAGCAATCTACGCATCGTATCGCGGGGTAAGTGTTCCGCGATATAAGCTTGCTCATCAACATGCAGGTTAGCAACTGCGCGCAGAAGTTCTCTATCTGACATATCCTTGATTAGACTGTCCCAGACAGAAACAGAGGCTTCAACTAGCACTTCACCGCGTTCGTTATTATCAACAAGGCGCCATAGTGCGAGACGCTCATCGTATGGGAGCATCTCTAAAATATCCGCGATATCAGCGGTGTGCAGGTCAAGAAGTAACTCTTTTACAGTATTGATTTTTTCACTAATTGCTTTGTCATCAATACTGACGTGTTGATCATTTTCAACAAGTGCATGGACGAACTCTTCGTCGTCTAAAAATAACGTCAGAATTTGCTGGCGGATATGCGCCAGTTTTTGTGAGTGCGGGTTTACTGTTGGTACCGCATCGATTGAGAAAGCAGGTTGTGACATTTTAATCCTTAAAGCAATAACAGCGCACAGCGCTTTATATTAATTCGCCTACGAGGGGACGAAATTTATTATCATTATTGTCGCCCATTTAAATAATATTTCAAACAGTTGAATTAAATAGGCAGTGATTTCACAGTAATCAACCAATAAAATCAGAAGAAATCACTACAATAATGGCGTAAGTTACTTGGTTTCCGCACTAATACGTAATGACCAACCAGGAACATCCTCCCAATAATCACTTTCTTTTTCTAAATCCAGGGCCATCAAGGCATTCTGCACGAGATATTCCTCTGGTAAATAGAGTGCCCAGTGGCCTTCATCTGTTTCTATTCGTAATGAAGTCGGGGTTGTTGTTGATTGGCGTTGGTTATTTAATAATATGGCAAGCCGCAAGATTTGAATTAGCGGCATAAATTGTTTTCTTTTAAACAGATTAAATTTGGGAATATCGTCATATTTTATGGCTCGACGGTGATTACGGACTAGCGTGGCTAATAATAATTGCTGCTCTTGATTAAAACCGGGTAGGTTAGTGTTTTGTAAAATATAGGCAGAATGGCGGTGCATGCCACTATGATTAATACTTAACCCGACTTCATGCAGCATAACTGCCCAAATCAAAATAGATTCTAATTGAGGATTAAGCTGTTTGGGGTTTTGCTGACCCCACTGGTAATACAGCTCTTCCATGGTTTTTAGAACGCGCTTTGCTTGTTCTCTATCAATATTATAGTGCTCGGCAAGGCTTAATGCAGTGCGTTGACGGATATCTTGGTGGCGAAAACGGCCTTCCATTTCATACAGAACCCCTTCACGTAAAGCACCATCGGATAACCGTAATTCTTTAATATCTAATGAATCAAATACAGCCAATAAAATAGCCAGTCCTGGAACGAAAACCTGCTTGCGCTCGTTGGACAAGCCGGGAATGTTCAATGCGCTAAATGACTTATATTTCAACGCCATTTGTTTAATTTCAGCCAGTCGTTCTCGAGTAATAATACCGTCTTTATAGCCAAGTTCTTGTAATACACTATGTGTTGCTTTAATTGTGCCAGAAGCCCCCATTGCAACATCCCATGTGTATTTTTTAAATAAAATAGCCGTACTTTCTAATTTTAAACAGGCGCAAAGATAAGCACGATTAAAAAAATCAGGGGAAATGGTTTCGTTTGGAAAGTAAGTGCGAGCAAAACTGACGCAACCCATTCTGCGGCTTTCAATGAGTAGTGGCTCAAATTTTTCACCGATAACGATTTCCGTAGAGCCGCCCCCGATATCAAGAACAAGCTTGCGACCTTTCTCCGGCTGGGTGTGCTCAACTCCCATAAAAATTAGCCTTGCTTCTTCTTGGCCTGAAATAATTTCAATGGGATAGGGGATAATTTCTTTGGCGCGTTGCAAAAACTGCTTCACATTGGTTGCAACGCGTAATGAGTGGGTGCCAACAATACAAACATTATCAGGCGAAAAACCCTGCAAACGCTCTGCAAATAAAGCTAAACAAGAAAGCCCTCGTTCCATTGCTTCTTCACTGAGTTCGTTGGTATCACTCAGCCCATCAGCAAGGTGGACACGCTTTTTAAGGCGGGTGAGCACTTGTAATGCCCCATTGACAACACGTGCGATGACCATATGAAAACTGTTTGAGCCTAAATCTATTGCCGCAATTTCTTGTGGCCTTGGTGATGATGTTGAAGTTATTGGCATAGTATCAAGCTCTGGTATCTGGTGTTTCAAGTGATTTTAAATATTCATAAACAGCAAGTTGAGAACGTATTTTTCGCTTATTTCCGCGAGGAACATAATGATTACTCAAATCTTTGTCAACATAACGGGCTTTTACTGTATCGCTAAATTGCAATTCAAGAATATCTAAAACACGTTGTTTTAAATGAGGATCAACTAAACTCACTGCAACTTCAATACGATAGTCTATGTTACGAGTCATCCAATCCGCTGATGAAATAAACACTTTTTCGTCCCCTGCATTAGTGAAAACATAGACGCGGTCATGTTCAAGAAAGCGGTCAACGATGCTGGTGACTTGAATATTTTCGCTGTACCCCGATTGACCTGCCACTAAAGAACACATGCCACGGACTAATAAACGAATTTTAACCCCTGCATTAGAGGCATCATACAGTTTATCAGTGAGTTCTTTATCAACTAAATTATTAATTTTTAATGTAATGCCGCTTGGAAGCCCCGAAAGTGCATTGGCTATTTCTTGGTCAATTAAAGCCATTAATTTAATGCGAGTATTTTGTGGTGAGACCATTAAGTTGTCAAAGGTGACTGGGCGGTACGGGTTTTCAATAAAACTAAATACTCGGCGCACTTCATTAGTGATTTGTTCGTTAGCGGTGAGTAATGAATAGTCGGTATATAACCGAGCGGTTTTTTCATTAAAATTACCTGTCCCAATATGGGCATAGCGGATAATTTGGCCTTCTTCCATACGTGAAATGATAAATAATTTCGCATGAATTTTCAGGCCAGGGGCAGAGAAAATAACATGGACACCCGCTTCGGTTAGTCTTTTAGCCCAATGTATATTAGCGGCTTCATCGAAACGTGCTTGCAGTTCAACGACTACGGTGACCTTTTTACCGTTATGGGCGGCGTGGATCACGGAATCAATGATGCGAGAGTCTTTCGCAACACGGTAAATATTGATTTTTATCGACAATACATTAGGGTCAAAGGAAGCCTGACGCAGTAATTCTAAAGTATGCTCAAAGGTATAATAAGGGTAATACAGCAGTACATCACGTTCTCGAATAGCATCAAAGCCATTGCGGAAATTATCAAACCAGCGGTGACGTAACCTTGGTAGAGGTTTGTTTAATAAGTTTTTATTCCCTTCATTAGGGAAGTTAATAAAGTCTTTAAAGTTATGATAGCGCCCACCTGCAATGACCGAGTCGTCATTAGATAACCCCAATTTTTCACGTAACAAAGCAACCATTTCATCAGGCATATCACGTTGATACACAAAACGAACTGGCTCTGCGGTTAAACGTTGCTTTAACGTTGAAGACATAATCTCAAGCAAGCTCGATTCCATTTCTGAGGCGATGTCATATTCGGCATCACGGGTCATTTTCATCGAATAGGCGTTGAGCTCATCATAATCGAAAAAACCTTTAAAAATTTCATCGAGGGTATAACGTAAGATATTATCAATTAATATCATTGATTTACGTCTTTTCGGCTTTTCTGGTGGTAAGTTAACAAACCTTGGAACTTTATCAGATGGAATTTCTAATAAGGCGTATTGAATGTGGTTACCATTAATGATTTCTATCGCAAGATAGGTGTAATCGTCTTTCAGAAACTCGACTAAATCAGTATCTGGATTGATTAAAATGGGGGTGATGTGCTGGCGTAGATTTTGCCGGAAATACTGACGTAACCAAATCTGCTGACGTGGGGAAATTTGCCGTTCATTGATTAAAAATATTTGGTTACGAGCCATCTCAAGTAACAAATCATTATACAGAACGTCAAACTCTTGTTCCTGTTTGGCAACTTTAGATTGGATGCGCTTTAATAAGTGACGGGCACCACTTGCTGAGCCGCGTTCTTCATTGATTAAAATCCGGCGTTTCACATCAGCAAAACGAACTTTATAAAACTCATCTAAGTTATTGGAGTAAATGCCCAAAAAACGCATACGCTCAATAAGAGGGTTACGCTTATCGGCTGCTTCTTGTAAAACGCGCTCGTTAAAAGATAGCCAGCTTAACTCTTTTTCATGATAGAGACGTTCTTGGGACATTATAACTCCGTATTAGACGCTTGTTACTTTTTAAGGCTTTGATTTCAGCCAGCTAACTAAATATGTTGTTTAATCGCTTTATCTTGAGCAACAACACTTTCTGGGTTAGCAGACTGTTGTTTCATCGCAAAATATTGATGCTGGAAAATACACATGCGGATAGCCGTGTGGTAGCGCCCATTTACGAAAAATTCGTCAATCAACTCACCTTCAGTATGAAAGCCTAGTTTATTATAAATATGGATAGCTTTGATATTTTCTTTATCAACAATTAGGTAAAGTTTATATAAATTTAATACAGAGAAAGCATAGTCCATTGCAAGCTTTGCTGCACGACTTGCGTGGCCACGACCTTGATGGCTTGGTGCAATAATAATTTGGAATTCAGAGCGACGGTGAATATAGTCAATTTCAACAAGCTCAACTAAACCCACTTTTTCGCTATCATTCTCAACAATAAAGCGCCGTTCGGATTGGTCATGAATATGTTTATCGTAAAGATCGCTTAGCTCAACAAAGGCCTCATAAGGCTCTTCAAACCAGTAACGCATAACACTGGCATTATTATCAAGTTGATGAATAAATGCTAAATCTTCACGTTCAAGTGGGCGCAACCTAAACGGATGAACTTGCCCGGTAGTCATAAAACACCTCTAAGTTAGTGAGTAAAATGTTATTTATAAAAACGTTGCGTCTAGGATAACATGGTTTTTCGATAAAATAATGACACAGCACAGACAGATCTACTCCTTGTTGAAGAATAGTTCACTTTATGCAGAGGGATTTGATTAACCGCTAAAAATAAAAGAGAAAAGGGCGGAAACTCCGCCCTTAGCTAACAATATAAATTATAGCGTTGATGATGCAATAGAATAACCATTCGGTGGTAAAATTTGGTTGTCTAATAACGCGTTACCATCGTGCATCGACAAACGGCCACTAATAAACCATTCAACAACGATTGGGTAAATGGTATGTTCTTGCGTTTTTACGCGCTCAATAAGAAGTTCTTCGGTATCACCAGTGAAAATAGGTACTTTGGCTTGTAAAATTACAGGCCCACCGTCAAGCTGTTCTGTAACAAAATGTACGGATGTACCATGTTCTTTATCGCCATTTTCCAGCGCCTTCCGATGAGTGTGTAACCCAGGGTATTTGGGCAATAAAGAAGGGTGGATATTGAGCAATTTCCCCGTAAAGTGATTAACGAAAGGTGCAGTTAAAACCCGCATAAAACCAGCTAGAACAATTAAATCTGGCTGGTATTGTTCAATATATTCTAACAGGGCGGTGTCATAAGCTTGGCGGTCGGTATATTGTGTCGCATCAAGGTAGAAGGCGGGTATCCCAGCCTTCTGTGCACGGACAAGACCATAAGCGTTGCCTTGGTTGCTCACAACCGCGGCAATTTGAGCATCAATTTCCCCTGAATGGCAGCTATCAATTAATGACTGCAAATTACTACCACTGCCTGAAATGAGAACAACAATTTTCTTCATTAGCGGATCACAACCTGCTCTTCCCCCACAGGAAGCTCACCAATAGTACCAATTTGCCAAGCTTTTTCACCAAGTTGGGTTAATAATGCTAAAGCAGCTTCAACTTCACTTGGTGGTAAGGCGACGATGATGCCCACACCGCAGTTAAAAGTGCGGTACATTTCGTGGGTACTGACATCACCAGCTTGTTGTAGCCAGTCAAAGACAGCAGGCCATTGCCAGCTATTTCCATCAATAATTGCTTGGGTGTTATCAGGTAATACACGAGGAATATTTTCCCAGAAACCACCCCCTGTGATATGTGCGATTGCATGAATATCACGGTTAGCAATCAGTTCTAATACGTTTTTAACATAAATACGGGTTGGTTCTAATAAATGGTCAGCTAAAGGTTTACCGTCTAATTGTGTGGTTTCCGGATTAGTTTGGCTAACGTCTAAAATTTTACGTACCAAAGAATAACCATTTGAATGAGGACCACTTGAGGCTAAGGCAATTAATGCATCCCCTGCACTGACTTTGCTGCCATCGATGATCTCGGAGCGTTCGACGACACCGACACAGAAACCTGCAACGTCGTAATCTTCCCCATGGTACATGCCGGGCATTTCTGCTGTTTCGCCGCCAACTAATGCACAGCCTGATTGTTTACAGCCTTCTGCGATACCAGTGATAACGCTTGCCGCAGTGTCGACATCAAGTTTACCGGTTGCATAATAATCGAGGAAAAACAGTGGCTCAGCACCTTGAACGATTAGGTCATTGACACACATCGCAACCAAGTCAATACCAATAGTATTATGGCGTTTTAAATCCATTGCTAGACGTAATTTTGTGCCTACACCGTCAGTACCTGATACGAGTACAGGTTCACGATATTTTTGAGGCAGGGAACATAATGCGCCGAACCCCCCAAGCCCGCCCATGACTTCTGGACGGCGAGTTTCCTTTACCACACCTTTAATACGTTCAACCAAGGCGTTACCTGCATCAATATCGACACCGGCATCTTTATAGCTAAGAGAGGTTTTATCAGTCACTACGGCCCCCAAGGCAATTACATTTTGAGAAAATTAACTTCATTAGCATTATTCTAACAGGCTAGGCAAACGTTTGCGATAGCTTTATCAATGAAAATTTTTGTCATTGTCAGGGGAAAAGAAATGACAATATTCAGTAAATAAACATCAGCCAAAAGAAATGAGGTCACGGAGATGGTGATTGCTGTTTATCAAATATCAACTTAGCTGAGATAAGCTATAATATGAAAAAAATGGGTCTAATTGTTGTTGTTTTGACCAAAGTCAAGGGTAATCTAGTGGCAATCGTAGCTAAAAGAGGTATAATCCGGCGATTTTTTTGTCCGCCGACGTCTTAAATAGTAGGAGAAAACCATGAAGATCGTTGAGGTAAACCACCCTCTCGTTAAACATAAACTCGGCCTGATGCGAGATCATGATATAAGCACTAAACGCTTTCGTGAACTGGCCTCAGAGGTTGGTAGCCTACTGACTTATGAAGCAACCGCTGACCTTGAAACTGAAAAAGTGACTATCGATGGTTGGTGTGGTCCTGTAGAAATAGAACAAATTAAAGGTAAGAAAATCACTGTAGTACCAATTCTCCGTGCAGGTATTGGTATGATGAATGGTGTGTTAGACAGTATTCCAAGTGCACGTATCAGTGTGGTTGGTGTTTATCGTGATGAAGAAACACTACAACCAGTTCCCTATTTTCAAAAACTCGCCTCCAACATTGAAGAGCGTATGGCACTCGTTGTTGACCCAATGCTAGCAACGGGTGGTTCAATGATTGCGACTATCGACTTGTTAAAAAATGCAGGTTGTACGTCAATTAAGATACTTGTGCTTGTGGCTGCTCCTGAAGGTATTAAAGCTTTAGAAGCTGTACATCCTGATGTTGAATTATATACCGCTTCCATAGATGAGCGTCTTAATGAAGATGGTTATATCGTTCCGGGTCTGGGTGACGCGGGTGATAAGATATTTGGTACAAAATAATGATAAGCCGACTGAGAAGTCGGCTTTTTTTTGATTTATTCGTAGAGAACCACTGTATTTAAAGTGATAAGCCAATTCAGTAAAAAATTGCTAAAAGGGGATAAAATAAAATGACACGTCGCACCATCAGTGTTGAAGAAAGACCGCCATTACTCCAAACCATACCACTGAGCTTCCAGCATTTATTTGCTATGTTTGGCGCAACCGTTGTCGTACCGATTCTGTTTGGCGTAAACCCAGCAACAATATTATTGTTTAACGGGATAGGCACCCTGTTGTATTTATTTATCTGTAAAGGGCAAATTCCTGCTTATTTAGGGTCTAGTTTTGCTTTTATTTCGCCGGTATTGATTTTATTGCCACTCGGTTATGAATTGGCACTGGGTGGCTTTATTATTTGTGGTGTATTGTTTTGTCTTGTTGCATTGATTGTTAAAGTTGCGGGAAGGGGGTGGATTAACGTGATGTTCCCACCCGCGGCTATGGGGGCGATTGTTGCCGTTATCGGTTTAGAATTAGCTCAAACAGCAGCAAGTATGGCTGGTTTATTGCCTAAAGATGGCGCCACAGTCGATAGCAATACACTAATCATTTCCCTGACGACATTATCTGTAACTATCCTTTGTGCGGTTGTTTTTCGTGGTTTTTTATCTATCATTCCGATTCTAATTGGTTTTTTAGTTGGTTATGCACTTTCTTACTTTATGGGTATTGTCGATTTTACACCCGTAATCGAAGCACCTTGGTTTGCAATTCCAACTTTTTATACGCCACGCTTTGAATGGTTTGCTATCTTAACCATTTTGCCTGCTGCATTAGTGGTAATTGCAGAACATGTTGGCCACCTAGTTGTGACTGCAAATATTGTTGAACGGGATTTGATGAAAACACCGGGCTTACATCGTTCTATGTTTGCAAACGGTTTTTCTACTGTAATTTCTGGTTTTTTTGGTTCCACGCCGAATACGACATATGGCGAAAATATCGGTGTTATGGCCATTACTAAGGTATACAGTACTTGGGTTATTGGTGGTGCAGCGGTAATAGCGATATTACTTTCTTGCATTGGTAAGTTAGCTGCGGCGATCCAATTAGTGCCGGTACCGGTGATGGGTGGGGTATCACTCTTATTATACGGGGTAATTGGTGCATCGGGTATCCGTGTTCTAATTGATTCGAAAGTGGATTACAACAAACCGCAAAACTTGATTTTGACGTCAGTGATTTTAATTATTGGTGTCAGTGGGGCGGTGATCCATATTGGTCAAGCAGAACTTAAAGGTATGGCACTGGCTACGATTGTTGGTATTTGTATGGCATTGTTATTCCGCTTTATTACCTTTGTCCGGCCTGAGAAACAGTTTGTGACATCAGAAGTGCAAGAGCTTAATAGTCATAAAAAATAATTCACATTGTTTTCAATACGCCGCTCAAAATATTGGGCGGCAATTGGAAACCGTTCTTATTCATCTCTCCTCGTTTTTTATGGTAAACTGGGAGATGAAAATTGATTTGTACAGCCAGAGGCGCTTCTGAACACACCATCACAGCTTTCATTACCACTATATCTTCCAGATGATGAAACCTTTGCTAGCTTCTATGCCGGGGAGAATGGGGCGTTGTTGTCTGCTATTCAGTCTGCAATTATTCAACCACATGGTAGCTATATCTATTATTGGTCGCGTGAAGGTGGTGGGAAAAGCCATTTATTGCATGCTGCATGTGCTGAGCTTTCTGAACAGGGTGTTGCTGTAGGCTATGTACCACTCGATAAACGTGCATATTTTGTTCCTGAAGTATTAGATGGCATGGAACATTTATCATTGGTTTGTATCGATAACATCCAATGTATAGCGGGTGATGAAGAATGGGAAATGGCTATTTTCAATTTATATAACCGTATTTTAGAAATTGGCCGTACTTGCCTGTTAATTACGGGTGATAGACCCCCACGGCAGATTGAGTTGAAATTACCGGATTTGGCCTCTCGCCTTGATTGGGGGCAAATCTACAAGCTGCATCCACTTAGCGATGAAGATAAAATATGGGCTCTTCAATTACGTGCACGTATCCGTGGTTTTGAGCTTCCTGAAGACGTCTGCCGGTTTGTGTTAAAACGTCTTGATAGAAAAATGGGGACATTGTTCGATATTCTCAATAAACTTGACCATGCCTCGATTGTTGCACAGCGAAAACTCACCATTCCATTTGTCAAAGATATCTTAAAGCTCTAGTCAATATTATTGATTAAATCAATATATAAAACTAAAGGCGATAGACTCATGCATATCGCCTTTTAAACAATGTTTGGAAGAGAAGAAGTAACTTAAGTCAAACTCAATAATATATTGAGTACGACTTTTATCACCAAACAGTTTTTATAAAATTTCAAGTACCTGCTCAGGTGGCCGGCCTAAACGTGCTTTATCGCCGTTAACCACAATAGGGCGCTCAATCAGCTTCGGGTTTTCATGCATCGCTTTAATTAGTTGATCCTGTGTTAAGCCGTCATCACTTAAATTCAATTCTTTATATAAATCTTCTTTGGTGCGCATTAACTGACGAGCATCTTTAAACCCTAACATCTTGAGCAGTTTTTTGATTTCACCCGTTGTTGGGGGTGTTTTTAAGTATTCAACCACAGTGGGAACAATGCCTTTTTGCTCTAACAGGGCTAAGGTTTCACGGCTTTTAGAGCAACGAGGGTTGTGGTAAATCTTAATCGAATCCGTCATTATATTAACTCCTTACGGTTTTGCATTTTTATCACGTAATTGCAGTTTTATCAGTGCATCGATTCGCGCATCATAGCGCTGTTGTTCATAACTGCCTAATTTGCTCTTACGGCTAGCATCAGTGAGATAATTAATCGCAGTATCATAATTTCCGCGCAGTGCCATACCTTCAGCATAAGCTGCTAACTCTTCAGTACGGTTACCTTGTTTAGCAGACGCCTCTGCCAGTAGATCCCAACCGATGGGGTCATCTGGATAATCGAAAGTGTATTTATTCAGCAATGTTCTGGCTTCTTTATATTGATGGTCATTAATTAATGCATTCGCAAGATTAACAATAAACACCGTATTTTGAGGGGATTTCTTCAAGGCATTTTGCAAGCGCGTAACGGCTTTTGATACACGCTTTTGCTCAATATCAATATCCGTCATGGTATCGATAAACCAAGGGTTATCAGGCTGTTTAGCTAATAATTCAGCCATGATTTTACCTGCATCTGCGTATTTTTTATCTTGCGACAGAATCAAGGCTTTACCATACTGTGCGGCTATTTGTTCTTGTGCAGAGCCTTTCCCATAATTTTCAATAATCTGGTCTAATGCATGTTTTTGGTCTGAACTATACATTGCCAATATACGGACTCTGGCTAACATAAAATCCAGTGAAGATGGCACGCTGACTTTAGCGTATTGATTTGAACGGTTTCGAGCATCCGCTAAGCGGCTATCTGGTAAGGGGTGCGTTAGCAAAATTTCAGGGGGTTTAGACATATAGCGTGTTTGGTCTGACATCGTTTGCATAAAATCAGCCATTGCATGGGGGTCAAAACCAGAACGCCTTAGTGTTTGTAAACCAATACGGTCAGCTTCTTGTTCATTCGCTTGTGTAAAGCTGATCATGCCTTGTTGCACACCGGCCATCGTGCTTGTCAGTGCGGCAAAACCTGCTTGCGGATTTGCCATCACTAATAATAAAGAACCAATCGTCCCCGCAATCGCAAGAGGGGTGGTACTTTTTTGATCCTCCATCATCCTGGCAAGATGCCGTTGGGTGACGTGTGAAATTTCGTGGGCCATCACCGAAGCGAGTTGGCTCTCATTTTGGCTGTAACGAAATAGCGCGGAGTGTAATACGACATTACCGCCAAAATAGGCGTAAGCATTAATATTAGGGTTATTAACGAGATAAAACTTAAACGGTGTTTTAACTGAATCGGCATTCTTTACTAACCGCATACCAAGTTTGTTAACATATTGAGTCAACAATGGGTCGTAAATGAGTGGTGTACTAGCACGGATTTGGCGTGTAATAGCATCACCCATAATAATTTCTTGGTTGATGCTCAGTGTGCCCCCAGCAGTGGTGCCAATATCAGGTAAGGTGTCTTCTATGGCACTATAAGCAGGTAAAACTGCACCGTTCATCAGTGCGGCGATCATGAAAGCCAATAATGGGTGTTTGAATTTTTTCTTCATGAAACGTGAGTATCCCATACAACATTTAAAATTTAGGGTAAGTACCGACTTTATTTCGAGTGTATATAGGGTAAGGCAGCAAATAACTCGAAAAGTTTAAAACATATGATAGCAAAAGCTATCGTTAAATCTGTTCTTCGGTATAATTTTCGATAATTTAAGAACTGTCCTTTGTGTTATTTCCCCAGGAGCTACAAATGCTGGAATTGTTTTTACAGTGGTATCGTCGGCGTTTTGCTGACCCACAAGCCGTTGCACTTTTTACACTACTGGTTTCTGGTTTTGTGATCATTTTCTTTTTCAGCAGTATACTAGCTCCGTTATTGGCAGCAATTGCTTTAGCTTATTTACTCGAGTGGCCGACGCATTTACTACAACGTGCGGGGTTATCACGCTCTTTTGCTGTGAGTATCATTTTGACCCTATTTGCGGGAATAAGTGCCATGGTGATTTTAATTATTGCGCCGACAGCTTGGCAGCAAGGTATTAATTTGATGGCCGATCTACCGAATATGGTTAACCGTTTCAATGAATTTGCACAGAAACTCCCTGAGCAATACCCTGCATTGGTTGATGTTGGCATTATTGATATGATGGCTGATAATTTACGCAGTCGCATGTCAGGTATTGCAGACTCTGTCGTAAAAGCGTCTGTGGCATCACTGATTGGCATTTTTACTTTAGCTGTTTATTTGGTTTTAGTTCCACTGATGACATTTTTCCTATTAAAAGATAAAGAACGTATTAGCCAAAGTTTTTTAAAGCTATTACCTAAAAACCGTTTATTAGTAGGTAAAGTCTGGGTAGAAATGAATGAGCAAATTACCAACTATCTACGTGGCAAGGTAACAGAAATGGTGATTGTGGGTGTCGTCACTTATTTATGTTTTGCGTATTTTGACCTGCGGTACTCAGTATTATTATCAGTGTTGGTAGGGGTTGCTGTTTTGATCCCGTATATTGGTGCGGTAGCAGCAACAATTCCTGTCGTTATTGTTGGGTTATTTCAATTTGGTATTGGTAGTGAGTTTTGGTACTTGATGCTGGCTTATTTAGTGATCCAAGGGCTGGATAGCAATGTTGTGGTGCCTTTGTTGTTTTCAGAAGCCGTCAATCTACATCCACTAGTGATTATTTTATCTGTTGTCGTTTTTGGTGGTTTATGGGGAGTGTGGGGGGTATTTTTTGCAATCCCATTGGCAACGCTTATTAAAGCGGTTATTCATGTGTGGCCTGAAGACACCAACGAATTAGTAAAATAAGTTTAGAAAATAGTGCTGTATGGCCCATACAGCACTATATAAAGACTAAAAATTAAGCGTTCGCGGTAATGTATTCGAGGACGATTTCGTGGTGATTGCTGGTTTTGAAATTGTCAAATACGTGTTCTATTTTCCCTGTTGGGTCAATGAGGAAACTGATACGATGAATGCCATCATAGGTTTTCCCCATAAATTGTTTTTCACCCCAAACCCCAAATTGCTCACATACTTGGTGCTCTTCGTCTGATAATAAAGTGAAGTTCAACATTTCTTTTTCAACGAAACGAGAAAGTTTCTCTGGTTTGTCTGTGCTAATCCCTAAAACCTCGACACCTTTCGCTTTTAGTGTGTCCATTTCATCACGCAAACCACACGCTTGAACGGTACAACCTGGAGTCATCGCTTTAGGATAAAAGTAAACTAATACGCGCTGACCCTGATAATCAGAAAGATTGATGATCTCACCATCTTGGTCAGGAAGGCTAAATTGAGGCGCCTTATCACCGGCTTTCAATGGGTTCATTACATATATCTCCGTTAACTCTGCATATTGGGGTTGTTGATAATGCTTATGTTGCCTTTAGCATTTAGCATTGTACATAGTTGTTGAAATTTGTTTTTTATAATTATGCCGTTATCGTCCAACGGGTCGTGTGCAGTAATCTGAATTTCCAGTTGAGCGGGCATATCATTATTGGCTGGTTGAGTCTTAGAAACAAGCTCTGCAATATTACATTGCGAAGTTGTGAATAAATTTGTGAATTGCTCGACAATCCGTGGTGCATCGTCGACAACCACGTTCACCGTTACTGTCGATGGGTAATAGGTTGTTTGAACACTTTGAGTTCTTTTCATGACAATCAGCAAGTCAAGTTCCGCCCCTTTAGGAGGCAATGTCGCCTCTAATAGAGTGATGGCATTCCAACTGCCGGATAACATCATAATAAACGTAAACTCCTTGCCAAACATCGCTAAACGACTATCTTCAATATTACAGTCACACTCACTAACGAGGCGAGTAATCGTGTTCACAATGCCCGGACGATCTGTTCCCAGCGCAGTAATCACAAGAAATTGCTGTTCAGTCTTAGGCAAAGTCTGTCCCTTAATGTTTTTGATTATGTCAGTTAAACACTTAATTAGAATATAGCAGTAAATACAGTTGTCATAAAACTGACGCCAGATGCAGGTAAGGAAACCATAAAAAATGGCATCTGCCAAGAGAAAGCACACACTCTTGCGAGAAATATCAGCGAATTATTACTTCTATTTAAGTTAATGTCTCTGGCATTAACAAAATTCATTAAAATCTTGCTGTTGGGTGGTTTTCTTCTTGGAAATGAAAAAGTAACATGGGGGTTCAATTATTAAGGGGGTATCGTCATGGCTAATGGAAACGCAAATTATAAAGATTTTTTAATGGGAAGCATTGTTGCAGTTATAACACCGATGGACTCAGCGGGGCGTTTAGATAAAGCCAGTCTGAAAAAACTGGTGGATTACCATGTTGAAAGCGGAACATCTGCCATTGTTTCTGTTGGTACAACAGGCGAATCAGCAACCTTAACTCACAAAGAACATGTGGATGTAGTGAAAGCCACCTTAGAGCTTGCTGATGGGCGTATCCCAATTATTGCTGGTGCAGGTGCAAATGCGACAGCGGAAGCTATCTCTTTAACCAATGAATTTGAAAATAGTGGGGTAGTTGCTTGCCTGACGGTAACACCTTATTATAATAGGCCTTCTCAGGAAGGGCTATATCAACATTTTAAAGCAATTTCAGAGAACACTAGCTTGCCACAGATTCTTTATAATGTACCATCACGGACAGGCTGCGATATGTTACCTGAAACCGTAGGGCGTTTAGCGAAATTGGCGAATATTGTCGCAATTAAAGAAGCGACAGGGAACTTAGCTAGGGTTCATCAAATCAAAGAACTGGTTGATGATGATTTTGTACTGTTAACCGGTGATGACGCGACAGCACTCGATTTCATGCAACTCGGTGGAAAGGGCGTTATTTCAGTAACTTCTAACGTTGCTGCACCGCAGATGGTAAAAATGTGTGACTTAGCGCTTGCAGGCAAATATACTGAAGCGCGCGAATTAAACAAAAAACTGATGGGGTTACATCTTCAGTTGTTTGTTGAACCAAATCCAATTCCAGCGAAATGGGGCTGTCATCGCTTAGGCTTGATTACAGATGGTACATTGCGGTTACCTATGACACCGCTAACCAGCTCAGGCCAGCAAAAAGTGGAAGAAGCCTTGAAACTCGCTGGGTTACTGTAAAATTTAGGGAATTTTAATGGCAACATTATTGCAAAAATCGAAGGTTATGAAGGTTGCTGGCCTGTCACTTGTCGTGTTACTGGCAGCCTGCTCCAGCGATCAGCGCTATAAACGTCAGGTCAGCGGTGATGAGGAATACCTCAATGCTGCGCCATTGAAAGTGTTAAATGTGCCACAAGGGCTTACATTACCAGAAGCAAATGGTGAGTATGATATCCCTAAAGCCACATCAACAGGCGCAGTAGGGAAAGCTTTAGATATTCGTCCCCCTGTACTGACAATTTCGCAATTAGCGGGTTCACGCACGGAAGATAGCGCGCAAGCAAGTCGTTTGTTGCTAGAAAATACACCTGAAAATAGTGCTCTTTGGTCACAAGTCACCATGATCCTAGAACAAAGAGGCATCCCAGTTTCATCGAAAGATGATGGCTCTCGCTCAATTGAAACCAATTGGGTCAAGTGGGATCGTGCTGACGAAAACGTGCCTATTGAAAGCCGCCATAAAATTACGGTTAAACCTGAAAACGGCATGATGGCATTAACAGTCACCAGTTTAGGGTTACGCCAAGGTGATGAAACTATTACTGATACTATTGAAGTTCAACGTTATAACAAATTATTGTTAAACGAATTAACTGATAATTTATATACGTTGCGTGATACTTCAAATAAAAACAGTATCCAAAGTGCCTATGGGATCATAGATGTTCAAACAGGTAGTGACGATACAGGCCTTCCTTTAGTCGTTGTCCGTGCGCCATTTGATGCGGTTTGGGAAAGGTTACCTCATGCACTAGAAAGTGTAGGCATGAAAGTTGGCGACCGTTCTCGCTCTAGTGGCTCTGTCACGGTAACTTACAAAGGCTTAAGTAGCTCAGAATGGCAAGCTCTGGGGGTTGATGACCCATCTATCCCTGAAGCGGATTATAAATTGCAGGTTGGTGACTTAAACAACCGTAGTACGCTGCAATTTATCACCACTAAAGGTGTCGCATTAACACAGAAACAAAATGATGAAATGGTCGCGGCATTAAAAGCGGCGTTTAGTAAAGTTCCAACGAATAAATAATTATATTTCATTTTGGTAAAACAAATAAAAACCGTGGCTTGCAATACAAGTCGCGGTTTTTTTATGGGGAATTTTAGGCAAATTGGGTGTGTTCAAATTGGGGCAAAGGGATGAGTTAGCTCATCATAAGTTTATAGATAGATAATCATTTAAAATATTATTGCTATCTTGCCAATATGAGATGCCATAAAACGAATGGACAAAAAATCAGTGTTTATGCTGAAGTAATCGTTTGCGTCCGCCTGAGAATTTTATTATCATAATTAGCGCTAAAATATAAAATATTGTATATCAGTGGGTTAGCATAAGCTTTTACATTGGCATATAACTAGCTGAAACAGAGTAGAAAATTAACAGTGAACCGTATTTTTAAATGGTTTTTCTTCTGTTAATTATCTTTTCTGTAAAGACAGAATGATGACAGAATTCCCATATCATTTTTTATATAGATTAATCACATCTCTGGAGTGTGTAAGATGCAAAAGAAAGCTGAGTTGTATCGTGGTAAGGCAAAAACTGTCTATACCACAGAGGATCCTGATCTGCTGGTTCTGGAATTCCGTAATGATACATCAGCACTCGATGGTGAGCGTATCGAACAATTTGATCGTAAAGGCATGGTTAATAATAAATTTAACCATTTTATTATGAGCAAATTAGAAGAGGCGGGTATTCCAACACAAATGGAGGCACTGCTTTCTGACACTGAAGCACTAGTCAAAAAACTAGATATGGTTCCAGTTGAATGTGTTATTCGTAACCGCGCAGCGGGTTCACTTGTTAAGCGCTTAGGTGTTGAAGAAGGTATGGTATTGAACCCACCTTTATTTGACTTATTCTTAAAAGATGATGCGAAGCATGACCCAATGGTCAATGAGTCTTATTGTGAAACCTTTGGTTGGGTTAGCAAAGACAATCTGGCAACAATGCGTGAACTGAGCTACAAAGCAAATGAGGTTCTGAGCAAAATTTTTGCCGATGCTGGGCTCATTTTAGTCGATTTCAAACTAGAGTTTGGTTTATATAAAGGCCAAGTGGTACTAGGGGATGAATTCTCTCCAGATGGTAGCCGTTTATGGGATAAAGCAACCCTTAATAAAATGGATAAAGACCGTTTCCGTCAAAGCCTTGGCGGCTTGATTGAGGCTTATGAAGAAGTTGCTCGTCGTATTGGTGTACCGCTAGATTAATCAATTTTCCATTATTTTAGGTATGGATCAGCCTGCTATTCAGGCTGATTTTGACGAAGAGTTATGTTACTTAAGGGACGATTGGTTCAGAAAATTGGTTACCCAAGACGATGGGGTGATATAAGGTTGTTCCAGTTGTTCCAGTTGTTCCAGTTGTTCCAGTTGTTCCAGTTGTTCCAGTTGTTCCAGTTGTTCCAGTTGTTCCAGTTGTTCCAGTTGTAACTGTTGGCTAAGTGAAATCAGTGTTGGGGCCGGAAGAGACGACTCAACTTGCAGTTTAGGATGGCATAATATAGATAATGGCGGCCCATCAGCGATGAGCTCCCCATTTGATAAATGTAAGGTCCGCTGGAAATGGCGTGCTACAAAGTCAAGGTCATGGCTAATGGTGACCACCGTAACCCCTTTTTCACGTTGCAATGTTAGCCAATGCTCGAATCGGCGCATCCAACATGCATCGAAATCACGGCTAGGCTCATCGAGTAATAATAATTTAGGAGAGATAGCCTCTAAACAGGCAACAGCAACCATTCTTCGTTGGCCTGCATGCAAATCTAAAGGGTGTTTATCTGCAACATCAGTGAGGCCGCAAGTCTTTAGCGCATGTAATGTACGCGTTTGAATTTCAGCTTTAGCGTATTTTTGCCGCTTTAAACCAAAGGCGATTTCGTCTTTGACTCGACTATGAAAAATTTGTTTTTCAGCTTCTTGAAATAAAATACCGATCTGGTTTGCTCTATGGGGTGCAGTAATGGCACTGAGCTTTTGATTGTCGAGGTGTATATGACCGCTGGTGGGTTGCAATAAACCCGCTAAAAGTCGCAATAATGTTGATTTCCCCGCGCCATTATCCCCCACTAAAGCTACCCATTCTCCAGAGTATATGGAGACAGATAAGCTCTTAATATTATCATGACTAGAACTTGGCCAACGGTAAGTTAGCTTATCGAGTTGCAGCATACCGCTCCTTAAATGCTTGCACCAGTTGGCTTTCATTATGGGGGATATTACCAACCCAAAGACCTTGTTTGACTAGCTCTCCCACGGCTCGCCATGCGTCTGGCATATTAATAGTTTCAAGTGCAGCAAGAAAAATATCATTCAAGCTGCCGACGGCTTGCATTTTTCCTGCTTCTAAAAATGCTTTACCAGAACTTAATAGCAAAAAAGTACTGCAAAAATGGGTTGCGGGTAATAAATTGCGCTCAAATAACATTAAGCTACAACCAGTTTGTTCGGTGTATTGCTTGAGTTGAATTAAAATATGCTGTGTCGCACTAGGCGTTAACCGACTAAATGCCTCATCGAGTAGCAGTAATTTCGGTTGCATTGCTAAAGCGCTGGCTAAGACGACACGCTGAGCTTCACCACCCGATAAGGTTGAAGGGTGCCGAGTACGTAACGGCTCACAGAAGGTTAAACGGATTGCTTGTTCAACCCGCCTATCTATCTCTTCTGGTGCTAACCCTAAATTTTCAGGCCCAAAGGCTATTTCTTGCTCGACGGTAAAAGCACAGCCTGATAGCTGTAAATGTGGGGATTGTTGAATGAGTTGCCGGCTAGTTGAAGCTTGAATTAATGAGTCTGTTGTCAATGTTCCCTGTAAAACATTGGCGACACCTTCAATTTTCCCACGGATTAAATCATCATGCCAGCCCGCAAGTAGTTGGGCTAATGTACTTTTACCACTGCCATTGCCCCCGTATACACATAGCCACTGGCCTGGATCGAGATGTAAATCTATCGGCCCTAATAAAATTTGCTCTGTTCCTTGTGGAATAAAGCACATTTGTTGCAAATTCACCACCACAGAGCTAAACCACCTTCAATAAAAATAAATATGACTAACCCGTAGCGTAAGGATATTTGCCATAAACTGTCAGCGGGAGGGTTAAGGGTCGTACGGTTAGAGCTGTATCGAAAGCCACGCATATCCAGCGCGGCACTGCGGATACTCAACTCATTGAGTGTATTACTGGCTAGTGGAAATAATAAGGCCGGCAATGATGTGATGCGCTGCCAAATCCCGCCATTTAAGGGAACTCCGCGAGCAATTTGAGCTTCACGGATAGTTATCAACTGTTGGCGTAGTTGTTCAACGAGTAATAGTGGACCTGCCAATAAATAGGCAAAGCTTGCGGGCAACCTGCTAGCAAATAGGGCTCGAATAAACCGCTCCGTCGGGACAAATTGCAACCAAAGTTGGGAGCCACTAATAATAGTTAATAACCTAAACCATAATGCCATGGCAAAATCTGGGCGGCTATTTTTCAACGTATCCCCTGTGAGTATCTGGGCTAACCAACCACTATGGATAAGCCAGAGACCTGCCGCCATGGGTATCATAATCCACGCGACAACACGCCAACGATGACGAGCGGGTTGCCATAATAGTAATACCATAAAAGTACTACAACCTAGCAGAGCTAAAGGCCACCCCAAAGGCAAAAATAGTGAACTCGCACTCAGCCAGAGCCAAAGCGTCAGCGAGGTAAACGGGTGCATTTAACTTACCTTAGCCATATTGGGGTAATTGCGTTGCACTCGCTCCGGCAATTGGCGAACCAGCAGCCAAGCAACAATAGCGGAAATAACTTTATCTGCGATGTTGGCACCTAGAACGGTAATCGCGACTGATTCAAGTAAGTTATCTCCAACGGCATGGAAATAGGCAACGAAAAAATCAGCTCCACTACCCGTCGTCCCTGCAAATAAGTAAGTGCGAATAGGGACAGCAACGAGCATTAATGCAAAGGTAATAATGACCCCGGATAAAATAACTCTAGGTAAGGTGCGAAAACAGCCGGCACGGGCTAACAACCCAGCACTGAGGCCGATCATCATGGCTACGGGGGCAAATGCTGCGGCGATAGGCCCGCTGAGTAATCCCCACAATAAATTGGTTAATAAGCCACTAAACAAGGCGACCCAAGGGCCTGCTAATAACGCACAAATTAGCGTTCCAATAGAATCGAGAAAAATAGGCAGTTTTAACATAGAGCTTAATTGCCCAATAATCATATTAATTGCGATCGAAAAAACAATTAAAGTCAGTGTGCGACTAGAAATAATCGACGTTTTGCTCATGACAACGTATTCCTTGCTATGATGGAATAATAAATTAACGAGAGGTGATAATAAGTTCTTCGTAACCTGAAAGAGGGCACGGTTCACGTGTGAAATTGGTTTTTTCAAGTTCACCAATCACCAGTTCTAATGTGGTTCTCACTGTGCAACCGGGCATCATATGGCCACCAAGCACTTTGCCAGTTTCGTCAGCAATCGCCAGATGAAGGTGTTCACCTTGGGCATCCAAAGTACCGATTAAAGAGACAATCTCAAATTTACCTGTTGTATGATGCGTTATATCCTGCCCAGCGAAACGTAGAGCAACATTGGTTAAGCTGCCAACACTCCCAGCAATAAACGCAGCTTGCAGACGATGATGTGCAATTTGTTGGCGTAAGGATAAAATCACATCTTCATCGGGTACTAAGCGGATAGCAATAAAACGAGCGTTGGAATAAAGGGGTAAAGGGTGGGTCATATCATTAATCCTAATTATTGTGCTAGTAATAAGTGCCACACAATTTAGTAAATTATCAATTATCTTGGTTTATGACTTTTTATATTAATAACTGATGGATATTATACTCAATAATTACCAATTGTCTGGGAACAAAGGTGTTTGAGTGCATCTTTAGTAAAACGCACTGTAAGTTGGTGTTTATGGTGATGAATATGGGAAAAATGAAGAAATAAAAAAATAAAGAGTTATGAATATCCCGAATATTTAGCTTAAGTTTTATTGCTTACAGGTGGATTTAAACTTAACGGTGTTTTTCTGAGCACGATAAACGGATAACCATGGTTTATGCTAGCGAGTGTTTTCTTTAATATGGGTAAATTGCTAAGGGAAATGTCTACTATTCCCGTTTAAACCATCCTCGGATGGTATAGCTTTGGGATTGTTCAGTATGCTAGATGGGCAATATTCGTATTCATACATGCCTTTAGTTAGAATAAAGCTAAAAATATTAAACAGCATCAATTGATATTAATAAGTAATACAAGTGTAATTACTAAGTTAATATGATGGAAGGAGACAGTCAGTTTTATTATTCATTATAATAATAGGTTAGCAAAAACAAAATAGAGCATGTATATATTTGCTTCTTTGATGATGAGCCAATAACATGTTTTGAAACCAATCATTTTAGCTGTTCGTAAAATAATAATTACGCGTTCTACAGGGATAAATCTATGAGTCATGTTGATCCAACATTAATCATCCTACTGGTATTAGCTGGGTTAGGGAGCATAAGTCATAATATGACGGTCACTCTTGCGATGTTATTTTTATTGGTGGTTAGGATAACGCCATTGAATAATTATTTCCCATGGATTGAAAAATATGGGTTAACAATCGGCATTCTTATTCTCACTATTGGGGTGATGGCTCCTATCGCAAGTGGCAAAATAACAGCGAACGAAGTCCTGAGCTCATTTTTAAATTGGAAATCAATCCTTGCCATCGTGATTGGCATTGCCGTCTCTTGGCTAGGTAGCCGTGGGGTGACTTTAATGTCACATCAACCTTCTACAGTCGCAGGGTTATTAGTCGGGACAGTTATTGGTGTCGCTTTGTTCCGCGGCGTTCCTGTAGGGCCGTTAATTGCGGCTGGGATCTTGTCGTTATTAATTGGGAAATCATAACATTACTATGGTTGAACTATTATCTCCCATTGTAGAACAGCTTCGTTTTCTGGGCATGCGGCGTCTTTTGCTCCTTTCTGGAGACGATGCTTGGGTCGAGCAACAACTGATAAACTTACAAGAAACACTAAAGGGGGATTGGTTAACGCTATCCTCTAGCTTACCGAGGGCGGTTCTACCTGAAAATGCACACTTGTTGTTAGGTCGGGAGTTTTTACACGGTATTTTTGACGCGCGTAAAGGCCTACATAGTGAAGCATTGGCAATATTATCTGGGGCATTGAAGGCTGGCAGTCTGTTGGTTTTATGTACCAAAGAGCCGTCGAGATGGGCAGCCAGTGAAGATGTGGATAGCCTACGCTGGAATGAGCAACACGGTATTATTCCCACTCCTAATTTTGTATCGCACTTACAACACACAATTCACTTATCGGATACCGTATTATTTTACCAGCAGGGGAATACCCCCAGTTTTTCATTGTTGGAAAATAAAACCAAATGGTTGCCAGCAACAGGTCAACCAACCAAACAACAACAAAAAATTATTAGCCAATTATTACATGCTCAAGGTGGTATTTGGGGGGTAATAGCACCTAGAGGGCGGGGGAAATCGACCCTTGCGGGGATGCTAATACAACAATGGCCTGGGGAGTGCTGGTGTTGTGCTCCAGCGAAAGTGGCGACAGAAGTGTTAACACAACGGGCAGGTAAGCCAATTACGTTTTGGTCCCCAGATAATCTTTTGTCGTTTTGTCGCCAGAAAAAAAACATTACTGCAGATTGGTTAATTATTGATGAAGCTTCAGCCATCCCAAGCTATATTTTGCGTGAATTAGTAGAATACTTTCCTCGAGTTTTATTGACGACGACCGTTGATGGTTATGAGGGAACTGGGCGTGGTTTTATGTTGAAATTTTGTGCTAGTTTGCAAAATTTCACAGCACTTCAGCTTGATGAGCCGATGCGTTTTGCTCGAAATGACCCTTTAGAGCTATGGCTTAACCAAGCACTCCTGTTACAAGAACCAGAATGTCAGAAAAATAAGGTTGATGCCATTGAGTATTTAGGGATAACTCAAATGGAATTGGCGGCTAACTATACCCAACTTAGCGCTTTTTATGGCTTATTGATGAGTGCGCATTATCGAACATCTCCTTTAGATTTAAGGCGTTTATTGGACGCAAAGCAACAACATTTTATGGCGGCAAAAGCTGTCGGCCATGAAAGCACTTTCATTGGTGCTGTATGGATGGTAGATGAGGGGCAATTAACTGAAGCGCTAGGCTGGCAAATTTGGGCTGGTTTACGCCGGCCTAGAGGGAATTTAGTTGTACAGTCATTAGCCGCACACAGTTATTTTCCAAATGTTGCTCAATGGAAATCACGTAGGGTAATGCGTATTGCCGTTGAGAGCCATTATCGAAGAAAACAAGTTGGTTTAACATTATTAGAAAAGCAACAGGTTATTGCGAAACAACAGGGTTTGGATTTTTTATCAGTCAGTTTTGGGTTAACCCCTGATTTACTCGCATTTTGGCAAAAAGCAGGTTTTCGGTTAATTCGCATAGGGGACCATAAAGAAGCGAGTAGCGGGTGTTTTACTGCGATGGCAATATTACCGATTTCGAGCCGCGCATCTCAATTTTGTGAGCAAGGTGAATTGTTGTTACAGCGGGATGTAGCCTGGCGTGAGGATTTATCAGCGTTTAATTTACTAGTAAGTGACCAACAGCAGTTAATGGATGAAGATTGGTTAGAACTAGTCGGTTTTAGTGAGTTTAAACGCCCTCTAGCAGCAAGTAAAAGTGCCATTATGCGTTTGTTAACTGTAACTTCAAATGAACTACCTTTGTTAAGTAGGCATTTGCAATCATTAGAGCCGATAACTCAAATTTGCGCTGATATGGCATTAACAGGGAAAAAACAATGGCTACAATTAGCGAGAAAAGAGGTTGGTACACAAGTAAAAAAATACCAACCCGATTTGCTTAGCAAAATAAAACAAAAGATTATTTCTTTTTGTCATTAGGCCAGTCATCCTCATCGTCCCATAAGTGGTTATTATCTTTATGAGGAGGGAGTTCAGGTTTATCATCTAGGTATTTTTTGGGGTCAAGTCTCAGCATTTCTTTTACTGAGTTCCAAATAATACCGACTAGTAAGAGTAAAATTATCCACCAGTAGTCAGCTAGCCATTGCATATTCACCTTCCATTCGTCATTCTTTGAGCTGTCTGTGCGTTGATTTCGCTCAGTTACCCTAGTCACATACGGGTGTATGCTCCTAGGGATGCCTTCTCTTATCGCCTTCATACAACTCAAATAATTTAGAATGGGTATGGAACAGTCATTCTTTGAGCTGTCTGTGCGTTGATTTCGCTCAGTCACCCTAGTTACATACGGGGGTATGTGACTAGGCGAGTTTCCTATCACCTTTATTAGAAATTAAACGGCATGATAAAAATATAGCTATACCCGTTAAAATCGGACAATACCTTCAGCACGCTAAAATAAAGGTAATCATAATCATTTCAATCGGCAAAATCGACTTTTCATTACGCCTATTTACCATTACAGTATATCATTGATATTACTATGAGTTACCACAGATTTTGTAAGGTATTTTACCTTAGTATCTGCTTATTTCTTATTCTTTATAAAGGAGGAGGAGTTTTGAAAAAATTGTTCCTCATTACCATTGGATGGTTAGCTGTTGTACTGGCTTTTGCTGGTGTGGTGCTTCCCGTTTTGCCAACAACCCCTTTTTTATTATTAGCTGCTTGGTGCTTCTCTCGCTCATCACCGCGTTTCCATCACTGGTTGCTATATCGTTCGTGGTTCGGTAGTTATATTCGTCATTGGCAAAAACATAAAGGGTTACCAAAGGGGGCTAAACCTAAGGCTATTATTTTAATCTTATTAACATTTTCATTTTCTATTTGGGTTGTTAGTTACCTTTGGTTAAAAATAAGCTTATTGGTACTGTTATGTTGGTTGTTAATGTTTATGTATAGGCTTCCAGTGGTTGATGAACAAATTTCAGGGAAAAATAAGAAGGTTTCATAGACGGGGAATTCCAATCTATGAAACGCAATATAATAGGGGGAAATGTCTTAGCTAGTCTTATACATCTAGGCGAATATAACGCTCAAATACATAATTTAAGTTGTTGATTAGCCAATTTTTACCATAGATCTCTTCTTGCTGTAACACTTGTTTAATCACTTCAGGTGTTAATAATTGCTCAGCTTCATGCGCTAAAGGCCAATAACTAATATGCCACGGTTCGTATGCGACACCAGCATCAATTGCTGTGAACGGGCGATAAAAATCGAATGTTGACATATTTTCAGTAAGCCAATCATTTAGCTCTGCAAGGTAGCCCCCAGCCTCATATTCCCATGGTTCTAACTGCAATGTTTGCCCTGTAGGGATACGCAAAGGGTCATAAACATCAATCTCTGTGCCCCAGTGATGGCGACTGGCTCCGGGTAATGCGGACCAATGCAGAATAGCTTCACATAGTTCCCCTTCAGAAAGTTGGCTGATATCTAATGGTTGACTATGAGTATCAAGAACAGGGCGCAGGCCGGTAAATTTTTCATTCCAAATAAGTTGTTGACGTGAAAAATCACGAAAAGCGCTTGCTGACTGTAATTTAAAGCCCGCTTTAGTCGCGGTTTGTTGCATTGCAAGAAACGCTTTTGTTGCATTAAATTGCAAGCGATGTGACCCGCCAAGCGTAACTAAATGGTCTGTTGAGCGGCCAGTTAGCATTTCAATAGTGAGCATATTATTGGTGGTCATAGTATTAACAACTCCATGATCCTCTCATAGATTAAAGCTAATTGTTGTAGGTCATCCACTTTTACGCATTCATCAACTTTATGAATTGTTGCATTTAATGGGCCTAGTTCAATCACTTGAGTGCCCATTTGAGCGATAAAACGGCCATCCGACGTACCACCACTGGTTGAAAGTTCAGCGTTTTGACCCGTTAATTCATGAATTGCTTGTAATGTAGCGGTAACTAATTCGCGTTTTTCTGTCAAAAAAGGTTGCCCCGATAGTACCCATTCAATTTTATATTCGAGTCCATGTCGTGATAACATTTCAGTGACCCTGTCACGTATTTGTGTGTCAGTCAACTCAGTACTAAAACGGAAATTAAATTGGACAGATAATTCTCCAGGGATCACATTACTTGCCCCTGTCCCTGCATGGATGTTAGCAATTTGCATCGTCGTTGCTGGGAAAAAATCATTACCAGTATCCCATGTGGTGGTCGTAAGCTCATGCAAAAACGCACTTGCGCGGTGAACTGGGTTAGTTGCTAAATGTGGGTAGGCGACATGGCCTTGTACGCCGATGATAGTGAGGTTAGCTGTGATTGAACCTCTGCGGCCATTTTTAACAATGTCACCTAATTGAGCTTGACTAGAAGGCTCACCGACTAAACAGTAGTCGACGCGTTCTTGGCGCTGCATTAAAGTTTCAACGACTTTAACAGTACCGTCTAACGCATCTGCCTCTTCATCTGAGGTGATTAAAAAGGCTAAACGACCCTGATGGTTGGGGTGTTTTTCAACAAATCGCTCTGCAGCGACGACCATTGCTGCGACTGAACCCTTCATGTCGGCAGCACCACGGCCATAAAGATGCTGATTTATAATCGTAGGTGTAAATGGTGGTGTTTGCCACTGAGCACTATTACCCGCAGGGACAACATCAGTGTGACCTGCGAAGGCTAAAGTAGGGCCTTTTGCGCCACGAAATGCCCAAAAATTTAATGTATTCCCAAAGGGCATGGGCTCAATAATGAAGCCAATTTTGTCTAGGCGTTCAATAAGTAAGGCTTGGCAGCCTTGGTCATCAGGGCTGATTGAAGGGCGAGCAATAAGTTCTTTGGCAAGTTGAATAACCGGACAATCCATTTTAATCACCTGATTATTTAATGAAGTTTTGGTACTCATCCGCATTAAACCCAACTAGATAACGGTTATCAGCGGAAACAAGTACAGGGCGTTTGATCATCGCAGGCTCTGCAAGTAATACCTTTTTAGCGCTATTAGCGTCGATAACGGCATTTTTTTCATCATCAGTCAATTTACGCCATGTAGTACCACGCTTATTAACGAGGATTTCCCAGTCAATGTTATCCATCAGTGTAGAAAGTAATGCATCACTAATTCCATCAACCCGATAATCATGGAACTGATAATCAACCCCATTATCCTCTAAGTATCGGCGAGCTTTTTTTATGGTGTCACAATTTTTAATTCCGTACATAATATAAGGAGAAGCAGCAGGGGTGTTCGACATACAATGGTCCTCAAAAAATAGCGATATACCTTATATAATGCGGGAAAATGCATTGAGGATCTACCCCAAAATGGTAAATAGATATCAAGGTTATTATTTGCTTGCATATAGTTTATTTCATAAATATTAAATGAATTAAACTGAGCGTTAATATTAAATTATATAGATTTATTTTGAGCGCATATATATTAAGCTTGCTTCAAGTCGTGAGCGGACACGTAGCTTCTTAAGAATATTGCGTATGTGAACTTTCACCGTTTCCTCTGAAATAAAAAACAATTTAGCTATTTCCCTATTTTTTAAGCCTAGTGCCATTTTGTGAATGATTTCACATTCGCGTCGAGTTAGTGTTGATAAAGGGTCAGTAGATTGATGCCGTGTAATAAGCAGTTGATATATTTTTTCACTAAACACATGCTGGCCTTCTGATGCTTTTTTCATACTATAAAATAGCATATCTAGATCACTGTTTTTTAATAAATAACCTTGAGCACCGGAATCGATAGCATTATACACATCAGTCTTAATAGTAGATGCAGATAACACTAATATATAACTATTTATACAATGCTTACGAAGTGAGCGTATGGTCTCAAACGTTTTATTCCCTCGAATATTAGTATCAATTATTATTAGGTTAGGGTGTAACTGTGTTGCGACATTCAAAGCGTCGTTACAGCAGCAACATTCAGCAATTATAGTAAAGTAATCATCGGTATTTATAAGTTGACGTAATCCGAAGTGTATGATCGGGTGTTCATCAATAATCATTACTGAATAATTAGACATAGTCGGTTCCTTTGTCATGTCTTAAGGAATATCATATTTTCCATATAGAGAGTGGGCTGTTAAATAATTTATTTAATATATAATTAATATATATAATAGTGTTTTGTCACTATGTATTAGGTTGTTATATATTGCCTGCATTGCTGAAATAAGTTACTGAAATATGTTATGAGAACACGACATAAAAATAATAATCACAAATTTTGATAATACATTAAATTGGTGTAAATAATATCTAATATTTTAATATGATAATGATAAAAAAATAATCATGAAAGTAAAAATAATATTTTCACAATTTAATTTGCATGTTTTTTAAATTGAAGGAGTACATAATGATATATGATTTATATAAAATTAATAAATATCTTAGTCTGTGAGAAATAGATTAATATCTTAAACGTGTTGCTGTTATCACTTTTATTATTGGTAGAGGCAGGGGGACTTTGAATGGATAAAACGATAGCGCAGGTAAGGTATCTGCAGACATATTGCTGATAATATCATCGTAACCGAAAGATTTTTCTGGAAATTGCCAGCATGATCATGATTTGCTAGTGAGATGTGTTTATACTGTTAGCGCTCTTACCTTACCAATTTTGAAAGGACTTGACGATGGATGATAAATTAAAACAAAGTGCTCTTGATTTTCATGAGTTTCCACATCCTGGGAAAATTACTGTTACTCCAACTAAACCATTAACAACCCAGCGCGATCTTGCATTAGCTTATTCCCCCGGCGTTGCTGTTCCATGCCTTGAAATTGCTGAAAACCCACTTAAAGCTTATCGTTATACTGCTAAAGGTAACCTTGTTGGCGTTGTGTCCAACGGTACGGCAGTTCTTGGGTTAGGTAATATTGGTGCTTTGGCAGGTAAACCTGTCATGGAAGGGAAAGGCGTACTATTTAAAAAGTTTTCTGGCGTTGATGTCTTTGATATTGAAGTTGATGAAACAGACCCAGACAAACTGGTTGATATCATTGCTTCGCTTGAGCCAACTTTTGGTGGTATTAATTTGGAAGATATCAAAGCGCCAGAATGCTTTTATATTGAACAAAAACTGCGTGAACGCATGAAAATACCCGTATTCCACGATGACCAACACGGGACAGCGATTATCTGTACTGCTGCGGTTATCAATGGATTACGCATTGTAAAAAAAGAGATTGGTGACGTCCGTCTAGTGGTTTCAGGCGCGGGAGCCGCATCAATCGCTTGTATGAATTTATTAGTCGCATTAGGCTTAAAACGTGAAAATATCACAGTTTGTGACTCAAAAGGTGTTATTTATAAGGGTCGTGACGAAAAAATGGATGTCACTAAAGCGGCCTATGCGATTGAAGATAACGGCCAGCGTACTTTAGCTGATGCGATACCAAATGCCGATATTTTCCTAGGTTGTTCTGGTCCTCGTCTTTTAACGCCTGAAATGGTGAAAACCATGGCAAAAGACCCACTCATATTGGCGCTTGCCAACCCAGAGCCTGAAATTCTTCCACCGTTAGCCAAAGAGGTTCGTCCTGACGCCATTATCTGTACAGGTCGTTCTGATTATCCTAACCAAGTTAATAACGTTTTATGCTTCCCATTCATTTTCCGTGGTGCACTGGATGTGGGTGCGACAACCATTAACGAAGAAATGAAACTAGCTTGTGTGTATGCCATTGCAGATTTGGCTTTGGCAGAACAAAGTGAAGAAGTGGCCTCTGCGTATGGTAATCAGGACTTATTTTTTGGCCCTGAATATATTATTCCTAAACCATTTGACCCACGCTTAATTGTTAAGATTGCTCCTGCTGTTGCAAAAGCCGCTATGGATTCAGGCGTTGCAACACGACCAATCGAAGACTTTGATGTGTATATCGAAAAATTAAATCAGTTTGTCTATAAAACAAACTTGTTTATGAAGCCTATTTTCTCTCAAGCGAAAACAGAGAAAAAACGCATTGTTTTGGCGGAAGGGGAAGAAGAGCGCGTATTGCATGCGACTCAAGAATTAGTTTCATTAGGTTTAGCGTTCCCTGTTTTAGTTGGGCGTCCTAGTGTGATTGAAATGCGCATTCAAAAGCTTGGCCTACATATTGAACTAGGTAAAGATTTTGAAGTAGTAAACAATGAAAATGACCCACGGTATAAAGAGTACTGGCAAGAATACTACCAGATTATGAAACGCCGAGGCGTCTCACAAGAAATGGCACGTCGTGCTGTAATCAATAACCCAACCTTAATTGGTGGGATCATGGTATTGCGTGGCGAAGCAGATGGGATGATTTGCGGTACTGTCGGAAGTTATGGTGAACATTACGAAGTCGTCAAAGAACTATTTGGTTTCCGTGAAGGTGTTCATACCGCAGGTGCGATGAATGCCTTGCTACTACCAACCGGTAACACGTTTATCGCCGATACTTACGTTAATGAAGACCCTACACCTGAAGAGCTAACAGAAATTACTTTAATGGCGGCAGATACCGTACGTCGCTTTGGTATTGAACCAAAAGTTGCTCTGCTTTCTCGTTCTAGTTTTGGTTCTTCGGATTGCGCATCAGCACAAAAAATGCGCGATACACTTGCGATGGTTAAAGCACGTGATCCGCACCTTGAAATTGACGGTGAAATGCATGCCGATGCGGCCTTAATCGAATCAATTCGCAAAGATGTGATGCCTGATAGCCCATTAAAAGGTTCAGCTAACTTATTGATTATGCCTAATATGGAAGCAGCTCGTATTAGTTATAATTTACTGCGAGTGACTAGCTCTGATGGTGTTACTGTAGGGCCAGTATTGATGGGAGTAGCGAAGCCTGTGCATATTTTAACGCCAATTGCTTCAGTACGTCGCATTGTGAATATGGTGGCATTAGCCGTTGTAGAAGCACAAACTAACCCGCTATAGGTTTTGTGTTAATAACTTAACATTATCTGTAAAGACTTCTGTTTTTATAAAATAGAAGTCTTTTTTAATTGAAAATGATTCTCATTATCTGTATTTTGTAGTGTAGACTACAGCATACGGAAAGTATAATGATTTCAATTAGATTAATATCAAAAGTATCCATTTTTATCGTCGGGTTATTCATTATTAGCGGTTGTGTGCAAAAAGTTACACCGTCCATAGTACAACTAGATAATCAGCTTACTGGGCCAAATCAATTGGTTGATTTGTCTACAGGAAAACCAATTACGCCTCAACAACTTATCCAGCGACTCGCACAATCCACTCATGTGATTGTGGGGGAAAAGCATGACAATCTGTATCATCACCAAATAGAGCAGTGGGTTGCTCAGGAAATGCAACAGGTTCGCCCTCAAGGCTCTGTGTTACTTGAAATGATTACGCCTTCACAGCAAAACAATATCACCAAGGTGCAAGCTCAGATGCAAAGTAACCTTTATATACGTGATGAAAAGCTACAGGCGGCTATTAAGTGGAATACTGGCTGGCCTTGGGGCTTATACGGTAATCTGGTAAGGCATTTACTTAGTCAGCCATATCCTTTGTTGAGCGCTAATTTAGATAAACAGGTTATTACAGAGGCTTATGCTAATCCACCTGTACTAAAAGGCCAGTATTCAACGCAGTCAGTAGTACAAGATACAATTCGGAAAACGATTAAAAGCTCACATGGTGGGGAACTTACCGTTGAACAAGTAGAAAAAATGACTGTTATTCAGCAGATGCGTGATCGGGCAATGGCACAAGCGTTAATCAATGCGCCAAAACCTGCGTTGCTGTATGCCGGTGGGTACCACGCAACCCGTGCAATCGGGGTTCCTTTACACTTACAAGATTTAGCTCCTGAAATAGAATTTAAAGTTTTGATTATCTCCGAAGAGGGTAATCAAATTGAAAACTTACATGCTGATTATGTTTGGTATACGCCAAAGAATAATTAATTTCGCATAAGATAAGTAATATTCATTAATTATGCGAATGATTTAACATTAAAGGCAATAAATGCTTTTCATTTGCATTTGTTATTGATTATCATTTGCATGCTTTTTTTTATGATAAGAAAGATGAAAATGGTGGCGATGACTTTAGGTTATGAACAAGCAACAAAAACCAGTAGCTCTGTTGTATTAGCGGTTCTTTTACACATAATGGTTATTGGTTTCTTTATTCGTACTATAGAAGATACATGGGATGATTACTTACCATCACCTTCAGTGGTAATGGAACTCTCTTTTGAGTCAGAAGCAAAACAATTAACTGAAACTAATATTGGGAAAACACAAGAACTCTCGATAGCAAGCGAAGCAAAGCTAACTCCTGACGATGAGTTTCTTGAACCGGTTGTCCCAGTTAATGAAGATGCTGAATTATTAGTGGCGAAAATTAAAAAAAAGAAAACACAACCAGAGGTCAAAAAAGCACATAAGGAAATTAGTAACAAACGAATAAGTGAAATTGAAAGCGATAATTCAAAAGCGAGTTCTGCACCGGTGACTAGTGAGGCGGTGGCTAAACAACAAACACAGCGCGTTGCTGCACAAGTTGATAGCAGTTCTCAAGCTGATGATAGCAAACGTCAATGGGAAGCAATGGTACTGGGGCAGTTGAACAAGTTTAAGCGCTACCCTGATGATGCGAAAAGGCGTAATAGAATAGGGCGTCCTATCATAAAATTTGAGGTTGATGCACAAGGTTATGTATTAGACAGTGTATTAATTAAAAACTCCGGGACGCAATCATTAGATAGAGAAGCACAACGTGTCCTTTTGAGAGCTGAACCATTGCCACCACCACCAATTGATATGTTAGTTAATGGAAAGGTAACGGTGAAGTTACCTATTGATTTTAATATCATCAATGATTAATCAGGGTAAGAAATGCTAACACATTTAAATCTATTGTCAGGCTTCTCTCAAGCCGTTAAATTTTGTCTCATTATATTATTGGGACTACAGACAAACGCAAGTTTTGCGGAGGAAAGAATGATTGCACCAAAGGCACAAAAACAGCCTCATACGATGACTATTCATGGTGATACGCGTATCGATGATTACTATTGGCTGCGGGATGATGCAAGAAAGTCACCAGAAGTTATTGAATACTTAACACAAGAAAACAACTATACACAGCAACAACTTCAATCTGGAAGTTCGTTAAAAAAAGAAATTTATGATGAGTTGTTTTCTCGAGTAAAACAAGATGATGAGTCAGTTCCCTATAATTATAATGGTTATACATACCGTTCACGAGTCGTTGCGGGTAAAAACTATCCGATATATGAAAGACGCCCTATTAATAGTGATGGTGAATGGGTTGTCTTAGTTGATGGTAATGAACGCGCTAAGGGCACCGAATATTATCGCATGGGGGCATTAGCCATCTCGCCGGATAACACCACGCTAGCTATTGCTGAAGATCGCCAAGGGCGTAATGAATTTGCTGTGTCATTTCGCAAAATTAAGGGGGGCGAATGGCAAGAAAATATATTAACCAATACATCAGGTAATATTGTTTGGGCCAATGATAACCAAACACTATTTTATGTGAATAAGGACAAGCAAACATTGTTGCCTTACCAAGTGGTTAAACACCAATATGGTACACAACAAACCCAAGATAAACTGGTGTATGAAGAAAAGGATGACACTTTTTACGTTAGCTTAGCGAAATCGACGTCAAAAGATTTCATTTTAATTGGTATCACGAGTACTGAAACGTCTGAATACCGGTTAATTGATGCTAACCAGCCACAAAATGAAGTTAAAATTCTACAACCACGTCAAACAGGGGTTGAGTATTATCCTGATCATTTCAACGGTAAATTCTATATTCGCTCTAATCACCAACACCCATTATTTGGTTTATACATTGCAGACAATATTTCAGCGCCGTGGTTAAGCTTTATAGCCCCTCGTGATGGGGTAGATCTGGAAGATTTTGCTTTATTTAATAATTGGTTAGTTGTGGAAGAACGTCAAAATGGTTTGGTGAATATCCGCCAAATCAGTTGGTTAACACATAAAGAAAACCAAGTAAGCTTTGATGACCCAACTTACATGGCGTGGATCGGGAATAACCCTGAGCCTGATACGGATACACTACGCTACGGTTATTCATCAATGACCACGCCATCTTCAGTATATGAAATTAATATGCTGACTCAAGAAAAGCAGCTTCTAAAACAAGAAGAAGTTAAAGATTTTAATAAACAAAATTACCAAAGTAAGCGTATTTGGGTTACTGCACGAGATGGTGTAAAAGTCCCTGTTTCCTTGGTTTACCGTAAAGATCTTTTCAAACAGGGGCAAAACCCATTGTTAGTCTATGGTTATGGCGCTTATGGTTACGGAATTGATCCATCATTTAGTTCATCCCGCTTGTCTTTGCTTGATCGTGGCTTTGTTTACGCGATTGCTCACATTCGTGGTGGTGGTGACTTAGGTAAAAATTGGTACATACAAGGTAAAACAATCCACAAGATGAATACCTTTACTGACTTTATTGATGCAACCAAAGGGTTATTATCAGAAGGTTACGGTAAAGCAGGGCATGTTTATGCCATGGGGGGAAGTGCTGGTGGCTTGTTGATGGGGGCGGTTGTGAACATGGCGCCTAATTTATATGAGGGTGTGGTTTCCGCTGTCCCATTTGTTGATGTGGTGACTACCATGTTAGACCCGTCAATTCCTCTGACGACAGGGGAATATGATGAGTGGGGGAATCCAGAAAACGAAGAGGATTACTGGAGAATAAAAGCTTATAGTCCATATGACAATATCAAAGCACAACATTACCCACATATTCTAGTGACGACAGGGTTACATGACTCTCAAGTTCAATACTGGGAGCCTGCTAAATGGGTAGCTAAATTGCGAGATATTAAACAAGGTGATTCATTATTATTATTAGAAACCAATATGAGTGCGGGGCATGGTGGTAAGTCAGGGCGTTTTAATGCGCTAGACGACATAGCTCGTGAATATAGCTTTATCTTAATGCTTGAAGATAAACCCAAATATTTTCCATATTTAAAATAATAATTAACCTATAAAAATTAGGTGTTCTTAGGGCAGCAACAATATTAATGGCATTGTTGCTGGGCCTTTTCACAGGCACTATTTTGTTCTGTGTTAGCAATGTGAGCGTATGACACTCAGTACGTTTACAGGAATGGTTTAATGAATAATAAAACAATAATTATGGTAGTTGGTATTATTGCCACTAGCTACCAAGGGGTTGCTTTAGCTGAAAATACGCAGCAGAAAAATAAACAGAAAAATAATGTGGTTAATTTTAGCCAGTTAAAAGTTTCGGGTGCGCAGAAACAAACCCCGCTCGTCAAAGCATTAGAAAAACCCGGTGCTTACAATGCGGTTGGTACGGAAAATAAATTACAGTCGATGGACAAAATTATCCGCACGATGCCCGGTACTTATACCCAAATGGATGGCAGCCAAGGAACAGTGAATGTTAATCTCCGTGGTCTGAGTGGTTTTGGGCGCGTGAATATGATGGTTGATGGTATCACGCAGAGTTATTATGGAATTTCCCCGAGTCAATATACACATGGACAACAACCAAATAATGATTTTGGCGCTTTAATTGATCCAAATTTTATTGTTGAAATTGAAGTAGAAAAAGGGCAATTAAATGGAGGAAATAGTGTTAACGCTTTAGTAGGGAGCGCAAATTTCCGCACTATCGGTATTGATGATGTGATTTTTAAAGATAATTTATATGGGCTCCGTAGTAAAGCTAGTTGGGGAGATAATGGTCTCGGTTATAATGGAATGGTGGCGGTTGCAGGGAAAACATTATTACAAGATGATGGTTATTTTGGCGGATTAATTGCGGTTAGTGGCCATAATATTCCTGGTAGTTATAAAAATGGTGATGGGTTTGATAGTGACGACTTTGCCACTG
This sequence comes from Providencia sp. NPDC089933, assembly GCF_049545585.1. Classification (NCBI taxonomy): domain Bacteria; kingdom Pseudomonadati; phylum Pseudomonadota; class Gammaproteobacteria; order Enterobacterales; family Morganellaceae; genus Providencia; species Providencia sp. NPDC089933. Next base: position 113,439 of record NZ_JBMWDT010000013.1, read on the forward strand.
ATTCCACTTTCAAACAAAAGCCCCAATCGCAATTAGCCAAATTGAAATATAAACCTAATGACAGCCATGAATTAGAATTCAGTGGTCGTTTCTTACAAAATAAGCTCACGAGAAGAAAGATTAATAGTGAAGATTATTATATTAAATATAAATATACGCCGCTGAATGAGTTAATTGATGTTGAGGTTTTAGCTAGCCATGGTAAAAACGACCAACAATTTGAAGGTGACTCATTAGGTTGGGCATTAAGGCAAGGTAAGTCTAAAAATATTGGCGATGGACTTAATCTTTCTAATACAAGTCGGTTTTCATATGGTGATGTTGATTTTCAATGGAAAGTAGGTTCTAAGTTATCTAAAACGAAATATGAGCGCGAGGTTAGTTCTGTTATTGACCAAGATACGTTGAACTATAACCCATTCTCGCCAAGTGGGTCGTTAGATCTTGCGAGCGCCTATACACAACTAGAAGCAAAGTATGGTATCTATACAGCAATTTTTGATTTGAACTATATGAATTACCACTTAAAAGGTTTCAAACCTGAATGTGGTGATCAAGATTTTTGTTTTCCACAAGAAGCCGCGACTTTAAATTTACGGGGTAATGGTTTTAACCCCGGAGTTTTATTATCAGCAGAAATTATTCCTGAATTCCAGCCATTTGTTAGTTATGCGCATTCAATGAGAGCACCGAATACGCAAGAGGTTTTTTATTCTCAAGAAGGTGGTAATTCAATGAACCCATTTTTAAAAGAAGAGAAATCGCAAACATGGCAAGTTGGTTTTAATAGCTTTAAACCTGATTTAATTTTTGAAGGTGACCAATTTAATATGAAGGCATTATGGTTCCATACAAAAATTAAAGACTATATTACAAGTAAACCCTACTTGCTCTGTCGTCCTAGTTCAAATGCTGAGCTGGCTTGGTGCTTAATGAATGGTGATGTATGGGACAAAGAACTCCCAGATTTTATGCGTAAAAGCTATATGTATGTCAATGAGCCTCATGATGTTAATCTACGTGGCTATGAATTACAGGCTAATTATGATGCAGGTATAGTTTATTCAACATTATCCTATACCAAAGAAACTGGGGATCAACCTAACTCTATAGCTAAAGTTGCTGATTTCAGTGCGGGGGACTTCACAGAGCTTCCCGATTATTATTTGACGTTAGATTCTGGTGTACGTTTATTGGATGAGAAATTAACCGTAGGTACAACCATTACATGGACAGGCCCCTCAAAACGAATTGGTGTACAGTCTATCGTTGATCATGATGGAAATGCGCTAAAAGATAACTATGAAAAACAACCTACAATTATTGATTTATATGCAGACTATGAAGTTAATAAAAACGTTAAATTGATGATGACGGTTAATAATGTAACCAATAAAAATTATTCGGATGCACTAAATCGTGCAAATTCTACCGCTATTATGGAAGAACGCGGTAAAAACAATGCAACAGCTAGAGGGCGTACTTATATGATTGGCGGGCAGGTGCGTTTTTAATCAACGTATAAATTTAAAACCACTTATCCCGTTATTTTTATCGAGATAAGTGGTTATAATAATCATTTCGATACTCTTTTGGCTTTAACCTTTTCAATATGGGTAACTTGGCTTTCAACCCAGCCATCATTAAGGCGAGTTTTCAGTGGTTGGCCGATTTTCACTTGGCTGGTTTTTTTCAACACTGTACCTTTAGCGGTTTCACTGATACTAAACCCGCGAGCTAAGGTAGCTAATGGGCTAACCGCTTCCATTTTTGAACAAGCTACTGCGAAACGTTGGCGGTAACTATTAACCAAACTCGTGACCATATTCTGCAAATGATACTGTGTCTGCTGCAACTGTCGCTGCTGTTTTTGCAATTGAGGGCGCAAATCATTTTGCAGTAAACGGCGATTAACTTTTTCGAATTTAACCGTTGAATTTTGTAGTTGTCGAGTCATCGACTGCGCCAGTTTTTGTTGCAATAAATTAAGCTGGTTATGTTGCCTTGCCAAACGCAATTGCGGGTGCTGTTGCTGTAAACGATGATGTAAACGAGCAAACCTTTGTTGTTGGCCCGCCACGTAATAATCCATTGCCATTTCAAGATGTTGCTGTGCTGATTTTATCTGGCGTAGCATCTCTAATTGGTTACGGCTGACTAATTCTGCTGCGGCAGAAGGCGTTGGTGCTCGAACATCGGCAACATAATCCGCAATCGTCACGTCAGTTTCATGACCAACAGCACTAATTATAGGCAGTTGGCTAGCAAAAATAGCCCTAGCAACGATTTCTTCATTAAAGGCCCACAAATCTTCAAGTGAACCACCACCGCGACCAACGATTAATACATCGCATTCTTGACGCAAATTTGCCAGCTCAATCATTCTCGCAATTTGGGCTGGTGCCAATTCACCTTGAACCGCTGTAGGGTAAATGATAATTGGCAGTGAAGGGTCACGACGGCGTAAAATGTTTAAAATATCATGTAATGCAGCCCCGGTTGCCGAAGTGATAATACCGACGCATTTAGCTGGGCTAGGCAAAGTTTTTTTATAGGTGACATCAAACAAGCCTTGCGCATTTAGAGTTTGCTTTAAAAGCTCAAAGCGTTGTTGTAACAAGCCTTCGCCAGCAGGTTGCATGCTTTCGATGATCAATTGGTAATCACCGCGAGGCTCATACAAAGTCACGGTAGCCTTGACTAAAACTTGTTGGCCATTTTGTGGGCGAAATGTCACACGCGCATTTTGCCCACGAAACATCGCTGCACGAACTTGTGCACGGTCATCCTTCAAGGTCAAATACCAATGACCTGAACTTGGCTGCGAAAAATTAGAAATTTCAGCAGTTAGCCAAATACGGCCCATTTGGTTATCAAGAAGTTCGCGAACCGCTTGGTTTAGTTTACTAACTGAGTAAATAGCACTATTTTGTGATGTCGACATGTGAGCTAGATCAAATTTTAAAACAAGGACTTAATTGATAGATACTAACGTAGCCATTGGAGTTATCAAGTTTTTTTTCAAAAAAAGGCTGGAAGCAACCGATTACGGTGTGTATAATTCCGCGGCAATATTTTATACCTTTCCATAACGCTGCCTGGTGGGATATTGCCTATGTTACGCATTAAAAAAGAAGCACTAACTTTCGACGACGTTTTACTCGTTCCTGCACACTCAACGGTATTGCCAAATACTGCAGATTTATCAACTCAACTGACTGCAAACATCCGCCTGAACATTCCTATGCTTTCTGCAGCCATGGACACCGTTACTGAATCTGATCTTGCAATCGCGCTAGCTCAAGAAGGCGGTATCGGTTTTATCCACAAAAACATGACCATCGAGCGCCAAGCGGAAGAAGTCCGCCGTGTGAAAAAACATGAAAGTGGCGTCGTGACAGACCCTGTTACGGTGACGCCAGATACAACAATTCGTCAGGTACAAGAGTTGTCTGAACGCAATGGTTTCGCAGGTTACCCTGTGGTAGCTAAAGACAATTCATTAGTGGGGATTATTACTGGCCGTGATGTCCGTTTCGTCACTGACCTTGACCAGCCAGTTACTGCGGTAATGACGCCGAAAGAGCGTTTAGTTACTGTGAAAGAAGGCGAAGCGCGTGAAGTCGTGTTACAAAAAATGCATGAAAAACGTGTAGAAAAAGCCTTAGTGATTGATGATAACTTTCATTTGTTAGGGATGATCACCGTTAAAGATTTCCAAAAAGCAGAACGTAAGCCTAATGCTTGTAAGGACGAACAGGGGCGTTTACGTGTTGGCGCAGCCGTTGGTGCCGGAGCAGGTAACGAAGAGCGTGTTGACGCGCTGGTTGCTGCTGGCGTTGATGTATTATTGATTGACTCATCTCATGGTCACTCTGAAGGTGTATTACAGCGTATTCGTGAAACGCGTCAAAAATACCCAGAATTACAAATTATTGGTGGTAACGTTGCGACAGCCGAAGGTGCAAAAGCATTGGCAGAGGCAGGCGTTAGTGCTGTAAAAGTAGGGATTGGCCCAGGTTCTATTTGTACTACACGTATTGTTACTGGTGTTGGGGTTCCTCAAATCACTGCTATTGCAGAAGCGGCAGAGGCATTGGCTGGCACTGGTATCCCTGTGATTGCAGATGGGGGAATTCGTTTTTCTGGTGATATTTCTAAAGCGATTGCCGCTGGGGCAGCTTGTGTCATGGTTGGCTCTATGTTTGCGGGGACTGAAGAATCGCCAGGAGAAACTATTTTATTCCAAGGTCGTACCTATAAAGCATACCGTGGTATGGGTTCATTAGGAGCTATGTCTAAAGGTTCTTCAGACCGTTATTTCCAATCTGATAATGCGGCTGACAAACTTGTCCCTGAGGGGATTGAAGGCCGTGTGGCGTATAAAGGCCGCTTAAAAGAAATTATTCATCAACAAATGGGCGGGCTACGCTCCTGTATGGGGCTGACAGGTTGTGGTACTATTGATGCGTTAAGAACAAAAGCAGAATTTGTTCGTATTAGTGGTGCTGGTATCCAAGAAAGCCACGTTCATGACGTTACTATCACAAAAGAATCTCCGAACTACCGTTTGGGGCAATAATCGATAACGTTTCAGGGTGGTGCGGTTAATTAATACGCACCACCGATTTTATTTTTGACTTGAATTTTTGGAATTCTCCTCAAATGACAACAAATATCCATAAGCATCGCATTCTTATCCTTGACTTCGGTTCGCAATATACACAGCTGATTGCCCGTCGTATCCGTGAAATTGGCGTTTATTGTGAACTCTGGGCGTGGGACGTTACAGAAGAGCAAATTCGAGAATTTAATCCAAATGGTATTATTCTTTCTGGTGGGCCAGAAAGCACCACGGAATCAGATAGCCCACGCGCTCCTGACTACGTGTTCAATGCAGGCGTACCTGTATTAGGTATTTGCTATGGCATGCAAACAATGTCAATGCAATTAGGTGGCGCAGTTGAGGTTTCAGGCGAGCGTGAATTCGGCTATGCAAATGTAGAAGTTACTGAGCAATGTGAACTGTTCCGTGATATTCATGATTCATTGAATGAAGCTGGCAAGCCTGTTTTAGATGTGTGGATGAGTCATGGAGATAAAGTGACTGCGATTCCAGCGGACTTCAAAACGATCGCAAGCACACCAAGCTGCCCATATGCCATCATGGCAAATGAGGATAAAAGGTTCTATGGGGTTCAATTCCACCCAGAAGTTACTCACACACACCAAGGTTTAAATATCTTAAAACGTTTTGTACAAGATATTTGCCAATGTGAGGCACTATGGACACCAGCGGCAATTATAGAAGACACGGTTGCGCGCTTGAAAGAGCAAATCGGAGATGATCATGTATTGCTGGCACTTTCAGGTGGCGTTGATTCATCAGTAACGGCTCTGTTATTAAACCGTGCAATTGGCAAGCGTTTGACCTGCGTATTCGTTGATAACGGCTTATTACGTTTAAATGAAGCAGACCAAGTGATGGAAATGTTCGAGGGTAAATTTGACTTGAACATCATTCATGCTAAAGCTGAAGATCGTTTCTTAAGTGCATTAGCAGGGATCAGCGATCCTGAAGCTAAACGTAAGAAAATTGGCCATGTATTTATCGAGGTATTCGATGAAGAGTCATCGAAGCTTCCTAACATTAAATGGCTAGCACAAGGGACAATTTACCCTGATGTTATTGAATCCGCCGCTTCAGCGACAGGTAAGGCACACGTTATCAAATCACACCATAACGTAGGTGGTTTACCGGATGACATGAAGTTAGGTTTGGTTGAGCCGTTAAAAGAACTGTTTAAAGATGAAGTACGTAAAATCGGTCTTGAACTGGGCCTGCCATACGACATGTTATATCGCCATCCATTCCCAGGACCAGGCTTAGGCGTTCGTGTACTCGGCGAAGTTAAGAAAGAATATTGTGATTTACTACGCCGCGCAGATGCTATCTTTATTGAAGAACTGCATAAGGCAGATTTATACCATAAAGTTAGCCAAGCATTTACCGTATTTTTACCTGTTCGCTCCGTCGGTGTGATGGGAGATGGTCGTAAATACGATTGGGTTGTTTCTCTGCGTGCTGTTGAGACTATTGACTTTATGACCGCTCATTGGGCGCATTTACCATATGATTTCTTAGGCCGTGTATCAAACCGCATTATCAATGAAATTAGCGGTATTTCTAGGGTCGTATATGATATTAGTGGTAAACCACCAGCAACAATTGAGTGGGAATAATATAGCTATTGTTGATAACAGTTTTTAGTTGTCGATAAATCCAAAGGCATCAGTTACTTACTGGTGCTTTTTTGTTTTTAACAGTTTTTAATAGTTGACAGTTGCAGATAATTTTGACGGTATATATGACGGTATCAGAAATAATAACGACTAAATTGATAACTTAATACCGTCAAATAAAATATAAAAATGACGGTATCACGCAAAGGAATACCGACGTGTTAACTGATAAAAAATTAAAGAGCTTAAAGCCCGAAGATAAGCTATATAAGGTGGCTGATCGTGATGGTTTATATGTTGCTGTTACAAAAACTGGTTCTATATCATTTAGATATGATTATCGCTTTAATGGGCGTAGAGAAACGATAACGTTTGGGCGCTACAGCGATGACGGTATTACACTTGCAGAAGCAAGGGAAATGCTAATCGACGCCAAAAAGACGCTGAATGCAGGCGTATCACCAGCTTCACAGAAGCGTGACGGTATTACAAAGCGCAAAGTAGGATTAACCCTGAAAGACTATACCGTCAAATATCTATCAGAAACCCGTTTCGCAGACAGCACGCTAGATATGAAGAAGGCCATTGTCGAAAGGGATCTATATCCAACACTGGGTAAACTACAGCTAGAAGAAATTACAACACAAAAGGTTAGGGCCTTATGTGAAAAAATTAAAGAACGTGGCGGTAATTCTACAGCATTGCAGATACGTGAAATTGTTGGCTCTGTGTTCGACTACGTTATTGATCGTGGTTATGAGATAGAAAATCCAGTTAGCAGTATCAAGGCTTCCTCAATTGCTACTTTTGAGGCGCGTGATAGAGCAATGACAGCAAAAGAAGTTGGAATATTTTTTAATGAGTTAGAAAATTATAGCTGTTATCCAACGCTGAAATTAGCCGTTAAGTTCGTGATATTAACTATGGTTAGAAAAAGTGAGTTTATAAAAGCGACTTGGAGTGAAATAGATTTTGAAGAAAGGGCTTGGGTCATACCTAAGGATAGAATGAAAGGACGAAGGGCGCACGTAATTTATTTATCTGAGCAAGCCTACGATATTCTCATAGGCTTAAAAGCTTGTGCGATGGGAAGTGAATATTTGATACCAGGTAGACATGATGTTAGTAAGCATATGTCTAGTGCGGCATTAAATAATGTGATTACTGGTGTTATTAAGCGCATTAATGCGAAAGGGATTGATTTTGAACCGCTATCAGTTCATGACTTAAGAAGAACTGCAAGCACATTATTGCACGAGGCTGGTTTTAATTCTGACTGGATAGAGAAGTGCTTAGCCCACGAACAAAAAGGCGTACGTGCTGTTTATAATAAAGCAGAGTATGCCGAGCAGCGCCGCGATATGCTACAACAGTGGGCTAATATGGTGGATGGTTGGATGGAGAAAGAGAAGGGTAGAGTTTAAGAGGTTTATTTTTCTGAGCCTATAACTTTTGTAGCTAATAAAGTTGATAGCATCGATGCACCAACCACCAGCCAGAATATGGAATAAAAAAGCCGCTCAATAATTACTGGGCGGCTATCGTTTTCGGCACCAATTGCAGAGAAAACATAACCTGCAATCCATGCGTATGCTATCAAAATGAACTCAATCAATTGTGGTCTCCTTGGATATAAATTGTGGTCCGGTAAGTTCAATGCTGTTATTCGGGCATTCATTGCCCCAAGCATCCCAACCCTGTGACATGTCACGCGCAAATAACTCTATGCGATTAACGTCACCGTATAATTGTTCAAGCCTATTTTTAACCTCCCAAGGCTTTTGGCTGTGCTCACCTAAACAACTAAACACAACCTGCTTAACGCTGGCACTCATTCGCTCTAAGCCGTTTCCGCGAGTCGCTATTAATACATCCTCGCTATTGGCTCTGGTGTAGTTACCACCATTCATTTTTGTTTCTGCATTGAGTAGATCCAGCAGGTCATGCCAATCAAACAGAGAGCCATTTTGTAGCGCTTTATCGAAACGCTCATGAGCCAATGGATTGAACTTAACCCATGTAAATGCCTTAGGTGTACGGACGGTAAAACCCCATGCTTTGGCAAGCTCAAACGCTTCTTGCACAAAATTACCTGTATACCACATGGCAAGGATTGCATTATCTGCGGCAATGGTATGAACGGGTAGGTGTTTTAAATCAAATAGGCTGGTGGTTTGGTAATGGTTATTGGCGGCACCGTTGGAAACTTTATTGCTGTATTGCCAAGGTGGATCACAATAAATAAGGTCATATTTTTTCATTCTCCGCATCCTTCATTAATAGAAATAATTCCATAGCAGCGCGCAGTGGGTTTTTATTTAGAGCTCTACGATATCCAACATAGTTACCGTACTCATCTACAAATTCCGCTTTCCATCTATCAGTTATAGTTGGCGCACGTAATGAAATATTATTATCAATAATAATCGGCATTGCATCGGCAGGGTTGTTGTATGGGTCGAATATATTACCGTCAACATAAATAGTTTTATTATCATACTGCTCAATGAAATCTGAATATTTATGAATCATAACTGCGATTCTTCTATTAATCTTGAAGTCAGAGAGTTCGGTGTATTTATTCATTGCTTTACCTCGAATTTAATATCAACATATTTGTTAATTGATATTCTGATGCACGTACTGTCGTAATAAGGGCTA
>NZ_JBMWDT010000014.1:0-68004 GCF_049545585.1 Providencia sp. NPDC089933
AGGGATGATATCGACTGCAACCACTTCGTGATTTTGTGACAGTAACATGGCGTTAGATAGGCCGACGTAGCCGGTCCCTGCGATTGCTATTTTCATATTTAAAACTCGTTTAACTAAAATTTATAAAGTTATAGTGTGCTTTTTGTTTGTGTACCCTTAGAATCAAGGATATATGATATGTTTATACCTGCAAGTAGGAAGATCCAAGGGTATACATAGGAGCGAGAAAATAAACTAACAACAATAATATATAAAATAACACCAAATAAAGATGATAAAAGGTTTCTCTTTACTATTTGATATAGGGTAGTAAAGGAGTTAATAAGTATTATAACTACAAGAGCGAAAACAATTACCCCACCTTGTCTAAAAAATGATAGTATATTGTGCATATATCCACCCCATCTAGCCCCAAGTCCATCTCCTGCTATTTTTACTTGGCCTGCAAAGTCCCCGATGAATATGTTATTTGAGATTGCGTTTAGCCCAATGTTTAGCATGTTCCTTCTTCCAGAGATGGATGTGTCTTCTTCACTTATTGAAAAAAGCCTAGAAGAATATCCAGTCGCGGTATCTTGAAGATAAAAATAAATTAATGATAAGCCAAAGAAACAAATTATGAAGATAATTATATTACTAGGTTTTGATTTGATGGATAAAATTTCTGAAAAAGTAATAGCTAAAGTGAACGCAATCAAAGCAGTTCTTGATGAGATAAAGAATAAACATAAAATAGAAATGAAAACATATAATAAAAAAGATAATTTAGATAGTTTTCTAAAGTAAAAATATAATGATAAGCTTAATATTGCATAGCAATCAGACATGGCTAATGTAAATGATCTATCACTGGGGTTTTGCATTTCTGAAAAGTTTAAAGACCAATATGTATAGTTGGTATTAATTAGTATGAAAATAGAACTAATAAACCAAAATATAGCTATTTTTTTCCCTTTGTCATTTAAAAACATAGTGTAGTGAATGCCAATACATAGCATAGCGCCGTAGGAAATTATTACAGGTATATTATACTTAATACTAGATACTTTATCCGGATTATCTATACTGGTATATCCTGATATGTCATAGTGATAAATTATTTGTATGATAAATATGAGTATAATAAGGTTAGCCACTGAGAATATCAGTAATCCTTTTTTCCCTGAATGATTGCTTAGTGTTAAGTAATATTGAAAGAAAAAAATATAATATATAAATGACAAGGTATATGCAGTACCTCTAGAGTATTTTAAATAAGATATTATCGTGTAATCAAAAGCAGATGCTATATTGCCAATTATAGATAGAGGGAAAATCATTAAAAAAAATGAAAAGATTAATGTTTTCCTGTTGATAGTAGTCAATTTTAAGTTGTCTCCTAAAGAAATTAAAATGATTTTAACTTCATTTTAATTAATCTAAGTATATTGAAAATATATTGATAAAAATTCATTTTATTTTTATGCTTTTTTATAAACAATATTAGGCCGGAAACTCTTTTTTTGGAAACTCTATCTATATTTTCATCTACATATGAAATGTATAATATTTCATTCAACTTAAAAGCATCACCATATTTTTCTATTATTCTTACCCACATATCATGATCTTGTGATGCTGGTAGTTTTTCATCAAATAATCCTGAGTTTATTAAATTTTCTTTTGTTACTAAAACTTGAGCACCAACCTTATTTGTTTTTAATATAGTGCTAAGTGTGATTCTACTATTTGTATGCTTTTCATTTAGTATCTTGCCTGTGGTTAAGTTGATGATTTTTGAATAACTACAAACTAATGATGGTGGTTTTTTAAATGACTGGTAGAATTCAAACAGCTTCCATATTCTGTCTGGTGTAAACTCATCATCGTCATCAAGACCACAAATATATACACCTTTGGCAGCTCTTATTCCTTCGTTTCTAGAAAAGCAAGCACCTTTATTTTCTGTATTTCTTATTACAATAATATCAAAGTCTAATTTTTTCATTAAACTAGTTAAAATATTAAAATTTTCAAGAGTTGAGTTATCATCTATAACGATTATTTCAATGTTTCTGTATGTTTGGTTAATTACAGAATTAATAGCATTAATAACATGGTTAGGTCTATTGTAAGTTGTTATGATGACACTAATTAATGGTCGAGTGTTCATATGATAATATTTACCAATTGTTATAAAAAAATATAGTTATAGTATAATTCGAGATAATGAAGAACTTACGAAATAGCTACCGTTTCAGAGTAGGTTAATGAAGCTAATGCAATGGCTTTTGCTATATCTTCACTGTGTGCTTCTACATAGCATCTCATTTCTGGAGCATTTCCCGATGCTCTGAAATGAATGATAACATTATTAGTTAATGTTAATCTTACTCCATCCAATGTGTTTAACCTCACTATTTTTTCATCAGAAAATCCAAGATAGTTTAATAAATCTTGAGGTTCGTTTTTAATTCTTGAAACAAGTAATTTACTTTTTTCAACTGCGAAATTTTGTATTCTATTGCTAAAAGTAATACGTTGTGGTAATTCGTTCACTAATTTAGCGATGCTTTTTCCTTTTGTTGCAGATAGTAACATCAAAAATGGCAATACTGCATCTCGGGTTGGTAGTGCAGATAGTTGTTTGCCATTTATCTCAATATTAGAACCAAGTAGAAAACCACCGTTAGCTTCAAACCCTGCAATTTTCTTATAGTCTTTAGTTAAATGGGTAAATGCTTCAATGACATAGGGTGAACCAATTTTAGTTTGTTTTACGCACTTAAAAGCTTTATGAGACGAAATGATAGTATTACAGCTAATAGGAACTGCTAGTGCTTCTATGTTCATCTCTAATGCACACAACAAACCTAATATATCTCCTCGCAACCACTCACCCTTTTCATCAGCTACAAGTGGGCGATCTCCATCTCCATCAGTAGAAAAAATAGCATCAAGTTTGTGTAGCTTTGACCAATTTCTTGCTTTTACCTTGTCTTCTTCAGAGACAGCTTCTGTATCAATAGGAACAAATTGATCACTACGTTCTAGAGAAATAACTTCAGCCCCAAGTTTTTTGAACAAAATAGGATATATATCGCGCCCTGCGCTTGAATGTTCATAAATACCAATACGTTTACCATCTAATAGATTTTCATCAAATATAGATAAGTAACGATTGAGATATTCTTCAGTCGCTGATGTATTTATTAATAGGGGCTGTGGTGCTATATCGGAGACTTCAAATTGAAAGTTGTTATTTAAAATAGCCACTTCATCAACTTTAGAGATTTCACCATCGGGACGATAAAATTTTAATCCATTTCTATCAAAAGGAATATGACTACCCGTTACCATGATGCAAGGAATATTATTTTTCATTGCAGTATATGCAAGGGCCGGTGTTGGAATTACGCCATAATATAGAGGCTCTATTCCTTGTTGCTTTATTGCCTCTATACAAGCAATCGCAATAAATTCACTACTTGGGCGATTATCTATGGCGATGGCTATTTGGTCAAAATCAAATTTATTTTTGATACTATTAATAAATGCATGGGTAAATGCAGCACAGGATTTCTTAGTAAATTGGGTCACTAAACCGCGTGCACCACTAGTGCCAAATTGAATTTTTGAATTTTTGATTATATCGGAGCTATTCATCATGATTATTAAAGCCATATTTTTAGGAACGATTAATATTATTGTTATATTCTTCTATCCTAATAATATCGTCCTCTTGTAAATAGTTGCCTGAACGAACTTCTATTAAATGTAAATCAATTTTGCCTGGATTTTCGATTCTATGTGGGGAACCTATAGGAATATAGGTTGATTCATTTTCACTAAGTATAAATGTTTTATCACCATTGGTTACTTTTGCTGTACCTTGAACAACAATCCAGTGTTCAGCACGATGATAATGCATTTGTAATGCTGTTTTTTCACCGGGTTTTACTTTTAGGTGTTTAACGTGAAAGCGTTGACCTTCAGCAATATCGTCATGAGTTCCCCAAGGACGGTAGGCTTCGCGGTGCTGTTCACACTCAGAACGGCCTGCATCTTTCAACTGTGTAACAATACTTTTTACATCTTGAACATTGTTTTTATTAGCAACTAGCACTGCATCTTTAGTTTCGATTATGACTAAATTATCAATACCTACAGTAGATACGAGTTTGTTTTGAGCGTAAATATAACTATTTGTTGTACTTTCAGTTAGAACATCACCAATAATTACATTAGATTGAACATCTTTAGGAGATACTTCCCAAAGTGAACTGAAGGAGCCAACATCACTCCAGCCTGCATCCATTGGAACAACTTGAACATTGCTGGCTTTTTCCATAACAGCATAATCTATTGAATTATCAGGGCATGAATTAAAAATATTAGATTGTATACGAATAAAATCTAAATCATTTTGTGATTGATTGATTGCTTGCTCGCATATATTTAAAATTTCTGGGCAGTGCGTCTTTAATTCATTCAGATAGCAGGATGCTTTAAAGAGAAACATACCGCTATTCCATAGATATTCACCGCTTGAAAGGTAGTTTTCAGCTGTAACTAAATCTGGTTTTTCAATGAAGCGTGCGACTTGATAAGTTGCACTACCGGTTGGGGGGCCTTTTTTAATATAACCATACCCAGTTTCAGGTGTTGTCGGAACAATACCAAAAGTAATTAAAGCACCTTTTTCAGCAGCTTCAATAGCTTTTTCAATAGAATGAGTAAACCCTGCTTGGTTTTGTATGACATGATCTGCAGCTAAAACCAATAATAAAGGGTCGTTTCCATTTTGTATTGCCTTAATAGCGGCTAGTGCTATGGCAGGAGCTGTATTACGGCCAATAGGTTCTAAGATGATGCCACTGTGTTTTACATTCTCTTGTCGCAATTGCTCTGCAACAATGAAGCGATGTTCTTCGTTACAGATAAATACAGCGGGTTGATGTTGTAGTGTTTTTAACCGCGCAACGGTTTCTTGCAACATAGTTTTTTTACTAGTTAGGCTGATAAACTGTTTTGGATATAGGCTACGAGAAAGAGGCCATAAACGACTACCTGAGCCTCCCGCCATAATAACAGGCAATAACATGATAATTTACCGTAGACTTAGATGATTATTGATAAAATAGGCTTTTGTATTATCGTGAACTTCGGAAGAATTAAGAAGTTCATCAATATTCCACCATTGATAATTTCTATGTTGTTCCAAAGGTAATTTATTTAGGTCAAGATCTTCTTTTATGAAATATCCTAAAACGACATAATGGGTTGAGAAATTATCATCAGAAAAATTATCCTGATAAAGATGTTGGTAATGGCCAATAAATTTTGAGTTATTAATATTGTAGTTTATACCAAGCTCATTGATCGTTAAACGTTGAAACGCGATGTCAAATGTTTCATCCTTGCAAATACGCCCACCTGGTACAAACCAATAACCTTGAGCGGGACGATTGTTACGTTGTCCTAACAATGCTTGGTTTTTTGAATTACAAATGACCAGATCAATAGAAACTAAAGGGGTAGATGCAACGATAGTTTTGAACGTGTCTAATGATAATCGTTGCGCCATATTTATTTAGCCCGTTATTTACGAAAATTATGTTGATTTTTTAGGAACCACTGATAAGTTTGACTCAATCCATCCTTAAGACTGACTGAATATGTCCAGCCTAGATTCTTTAAGCGAGATACATCCATTAACTTTCTTGGAGTTCCATCAGGCTTAGTGCTATCGAACGATACTCTTCCCTTAAAGCCAACAACGTTAGCCATAGTTTCAGCCATTTCACGAATCGTGCAGTCTACACCTGTACCCACATTAATATGGGATAACATTGGTTGGGTGTTTGCTTGGTATGTTTCTTTGTTTAATTCCATAACATAGACCGAGGCCGCAGCCATATCATCGACATAAAGAAACTCACGCATAGGTGTTCCTGTGCCCCAAACAACAACTTCTTCGTCATTATTCAGTTTAGCTTCATGGAAGCGGCGCATTAACGCAGGAATAACATGTGAGTTTTCTGGGTGAAAATTATCGTTTTCACCATATAAGTTGGTTGGCATCACGCTACGATAATCACGTCCGTATTGTCGGTTATATGATTCACAAAGTTTGATACCAGCAATTTTTGCAATTGCATAAGGTTCATTGGTTGATTCAAGAATACCCGTTAACAGTGCATCTTCAGACATCGGTTGTGTTGCTAACTTTGGATAAATACAAGATGAACCTAAAAACAGTAAATGTTGAACATTATGTTTATGAGCAGAATGAATAATGTTGCATTCCATTATTAAATTTTCATAAATGAAATCTGCTGGATAGGTATTATTTGCGTGGATGCCACCAACTTTGGCAGCTGCTAAATAGACTTCGTCAATTTTGTTTTGTTCGAAGAAACTATCAACAGCCATTTGGTTTGTGAGATCCAACTCGTGGCGTGATTTTGTTATTAATTCAATGTCGTTACGATTTTGTAATTGTCTAATTATTGCTGAGCCAACCATGCCATTATGGCCAGCAACAAAAACTCTTTTTTTCACGGAGTGATCCTTAATTCTCTAAAGAAATAGCAACATCAAACCCATTTGATTTAAGTAAAGCATGTTGTTTTGCTTTTTCTATATCAGATGCAACCATTTCTGAGCACATTTCTTCCACTGTGATTTCCGGTACCCAACCTAATTTTTCTTTTGCTTTAGAAGGATCACCTAGAAGGGTTTCAACTTCTGCTGGACGGAAGAATTTGGGACTAACACGAACTATGATATCACCGATATTTACATTTGGTGCCAGTGTATTATTTACGCTAGTAACGGTTGCAATTTCCTCTACACCAGCCCCGCTAAATGAGAGCTCAATTCCTGCCTCTTTAGCAGACATACGTACAAATTCACGTACGGAAATTTGTTTGCCTGTAGCAATAACAAAATCATCAGCATGTTCTTGCTGTAACATCATCCATTGCATACGAACGTAATCCTTAGCATGACCCCAGTCACGTAATGCATCCATATTACCTAAATATAAACACTGTTCTAAGCCTTGTGAAATATTAGCAATGGTACGAGTTATTTTGCGAGTGACAAAAGTTTCGCCACGACGAGGGGACTCGTGGTTAAATAAAGTACCATTACATGCATACATGCCATATGACTCACGGTAATTTACTGTGATCCAGTAAGCATACATTTTCGCTACAGCGTATGGTGAGCGAGGATGGAAAGGTGTGGTTTCTTTCTGTGGTATTTCCTGAACTTCTCCATAAAGTTCTGATGTTGATGCTTGATAAAAACGGGTTTTCTTTTCTAGGCCGTTAATACGAATAGCTTCTAATAAACGTAGTGTTCCGATAGCATCGACATCAGCAGTATATTCAGGGGATTCAAAAGAGACAGCCACATGTGACATTGCGCCTAGGTTATAAATCTCATCTGGTTGAATTTCTTTTACTAAACGGATTAAGTTTGAAGTGTCAGTTAAATCACCATAGTGTAATTTAATTTTATCGCTATTATTAACGACAGCGTCAATTCTTTCCGTATTGAAAGAAGAGGCTCTACGAATTAAACCATGAACTTCGTAGCCTTTTTCTAATAGAAATTCTGCCAGATAAGAGCCATCTTGGCCTGTGATACCGGTAATTAGTGCAGTTTTCATTAGTGACTCCTAATTTTTTGTTGTAACTTATTTAGTAATGGATAATTCCAAGGAGTTTCAGGAGCAATTGTGCAGGGATAAATTAGATTTTTCACTGGATTTACCTGACTAGCCCAATAAGAAAAGGTGGAGTTGGAAATAATTAAATTAGTTGCATTAGCCATTAATAAAAAGTCATCCAGCATACTTATCCCTGCTGATAAGGTTATTTCAAAATCAGACGGTAGATTTTTTTTCAATTTCTTCAAGTAATCCG
The DNA here is from genome assembly GCF_049545585.1 of Providencia sp. NPDC089933. Taxonomy (NCBI): domain Bacteria; kingdom Pseudomonadati; phylum Pseudomonadota; class Gammaproteobacteria; order Enterobacterales; family Morganellaceae; genus Providencia; species Providencia sp. NPDC089933. The sequence continues at coordinate 7,917 of NZ_JBMWDT010000014.1, forward strand.
GTGTGTCTGTGACTAAAATGATTTCTTTTATATTTAAAGTTTGTATAGCTGTTAAATAATAATCATCTTTTATTCTTATTTCTGGAGGGAAGTCTCCTAATCGGGCATGTAGTATAACTTTATTTTTAATATTTTCATATGTTGATTCGTTATGGAATTTATCTTTCAGCAATGTGATTAAGTTTTTATTTAAAACAACATTTTTTTGCCAATATCCAATAGCAAACCCAAATAATCTACTTGGTTTATTACAATCTTGAAAATCAAAAATTTTTAATTGTTTTAAAGTGAAAATGAAAAATAATACTATATATCCCATTAGCGATATTTTTTTTTCAATTCTAAATTGAGTGCATATATCTTCTGTCATTTTGGAAGGATGTATGCTCCACTTGAGTATCTTGGAAATAAAACTTTTTCTTAATAGTCTAGTATTTATTATTACATCATAACCATTCTCTTTAAGCTCGAAAGCTCGATTTAATTGAAAGAGATTATTTCCAAAACCACCAATTAAAAAAATAGTTTCTTTTTTTCTCAATTTGTCCTCACTGTTTAGTGATGTCTTTCACAATAACACCCATAGCTACCGCACTGGGTTGTCGGGTCCCAGAGCACCATTGAAATTGTAAATGCATACTTATCAATTGAAAACGTTACATTTTTTGCTAACCTGTTCAATTGATAAGCACTGCTTATCGTTTTTTGACCGACCAAGGGTATGCTTCGAGCCCTGTCCGGTCAAGTAAAAGCGCCTAATAATACCACTAAATATATATAGTGACTATCATTGTGATAGCCTTAGAGAATAGTCCTAACAGGTGTATCTATTGAATAAGTTATTTTAAATTATTAGGTTATAATTCCATTATCACATTCTGAGCACGATTAAATATTTTAGTTAGGTTACTCCTTATATATCATTGCTTTCGATATGTAACAAATTAATTTACAATGGAAATATATCTAAAATTATCCAAATTAAGAGTGTTAACAGATGAATAGTATGGGTAATTGATTATATTAATTAACTGAATGGTTAGATAACATCTAAGAAGTTAATGTATATTTGTTTGAAAATAGAAATATTCAACATATAAAAAAACGGGTTATGTATAAAACATAACCCGTTTAAAAGAAAGTTACGCGAAATAGGCGTGTTTTACCATTTAAACGGCACGTTTACCGTAACAGCGGCACCTAGGTCATTACGAGTTTCATAATCTGTTTTAGAAACCCACACTTTGGCATCTGTGCTGATATCATTCTCAAAGTTATGCCACCAACCTAAGTCTGCACCTTTGATAGTTTCTGATTTAGGGAACAGTTTATTACCATCGAAATTAGATTTATTCACCTTCGCATACATTAGGCGGGTGCTAACACGGTTATCATCATCAAGGGTATATTCCACTTTGGTGGTGAGCATACGGCCGTCACCGCCCATCGCGTGGCCCAGTGATGCACCTTGTTGGTAATAACCATTTTTATAAATAAAGTGGCGGTACATTACGCCGTCTTTATCCCACTCTGTATGGGTATTGGCGCCTTCAATGTACCAATTTAATGGTTGGCCCCATAGGGTGTGGTAGCCCTCAATACCGCCCATAAAGGCATTTTTCGATGGGAAAAGGTTAGCTTCATCTTCACCGACCATTTGCCCGTAAACGCTGACAGGGAGGTCAATTAATGGGTAAAGTTTTAGTTTAAAGTCTAAACCAGCTAATTGGTTACCGGGGTCATCATTATAGTCGCCAGTATTATCCCTACCACCCATAGCGTTCCAGAACGAGTTCCAATTGTTAGGGCGGCCATCGCCTCCCCACATCACGACGCGTGAACCGCCGAGTTCAAAGAAATCAGTAGGGTTCATGGTCATACGCAAACCAATCAGTTTGGTATTGGGTTGGGAAGAGTATTGCTTAATTTGCCCAGCGGTTAATTGATATTGCCATGAACCAATCCAAGAAAGCCATGGGGTTTCAAATGGGCTTTGGTCAGCACGTTGCAGCAAAAAGCCCGTGACAGGGCGAGCGGCATCGGTACGAATTAAGCTACCATCATGACCCGGCCCCCACCATTGAGGGATCTCACCAAAGGTGACCCACTGGTTCCAAATTTTTACGCCACCATAAGAGCCATTCAGGTTATAGTCTGAACCGTTTTCAACACGTAGGGCGCGTTCACCGTTGGCGGTGAGGTTTAAATCTACATCGTCAGTGCTATAGTTGCCGGAAACGGTATAACGGATGTCGCTATATTCGCTTTGTGCAAAGCCTTGCGGCATAGAATTGTGGCTAGATGCAAAGTGCGTTTCCAACTGAACACTGTTTTTAGTGCGGTTTAGGTTCTTTTTAATACGTTGAATAATCGCTTCTTGTTCGCTGTTAGTAATATTCGCATTATTTAAAGAACGTGTAATTTCTTCTTGGGATAGTGGCCAAGTTGATAAACTAATCTGAATAACGTTACGCTCTGAAAGCCAAGCCAAATCACTACGTAAATTGTTATCCGGTAGTACTAATCCCCCCGCAATGCTGTGTGTACTTATGGCACTCAGTACAGCAAGCATAGCCAGCTTGGTGAGCTTGAATTTTTTCATTGATAAATCCATTTGAAGTTGAGTTCGCCTAATATTGAACAGGTTAATAAATAAGAACCAATAAATTAAATCGATTTAAAACGTGATTAGTATCAGCACATATTATAAGTATCTTAATTTGAAGCGAGTTGGGCTTCTGTGCCTTCTTGCCGCTCTATTAAACACCACGCGTAAATCACGTAAAATAGAATATCAGATTAATATATTAGGCATAGGAAGTAATAACACATTAAGATATATAGCGATATACATTACTGCGATTTTATATCTCTAAAATATTCCTTATTTCTCAATAATATTCTTTAATTTCTGTATTTTTTTAGATAAAAAGCATTTTATATTGGTGACGTGTTTAGGGATTGTTGCTTTTGCATCCAATATAAGAATATTCCATAATAGTTTTTGAGTACATGTTTTGTGAGTAGAAATAAAAAAGCCCTCTATTTAAAATAGAAGGCTTTAAGGTTCAAACTAAGCGTTAGGTTAACGGCCGTGTTCAGGTAACCAAATTTGTAACCTTAAACCACCAAGTGGGCTATCATCGGCTTTCACCCAACCTTTGTGTTGTGTTATGGCTGTTTCAACAATAGCAAGGCCTAACCCAGTACCACCAGTTTCCCTGTCCCTAGCTTCATCCGTGCGGTAGAACGGGCGGAAAATATGTTCACGGTCAGCAGGGCTAACACCGGGGCCGTCATCATCTACAGTGATCAGAATACCGTTGTTTTCTTCTTTAAAATCAACAGCAATATGGGTGTTTGAGTAACGCAAAGCATTACGCACGATATTTTCAAATGCACTACCCACCGCGGAAGGGTTACAGTACAACGGCCAAGGGCCTGGATGAGAAGTTACATCAAGCGTTTTGTTCATTTGTTCCGCTTCGAAACTTGCGTCATCTAAAATATCACCCCAAAGTTCATCTGCCTTGATGTTTTCACGGAGGATTTCGTTTTTGTGCTGGCTACGGGACAGAACAAGCAAGTCATTGATCATGCTGTCCAAACGGTGCGTTTCTGTTTCGATGCGTTCAAGTTCTTTACTTTCACCATGGCGACGACGCAGTAATGCGGTTGCCAATTGTAACCGTGTCAGCGGAGTGCGTAATTCATGGGAGATATCAGAAATTAAACGTTGTTGAGCACTAACCATGCCATCAAGAGCGCTGATCATCTGGTTAAAGCTGTTCCCCGCAGAAAGGAACTCTTGTGGACCGGCTTCCAGCTCAGGGTGGGGCCGCAAGTTCCCTTTGGCAACGTCATCTGCCGCCATTTTTAATTTACGGGCAGGGCGTGCGAGGCTCCAAGATAGCCATAATAAGAGCGGAGCACTGATTAGCATTGTGGCAATCAGTAATAAGAATGGCCTATCAAATAATAAGTTAATAAAGTCAGATTGCGGGCTGCTAGATGGGCGAACTAAGTACAGTTGATAGTGGTCTTCTCCATCACGGATAGAAAAAGGCCCTAAAATTTCAGCGCGACCGTATTTTTTCTTTTTGGGGTGATCGGCGTTATCTGATTGCCCAATGAAGTTACGAATAACTTGCATTTCACTTGGCATTGCACCGATAACACGACCTTCGCTGGTGACGATAATCAACCGTTGCCCAGGCGGTGCCCATTTTTTGATGGCATTAGAGATGCGACGCCACCAAAGTAAGTCATTCATTGGAGCTTGCGCAAGTTCTGCTTCTATATGCTGCTCAAGCATTTCCCCTTGGCGTTGTTCACTTTCCATAAGGACGGTGATTTGCCGAGAATCGAGCTTGGGCACCATCAGCACTAGCATTAATACTAGTGCGAGGGTGAACCAGAAAATCGCAAAGATCCTGGCGGTTAAGCTGTTGATCATGTGGCAGAAACCATTAAGTACCCTCGACCGCGCAAGGTTTTAAACCATGGCTGGCCATCAGTACGTTCAGGAAGTTTACGACGTAGGTTTGAAATATGCATATCGATTGCACGGTCAAACGGTGTTAAGCGTTTCCCGAGAACTTCTTGGCTAAGATGCTCACGAGACACTACTTGGCCTAAATGCTGTGCAAGCAGATATAACAAAGTAAATTCAGTCCCTGTTAAGTCCAAAATTTCGTTATCAAAGCTAGCTTCTTGGCGACCAGGGTTAAGCTGCAGCTTATCAACTTGCAAGACAGGGGTATTGCTGTTGTCGCCTTGCGTTTGTTCGCTCCAGTTTGAGCGACGTAATAAAGCACGAATGCGGGCAACCAGTTCGCGGTCATTGAATGGTTTTGGTAAGTAATCGTCTGCACCTAATTCTAAGCCCAGTACTTTATCTAGTTCACTGCCGCGGGCAGTTAACATGATCACCGGCGTTTGGTGTATTTGACGCAGTTCTTTTAATGTCTCAATACCATTTTTTTTCGGCATCATGACATCAAGTAAGAGTAGATCAATGGATGAGTCAATTTGTTGTAATGCTTGTTCACCATCATAAGCGATGACAACATTGAAGCCTTCCATTTCTAGCAGTTCTTTTAATAGCGACGTGAGTTCACGGTCGTCATCAACTAATAGGATTTTATGCATTTTATATGTCCTCCAACTGCCAAAATACGATAACAATCTTTACGATTCCATCACTTTACGTTCTTTTACATGCTCTGACGCTAGTTTGCAGCCACAGGTGTATATTCATTCACATTGAATCACGAGCACAGTTCATAGACAAGGAACCAAATGCTGAGAACAACACATAGCAAAGTACATAATACAGTACATAAAACCGCAATGTTAGTTTTAGCTTCTGCATTTGTGTTTGGCCCAACAGTTGCTTTTGCAGAAGTTTCGCAAAGTGCGGCAAATGAAAGTTCGGCACCTTTGATGCTACAAATGCAATCTGAGCAAACTTCATCAACAGGGCATGCCGTTGTGCCATTTCAGCATCATGAAATGTTTAGCAGTGAAGAACGCGCCAGCACCTTTATGTTTAATGGTATCACGTTAAATGAGAAACAACGTCAGCAATTACGTGATTTAATGGCAACGCAGCGTCATTATCATGTTGATAACACGGCTTCCATTCGTGAACGTGAAGCACTGCACAAATTAATTATAGCGGATAGCTTTGATGGCAAAGCGGTTCGCGAGCAACTTGAAAAACGAATGCAAAGAGAACTGGAACAACGTGTTGAAATGGCACGAATTCATCATGAATTATACCAGTTGTTAACGCCAGAACAGAAAGCAGAACTTGAGCAAATTCACCAACACAAGATGGCTGAATACCAAGCGATGCAGTTTCAGTAAGTATCGTAGTAATGCAAGTTAGTTAGTTTTATATTTTGAGTTTTTATGTAAGTAGTGAAGTAGCAATAAGTGAAGTTTTTCCTTGCCATAGACACCATCCCTGTCTTTATAGCCCCTTTTTAAGGGGCTTTTTTTTATTACAAAACAAATAATTCCTTTATTTATCAATGCAATAATTTTTTGCTAGGCATCCAGAAATGTTTTGAAAAGTCACAAGTGTGGACAATCCGTGGACACTCTGGACGCCTACAGAGGCTTAAATACTAATTTTCCCATTTAATGGGTTTAGCGTGATAGCAAACTGCAAATAATCAGGGGCTAAGTGGGCATAAGCCATCGTTTGCTGAATATTGGCGTGACCTAATATTTGTTGTAACGCAACAATATTTCCGCCATTCATCATAAAGTGGCTAGCAAAAGTATGCCTGAGAACATGGGTAGCTTGCCCTTCTGGCAAATCAGGTTTTACAGCTTTTAACTTTAACCTGAAACTTTCGTAATCAACATCAAACAATAAACCTGTTTGTTTAGTTTTGATTTCCTTTTCTAGTTCATCAGAAATAGGAACTATACGAGATTTCCCATTTTTAGTTTTTAGAAAAGTAACTCGCCCATTTTTTACTTGTTTGCTTTGTAGTGTTACTGCTTCTCCCCACCTTGCGCCAGTACTCATGCAAAATACGGCAATTTTCTTTTCTTCTGATGATAATTGAGCTAGTAATTTGCTAATTTCATCATGAGTTAAGAATGTCATTTCAGGAGGCGTTTCTTTCAGTGGCGGTAAGCCTTTAAGTGGGTTATCAGCATTGAAGACTTCAAGTTTTTTGAGTGTAGAAATCATGCCTGATAAACGGTACATGTCGCGATTGATAGTCGCTGCACTTGTTCCACTTAGTAACCTATCACTACGATGCTCAAGTAATACTTGTTTATTCAATCGATTAATAGCAGGGTCACCGAGAAACTTAATTGTTTTATTAAGTTGCCTTTTCTCTATTGAGCCATTCTCGGTTGTTTGCCCATAATAAAGCCACCAAAGTTCTAGTAGATCGCTTAAAAGCCGCCTATCTGCTTTTGTTCCTGCTTTTTTTGCATTCGCCATTGTGTAACGTTCAAAGGCAACAGCTTCTGCTTTTCTGTCAAATGCTCTTCGGATTCGATTTCCTTTTCGTCCAAGAGGTCTAATGTCCACCATATAACGACCATCATCGAGTTTTTTAATAGGCATGATTAGCCTCCTCGATATGGCAAAGCGATTGATATTCAATCCAATTTATAAACTCATAATGTAGGTCTAGCCAATTTTCTGCTCTGAGTGGGGTAATGCTGCCCTTTCTTGCCCATCAGGGGAGAGAGTTGGACTAATTTGCCCAAGAGCTTCATTTGTTTTTCCTATCGTTAGCCATAGTGCATATTTTTCAAATCTTTCAACTTGTATAACAGATTCCATTATTGCCGCTCTAGCCGGCTGCTGACCCGTTTCATAATTTTTTACAGTGCTAAGAGATATATTCACTAAATCGGCAAATTGTTGCTGAGTGAATCCCTCAGCTTTACGTATACACAGAAGTTTCTTTGAGTAATCTATTGACATGGTATTAATCCAAGGACTATATTAGTCCTAATTTAAGTACTTGTTAATTGTGAAAAGCCTATAGAGGCTTACTAAAGCCTCCACAAGCAACCAAGGAGATTATGCCACATGTTGGAGAAGAACAAAGACGGGTATATGCAGGTTTACTATCCAGTGGATGCCGTGCCTTATCAAAAATTCGCAGAATTGGTTGGTAAAACAGAATCAGCAGTAAGCAATATGGTTAATAAAAACAAGCTTCCGTTAATACCTTGGCAAGATCCAGAAAAGCCAGGAGCACGTGCAGAGAACTGGATTTACATCCCTGAATTTAACCGTGCTATGCGTGACGCATTTTTAAATCGACCAAAAGAACAGCGTGATGCGTGGTTGTTATGGGTGGGGCTGTAGTATGCAAATATTACAGATTAAATCTCATTGCTTTATTTATCGTGGTTTCACAATTAAAAAAATACCACGTAATAAGCTGCGCCAAATAACGAGATATCAAGTTTCACAGAATGAACAATCATTCGGGTTATTTGATGCAATGGCAGAAGCAACAAGATATATAGATAAACTTTACGGGGTTTAATATGGGTAACACGGCGATGAAAGAAATAGATAATAAAGGCGAGAAAGTAAATACAGCCGAGATTATTAGTTTTCAATCAAAGCTGATTGATGCCCCTAGCGTAAAAAGGAAGTCATACGAACGGTACTCTAATGATGGAGGAACACTCACAGAGCGCACGGCAGCATTGAACAAAGCAGCAGAGTTGAGAACTCAGTTACTACAATGCCGTAATGAAGAACCAACAAATCAACAATTATCAGGTTTCATAGATTATTTACGTAAACAAGATAAAAGAATATTAGATATGATCTTTCATCTTGCTAATTTAAGTGAAAAAAAAGAAATGAGATTTGATGATTTAATCACTAGCGAACAAAAACAGTTTATTAATGCACTTAATCAAATAAAGGCATTAAATGCATTGTTACCAACACATATAGTAATGCCAATCTAATTTAATTTAGTTATTAAAAATAATGACGTTTATTCGTCAGGGCTTTTTACAATCAAAATATAGGTAATGAACATGAGAGCATTTCCTGATCCAATATTTACTCCTGTAGCAGAAAACATAAAAGCTAACCGAGAAGATGAGCGTAAGTCGCTCATTGGTGGTTTTGCTGATCGCCAGCGTTCACTAGCTTACAAGGTTTTAAGTGAAAAACTGAGTTATGGAGAAATACATCAATTATTGATGAGTAAAGCTGACTATTTAGAGAACCAAGCAGCGGAGCTAAATCATGTCTAAAGAGATTGACCGCGCCAGTGACCACGAAATGTTAATCCGCGAACAACAAATAAAAGCGATTACTGACCGCCCGCGTGGCGTGTCTGCTTTCATTTGTGAATGTTGCGGAAAGCCAATCCCTGAAAATCGCCGAATTGCATCCATCGGTTGCACTTTATGTATTGACTGCCAAACGGTATCAGAGCTTAAAAGCAAACATTATCGGAGTGTGTGACGGTGAAAAGAATACATGAGCTTAAGCTGGCACCTCGTTACTTTCGATTGGTTCAAGATGGTTTGAAAACAGCAGAATTTCGCCGTGCTGATAGAGATTTTCAGGTGGGTGACGAGTTGTTTTTACGTGAATTCAATTCAATCAATAAGCCATATGCCAGTTACACGGGTAATGCTATTTCATGCTTAATTACTGACATCACAAAGATTAACGATGTTTATCCTGAACTAAAGCCATTACCTGAATTTGTGATGATTTCTTTTTCAATTATTCGAATTGAGGATAATTTTCGTGGCTAAATCTAATAAAACCATTCTCAAGTGGGCAGGTTCTAAAGTTCGCATTATGGAGCAGCTACGCCCGCACTTGCCAAAAACTAAACGCTTAGTTGAACCGTTCGCCGGTTCATGTGCTGTGATGATGAATACTGACTATGAGCAGTATCATATTGCTGATATCAATGATGATTTGATTAATTTTCATCTGACAATGCAATCATTGCCAGATAATTTTATCTCAAATGCTGAATATTATTTTCAGACGTTCAACCAGAAACATAGCTATTACGATATAAGAGAAAAATTTAATACGACTAAAAAACACATGTCATTACAAGGAATGGCTGTAAATTTTTTATATTTAAATCGCCATTGTTATAACGGGCTTTGTCGGTACAGTGAAAAAACAGGTTTTAATGTTCCATTCGGTAATTACAAAAAACCATATTTTCCTAAAAAAGAAATAGGGCTATTTTTAGCAAAATCTCAGCAGGCAAGTTTTAAAGCACAAGCCTGGCAAGAAACTTTAAACCAAGTTGTTAGAGGGGATGGTATTTATTGCGATCCTCCATATCTCAATACATTTTCTCGCTATAACGCGATTGGATTTAGTGCGCAAGAACATGAAGATTTAGCCAAGTCATTAAGTATTTTTTGGACTGAATTGGATGTGCCTTCAACTATTTCTAACTCAATTGATGCGAAAGAAATGTATCTCGATATGGGATTTAAAGTTTATGAAATTACAGCTTCACGCGGCATTGCTGCAAAGGGCAGTAGAAAGCCAGTAACAGAAATTATTGCTGTTTTAGGGGGTTAAGTAATGATGCTTGATCCTATCGATGGTGTTTATATCAGTGGGACGCGCTTTGCTATTCAGCGTCATGTTGATACAGAAAATAATAAGATTATCTGGCGGTTGTTGTCATATAACCGTCGTACTCGTTGTTATAGCCTCGTTTGCTGTCATTCCGATCCGTGGATGCTGGCAATTGACTTAGTTTCTTATCATGTTCAAAACGTTAAAGGTAAAGGCATTAAAACGTTGGATGTTTACCGTGAAGCGGTAGATATCATTTCTCGTCGTTGTGAAACAGCAATCAATCTATTAAGACCTGAAACATTAGGTGGTGCACTTAATGTCTAAGGTATTCGATTTTTCTAAATTACCGCTGACTTATACTGCGGATATGGTATTTCCGTATCCGTGGAATAAGCCTGAGAAAGATAATTATTATAAATCTGACATCGAAAGACCGCTTACCCGTGAGCAAATTGTTCAGGGGCAAGCGATTTTAAGAGATATTGAAACATTACCGCGTGTTCTGCGCTATCGATACCAAAAGCACTACGATAATTTATTAAAAGAACATGGGATACGTAAAGCCTATGATTTTTTATATTACCGCTTTCATGAGCAGATATGGCAAAGATTGCTTGTCATTAATGCGCGCTATGAAATTGAAACCAAAGCATTATTGACAATATCAACTCGGTTATCACCGGATATTAGTCAATATAATCGGTTATTTGATTTGAATGACAAGTCGGTAAAAAAACTTGCTGAAATAGTTGCTGCAGGTTTCTTTAATTTATATGAAACCTACTGCGATAAGTTTACAGAGCAGAATAACGGCGATCGTGAAATTATCTATCAAGATGCAGTACAAACCGAAATCTACGGGCATTTGGCTGAATTGGTGCAGGGGTTACACGTTGCACCGCTTTATTATCAAGCTTATTGCCGAGTTTTGAAAAATCGTAAGAAAGGCAAAGGTAAACAAAATTTAGAGGTTCGCAAAGTTATTGCTGCGGTATCTCGCTTAGTGAATGTCGATTATTGGAACCGTAAGTTAAAAGCCCATCGTACTCAGTGGCTGGAAGCTTTAATGATTGCAAATATGGATGTTTGCCAAAATCGCAATCCTTACGCAAGTAAACAGGCTATTCGCGCAGTGCAAGCGCAGCGTTTGTCCAATATGCAATACCTACAAGGAATGGATATTCAGGATGTTGAAACCGGTGAACGCTTTGATCTCTTCGACAAAGTTATGGCGAGTGTTTCTAACCCTGAGATTCGACGCATGGAGCTTATGGCTCAAATGGCGGGTATTGAACGCGTAGCAAAAGAACGTGGTGACATTGGTATGTTTATCACCATGACTTGCCCATCAAAATATCACCCAACAAAGCTACGCAAGCGTAAAAAAGACGTGATCGCAGTGCTTAATAGCAAATGGAAAAATGAGGCATACACACCAAAGGACGGGCAACAGTATTTAGTTAAAGTTTGGTCGCGTATTCGGTCTGCATTTAATGACAATAACATTGATGTTTATGGTGTTCGTGTTGTTGAACCTCATCATGACGGTACTCCTCACTGGCATATGTTGTTATTTGTTGATAAAGCCAACCGTGCAAAAGCTATTGAGATTATGCGTAAACGCGCATTAAAAGAAGATGGTGACGAAGCTGGCGCACACAAATATCGTTTTGAATGTAAACACATGAATCGCGGCGGCGCCGTGGGCTACATTGCAAAATACATTGCTAAAAATATTGATGGTTATGCGCTCGATGGTGAGATAGACCACGAAACCGGCAAAGATTTAAAAAGCATGGCGGCTGCAGTTACTGCGTGGGCTTCAACTTGGCGCATACCACAATTTCAATTTTATAAACTCCCATCTAAAGGCGCTTATCGAGAGTGCCGTCGTTCTTGCCTGCGTGGTGTATCTATTGCTGATCAACTTGGCGAAGTAGCCGAGCGTGTTCGCGCGGCTGCAGATAGTGGTGATTTCTTTGAATATGTCATGTCACAAGGTGGTCCATGCATTCGTAGGCGTGAAGAAACAATACGTGTTGCTCGTGAGATCAGTGACGTAAATGTTTACGGGGAAGATGTTCACAAAGTTGTGGGTATTTATAACCAACTAAAATCTGCTTCTCCAGTCATCAAAACACGCGACAGAAAGTATCAAATCGTCAAGAAAAGCGCCGTTGACCTTGACCTTAATCTTTTAAGAAGCGACAGCGGAGCGCCTCGGAGTCCTGTCAATAACTGTAGATCGCGGATCACATCCAATCTATCAGATGTGCAATTTTACGAGCCTGAACAGGGTTCAGGCGAAGTATGTAACATAAAGGAATACGGTTTCGCGTTTATAGAAAAGGACGCTAATAACGCGGCAGGTTACGAAATTTCACAGGGTAATCAGCAAAGGCAGATATCAAAAATTGAATTAAGTGAGAGTGATAAAAAAATTCAGCCTGAAATAGTCACTTTTGCCAATGAGGTAGGTATCGATTTTGACATTCCACACGTTGAAACTATGTTCATTAAAGGTATGGGCGTTGGTGATGGTAACTATTATCTGAAATTAGACGGGAAACGACTGAGGTTAGAGTTAAACGATGATGGAAAAGAGCAACGAAAACAAGAAATAGCAGCACAAAATGAGGCTAGAAGTCAGAAGTATAAACAACGGTGCGCTGATGCATTGGCGAGAATCACAAAGTTAAGGACAAAAAATGCTAACTAAGTATCTAGTATTCATCAGTCTTTGGTGTGTTTTAGTTTTATGCGTAGGTTTATTGCTTTGAAATTCAATGTATAAAAATATGCGAAATAAGGAGCGGTTAAAAAACAGAAAAATGTGAATTCCTCTAGGTTGACAAACTATAGAATTTGCACCATTATTCAGGTTGACAAACTTTATTTTTTGCACCATTAAGGGCGTGATATGGCTGAATACAAGGCACCGTGGGACTTTTACCCTGAATTAACAGAAGAGCGTTTAAGTATTATTGCAGAAGAGTTGTTACGTGTGTTGGATCATACGTATGAACAGTTATCAACACCATTAGATGATAATTACACAAAAGGAACTTGTACTTTTGGTCGCCAAAGACAGCTTTTGATCAAGTTATGTATGAGCGATAAGTATGATTGGCTATCATTAACAAACCCAGGGATGGATGTTACTTTTAATATCGAAAACATACCTGTTCGCTTTTTTTCTGATGACCCAGAGCAACCGAAAAAACAAGGTTACTTTCGTCGGAATCAGGTGGATCAATTGTGGGAACCAGAGCAAAATATTCCAATAGTTCACAGGTTTGTTATTGAGAAACCAGAATTCGAAGGTGAAGGCGCTAGAGTGCATTTTCTTGGTTATAATGCGCTAGAGGAACAAATATCGAAATGGACTTATGGTGAAGGTCGAGTACCAGTATTACATTCTACAGATAATACTCCACCAACGCCTGTGACTATTGAACTTGATCCTATCAGTGCATCCTTGCCTGATGAAACCAAAAAACAGATAAAGAAATAGTAGGTGAAACGTGTTTAACGGCTCTAATTTGCGATTGGCTCGTCTGTATCACGAGTTATCACTGGAACAAGTTGCTGAGCGGGTTGGTAAAACCCGCCAATATATTCAGCGCTTGGAATCAGGTTATGCATTACCAACAAAAGAGCTTACTAATGAATTAGCATGTGTTTTATTTGTATTACCTGATTTTTTTTATGATAACGAGCCGTCTCCAGTCAATGAAGAAATAGTTCATTTCAGAAAAAGAAGTGCTACAAGAGTTGCGACTAAACTAGCAACTTTGGCAAAAGCTGAGTTATACCGACGTTTAATTGATGTTTTTGAGGAGAATTTAAACTTACCTCCAGTAAAATTCCCTGAAATTAAGGTATTAACTCAGGAAGATATTGAAAAAGCAGCTGAAAAATGCCGAATTGATTGGGGATTAGGTTTCGGTCCTATTGATAATATGACAAGGCTTGCGGAAAAGCTTGGGGCATTTGTAACTTCTTTTGATTCAGTATCTGATGACGTAGATGCCTTATCTGTACCTTTAGAGCGTCCTTTTATTGTAAGGAATACGGCTAAAAAATCACCATGTAGGCAACGATTTGATATCGCTCATGAAGTTGGACATTTGATTTTTCATGGTGGTATATCAACAGGGGATAGGATAACGGAATCGCAAGCTAATAGGTTTGCTTCAGCTCTTTTGTTACCTAGATCAGCAATGGCAAAATATTTTCCTAAACCTATTGGTGGTAGAATCGATTGGAAAGGGCTAAGTCAATTCAAATTAACGTGGAAGGTTAGTAAAGCTGCGATAATTTATCGTGCTCATCAGTTGTCATTATTGACTGATACACAATATAAAACCGCATTCTTTGGACTAAAGCGTAAAGGAGAAGCTATTGACGAAAAAGAAGATTGTTTAATTCCACATGAAAAACCAGAGCTTTTTTATAACGCAATGGATGTTTTATTAAATGATGTATATTCAGATATAGAGTCTTTATCTAAGCGTCTTAATATTTTACCAGAAATGTTAAGGGAGCTTATCAATGAAAAGTATTCAGAAAAAAATTTATTCAAGTCACAATCAAAATCAAATCTTAATCATGACAATGTTGTTTCATTGTCTTCATATAGATTAGCTTGTAGCTGAATTAGATTCTGTTTTTAAACCGCCATAATGGCGGTTTTTTATTGTCTAAAATTAGGTCACAATTTTGCATTAAATCGCACAAATTTAACGTTAACTGATTTATTACTCAGTGCCTGTACTGGTGCGGGTTTTGGTGATCGGCATAACTGCACAAAAAAGCACACCTTTTGCGTGCGGGCGAGGCGGGGGAGCAATCGCGCGCAATGGGTTGTAGGTGGGGTTGTTTTTTCGCACGTTTGAGGCATAAAAAAAGGCGCATTTCGCGCCTGTATGGGGTAGGTTGAAGCGTTTTAAATTAAAACGAGGCTAGCTATAGGTAATAATTGAAAGCTATGTGATAGCGTGCAGCTTGATACAGAGGATAAGTATTTTTATTCCGTCATCACTTGCTACCCAGGGCATCTAACAAAGCGTATGTATTGAAGCGTACAACTTCTTCACCTAACCACTCATTGATTGATTTTAAACTTTCAATGATTGGGGATAATTCATTGATAGAAAAGACTTTAGCGGCTTTTTCTATATCACCAAAGTTACTTGAACCACTTGGCACGATACCCATGAGTTGTGGCGGTACGCGATGCATGGCGAGTAAATCATCGCGTGTTGTATCTTTCACGCTCATGAATTCATCTTTTGCCGCTATTTGGCTGAACGGTAGTATTTGAATCCCGTCTTTCTTTCCTCCTGCCGCATAAACAAATAGGTTTTTAAATGCCCCGCCTTGTCGTGATTTCTGTAACGATTCTTTTAAGTCATTGACGCCATTGGGATCGGCTAGGGTGTCATTGAGATAAACAATCACACCGGCGTGTGAACCGTTTTCATAATAGTTAACACGAAAGGTTGTCGCTGAACGGTTGAGTGTAGCTGAGATTAAACCGGCAAGATATTCAGGCAGTCCGTACACTTCCTGGTTAATGTCGGGATTGATTAAGTGAAAGACATTACCGCGTTTAAATTCGTGAGCGTCACGAAAGTTTTGGACGAAAAAATAGTTATCCAGATCAACACCACGGCGAGTATATTTCGCTGGTGAGCGCTTAAGCTGCAGTAAACCGCCAAGGCGATTAACTCGTTTCTCAAAATACGCATTTCCAAACACCAAGTAATCAAGAACATAGGCGCTCATTTCTTTATAAGTCAGTGCCTTATGCGGAATAAAGCAACTCATGATCACATTACGTTTAAAAAACAAAGGTGATTGGTGGTGCACTGCAGAATGGAATGCGCGAGCAATACCATAAAAATCAAGCGGTGTTTCGTACCATCTGCCGTTTTTGGCGCACTCCATACAATCAAGCAGATCATAGGCGCCCATAATGGGAACAGGGTTATCAAAGGTAAACGCTGCACATTGATTTTCAGGGGGTAAGTTTGTTGTATTCGTTACAACGGGTAATTCAGTTTCCATTATTAAAACTCCGATATGCAGGAACCTTCGTTCACTGTTTCGCTGCCAATTGGCTCGCCATATAAAACATTCATGATTGACCAGGCAATATCGCCGTGATCAACACCGCGTGTTCTCTCTGACACATAAGTCACAATACCGCCAGGTGTGATCACTTTTTTAATTGTCATAAATGATGATGGTATGTGTTGTGCGCCGGCATCATATTCAAGACGACCGTTACGAATTAACATTTGTGTTTTAAGCACCATCAAACGTTTAACCGGCGCGGAGTAACCAATCATGGTTGCTGCAGGGTAGAATTTTTTAACTAACTCATAGACGGCTTCACCCGTACCGCCGGTTCCGTCAATCGTGATCCCGATAACGTTATAACGCAGAGTTAATTTTTTGATTTCTTCGGCTTGTTTTTCAAATGCCATACCACGAAAACGTAATGCTTCAACGACTCGCCATTTACCGCCAGGAACAGCAGGCGGGGAAAGAACGGCAATACCTAAGCCGTCACCATTACCGCCGGTGCCAGTTGGGTCAGCACCGATATGCACTGGTTTATTACCTAGCGGACGGTTGGTATAAGGTTTCCAATCCGACCAAACATCTCGGTTATAGCCGTCAACACCACGAGCGATGAGGGCGTTGTAATCAAACGCGCGTTCACCGGCTTTAACAAACTGACAGTTGTATAAGTTTTCAAAATCATCAGGCGTGTTTTCACTTTCAATTTCTTCTAGGGAAACGAGGTCAAAACCAGAGTTAAGTGCATCATGAATAGTGACGATTTGCCGCCAGATGTTATCACCGCCTAATTGCCCGTTTTTTAATGCCTTATGGCTGGTATCAATGAGAATTTTTTTGCTTTCCGCCCGTGCATTATTGAAAAAATCCCCCGTCCAGAATGGATAGGCTTCATGTTCTTCTGATGATGGAGTCGAAAAGTAAGTGCGGCGCAAACCAATTTGCGTTGCCATTGCCGCGGCAACTTTACGTAATTCCATAAAATTAGCCGTCCAAAAGAACTCATCAAAATGAAGATCACCTGTATATGACTGTGCGGTAGCTGCTGATGTACCAAGGAAAAACAGCGTAGCACCGTTGGCTAAAATAATTTTGTCACCGCCTTTTAATTCAACACCGACAAGCCTCGCAAGTGCTTGGATAAACACTTTAAATTGCAATGCCTGGGCACGACTTGCTGATAAGAATATTTGGTTATTGCCAGTTTCCAACGCATGAATTAATGCTTCCCTGGCAAAATACCAAGTCGCCCCGATTTGCCGCGACTTTAAAATCATCCGGTTACGCCGGTGTTTCTGCTTGTACCATTTCTTTTGATGCTCATAGAGCGAATCAAGCACGAGTTCGCGCAGTTGGTCTATTTGCTCATCGGTGAAATGGTTTTTAGGTGTTTTTGGTTTGTTTTCTTTTTCGTGGTGTTCATTCGATTTATTAAAGCGTTCGAGTTGACGACCTAAAAAATCAATGACTTTAAAGTCATGGGCGGTCAAATTCTCTTTAGACATTAAACGCAATATACGAACATGGGTTTCACCACTAAGGCGTTGCATCACCTCGGTTTCATCCCATTTATCCCGCCGGCGCCAAGAATAAATAGTGTTAGCGCTCACATTTAAGTGAGCGGCAATTTGTGAAATGCTGTAAGCCTGCCAATAGAGGCTTTTCGCTTCCTGTCTCGGATCGCGTTGAGAATCTGTCATCATGTGTCAACTTTCCCACATCGCGCGCGTAGTCCTCCACGGTTTTAACTTGTCACATCGACATAACAAGGCAAAGGTTTTGAATCGGAAACAAGCACTTGCGAAGATATAAGCACACAGAATTGTCGCTATCTTCGGAGTGAAAACCCAATGTCAAAGGACAATAAAACACTACAAGCCATCGTCTGTACCGAGGGTGGAACGCTGAACGGTTTTGCTGTAACGCGTGACCAAATCCAACAGATGGCGGACAACTACAGCCCACAGCTGTATGCAGCCCGTTTAAACCTTGAACACATCACTAGCCTTTTTCCTGATAGCCAATGGCGCCATTTTTCAATGGTGGATTCCGTTCGTGCGATTGAATTGGAAGATGGTCCATTAAAGGGAAAGTTAGCCTTAGAAATTACCGCCACCATTGATCCCGTAAAAGACGCAGGATTATTAGCGCTTAATCAAAGTGGTCAAAAAATTTTTTCGAGTATCGAATTTTTACCAGATTGCCCGAATGATGCCGCAAAAGGGGCTTATCTGACCGGTGTTGCGTTAACAGACACACCGGCGGCATTTGGTACGCAAGTTATCAAACTGAGTAATCGCGAACGTGGATTACCAGATGATGCAAACAATACGTATACGGCATCACTGGAAACTGTTGTGAAACTGACGGCTGCAGCGGTGAAAGATAAGAATGATAAACAGTCATTATCAGAGCAATTCTTGGATGGACTGAAGAAAATATTAGGCATGCAGCGTGATACGGCATCACAAGAAATTTCCGCGCTAAGAGAGGGGATTAACCTCACGGCAACAACGTGTGCTAACGCGTTAAAAGAAGTGGAAGCGCTCAAAGCGAAAAATGAAGCTCAAGCGGGTGATATCAGCAAGCTTACGCAAGAGCTTGAAGCGCTGAAAACGCAGCTGAGTAATTCTGATGCAGGCGGTGAACAACGCCAACTTTCCACCGGTAACGGCGGGTTTGTTCAGTCTGAGTATTAATTAAACCCGATTATTAAGGAATGACCAACATGTCATACACACCAGAAGTACAAAAGGCGTATTTATCTTACTTAGATAATCAAGCGCGCTTAAATCACACCGTCCGTACCGGTGACAGTCTGCAATTTTCGGTTGATCCGTCAGTGCAGCAAAAAATTGAAAAGGCTGTGATGGAGAATCACCCATTTCTAAAAGAAATTAACTCGTTTGGTGTTACCGAGCAAAAAGGCGAAACGATTTTAATCTCAGTGAACAAGCCTATTGCGGGTCGTAATACCTCAACGACAGAACGCCGTGAGCCGCAAGCGGTGCATGACTTGGCTGCAAATCGATATTCATGTGAGCAAACCAACTTTGACACCATGATTTCTTATACGCAGTTAGATGCCTGGGCAGGTCATCCTGAGTTTCAGAATTTGATTAACCAGCAAATTTTACAGCGTGAAGCTTTAGACCGTTTGATGATTGGTTTTAACGGTGAGAAATGCGAGTTGAAATCCAACCGTGAAACCTACCCATTGTTACAAGATGTCAATATCGGTTGGCTGCAATTAATGCGTGAACGCGCTCCGCAGCGTGTGATGAAGGGAGTCACACTAACATCGCGTGATGAAGATGGGAAAATCATTAAAAAAGGATTGTATGCCAACATTGACGCGCTCGTGATGGATGCTGTGGGTAGCTTACTTGATCCGTGGCATCAACAGGCTGCGGGTCTAGTTGCCATTGTTGGTCGCAAATTGGTCACACAGAAAAACTTCAAGGTTATCAACCAGCACAGCCAGCAAAATCCCAATATGGAACTGCTCGCCGGTAATGAATTGTTAAAACTAAGTGCTTTAGGTGGCATTCCTACGGTTCAGGTGCCTTATATGCCTGATGGTGCCGTGTTTATTACCACAATGAAAAATCTGTCACTGTACTGGCAGAAAGGCAAATTAACCCGCTTTATCAAAAATGAACCGGAATATAACCGCATCGCGACTTATGCACAAAGTAATGATGGTTATGCCGTGGAAGATTACGGTTTAGGTTGCCTGATTGAAGGCATTACCTTTGCTAGTGCAGAGAGCGGAGAGTAACAGTAAAACCACCGGTGTCATTGTGGCACCGGTATTTTCACGGGGAACATGCAATGGAACAACTCACACCGGCGCAAAAACATTGGCGTCAAGTTATGGCAGAACGCCGAGGCGATGAACAAACAACCGAAAATATGACGGCATACGAGCAAATTTTACACCGTTTGCGTCATGACCAAACCCGACTTAGCCATATTCAAGGTACGGAATTTAAGGTTGATTACAAAAAAACAATACTTGAACAGTATGAACCTTGGATTGACGGTGTGTTATCTGCCAATACCGGTCAATCAGATGAAGTCTTTACAACCATTTTGGTCTGGCAAATTGATTGTGAAAATTATGATCGTGCGCTTGATATGGCTGATTACGTTCTCGCTTATAACTTGCCATTACCGGAACGTTATAACCGTACACCGGCAACAATGGTGATTGATGAGATCTGTGATAAAGCACTGACATTATTTGCAGCCGGCGTTGATAAGAAAAAATTAATTCCTATCAATGTATTAGAACGTTTAAACGACCTGACTAAATCATACGATGTGCCTAATGAAGTTCGCGCAAAACTCTATAAATCATTGGCTTATACATTGCGTTTAAATGATGACTTAAACAACAAGGCGCGAGCCGTTGAGCTGATGCAAAGCGCATTGTTACTGCATGAAAAAGTGGGTGTTAAGCGTGATATTGAACTACTGCAGCGGGAAATTAAAAAAGCCACAGTAAAACAAGACGAAACACCACCGCTAGAGCCTACAAGTTCAGAAAAACCAGAGCCTAAAAAGGCGGCGGCGAAGAAAACCACCACGAAAAAGACAACAACGACACGGAAAAAAGCCGCGTCTTAACCTAATGCACCCCCGTGTGCCACGGCGGCACGATGAAACAGGGTAAATAACGTTGTTTCATCGTCCACCGCCGTTTTTTATTGAGGTGACCAAATGAACGGGCTAGTTGCGAAGAAAACCATTGCGCCAACAGATGAAACCATTGATATCAATGACCAGGGCGAAACCGTAAAAACCATCCCTTTTTACCCTGAGATTAAGCTTTCGGATCTCCGGTGGGCGATGCGCATTAATGGAACCGTAACGACAGCCAGGCTAAAACATGCCACAACGAATTCGGTTATCTACGTCAATGACTTATTACATTCATGGCAAAGTAAGCAAGTGGTTGATGCATTGGAAAAAATACCATCACCGCCAGTGAATAATGAAACCAAACATACCTTTTTATACCGCCATGCGGTGTATAGCTATACCAAAGCGTATTTGATTGAAAACTATCGTGATATCGACACGACTCGCGATGGAGAAAAACACGCTGAGGCATTGAGCACTCAAATCGATGATTTAAAGCGAGATGTACAAAATGCTATCCGCGACTTGACCGGCGAGAAGCGAATGATTGCGGAGTTAGCGTAATGAAAATTCAGGCACATCAAGGCGATACCGTTGATTTATTGTGTTTTCGTTATTACGGGAGAACACAAGGTGTTGTTGAACAGGTTTTAGAAACTAATCCCAACTTGTGCCTGACAACCGAATTAAACGCCGGTCAATGGGTTGATATGCCGGATATTACCGAGCCTAAACAGAAAGACATTATTCAATTGTGGGATTAGGGATGGACGAATTTTACAGCGAACTTCACAGCAAACTGACTTACTTTTTTGCCACCGTTGGCGCGTTCTTTTCTGGTTTCACACTTTATGAAGTTGGCTTTCTATTTGGGCTTATTGTCAGTGTTGTATTGGGGATTTTGAACTATTTGCTTAATCGCCGTTCGCAGCAAAAACGGACGGAAATATGGGCTGATTATGTGGACACCTTAAAAAAACAGAGTGAATTAGGTGATTCGACAGAATCGGTTAAAGACTTTATCACCGCACCTAAACAGGACTTGTGATGCAACAGAATCAATTGAATTTATTCAGCAAAGCAATGATAGGTTTGTTATTAGGTGGCGCCGGTGCAACCGCTATCCTTGACCAATTTCTTGATGAAAAAGAAGGGAATTTACTGACTTCTTATCAAGATGCCGGCGGTGTTTGGACAATCTGCAGAGGTGTGACACAGATTGACGGCAAGCCAGTAAAAAAAGGTATGACACTGACCGATGAGCAGTGCGCTAAGGTTAACCGCATTGAAGCGGAAAAAGCCGTTAACTGGGTACTGCGTAATGTCAAAGTACCGTTAACCGACGCCCAAGTCACCGGTATTGCCAGCTTCTGCCCCTACAATATTGGTCCTAATAAATGTTTCACATCAACATTTTATAAAAAGCTGAATAGTGGCGATAAAAAAGGTGCCTGCCAAGAAATTAAGCGTTGGATTTTTGATGGTGGCAAAGATTGCCGTCAAACAAAAGGTAAGAAAGACGGCTGTTATGGGCAAGTGCAACGGCGAGATCAAGAGTCAGCGCTAGCGTGTTGGGGGCTTGATGATGAATAAAAGTGCTGTTTCCGTTTATCTCATTATCGGGTTGTCGTTATTGGTCGTTATGGGTAAGTGGCATTACGACAAAAAAATTGCGCTGCAAACGGTGATGCATGAAACGACCATTTCCGCGATAGCACTTGAAGCGAAATTGCACAGTGACTCAGTGATTGAGCGTATGAAATCAGCGCAACGTACTGCGGCTGAATTAGATGCTGAACATTCAGGAAAACTTAAAAATGCACTTGATGAAAATGATCGTCTTCGTCGCTCCCTGGCTAATGGTGATAAGCGGTTGCGGTTCGCCAAAGCCGACCTTGCTACCTGTGAGTTGTCAGCAAGTCGAAATACCAGCAGCGCCAGCGTGGGCAATGGAGCCGAAATCCGATTCTCTGCAGAAGCTGGACAGCTTATTCACGATATCCGAGACGGAATTATCAGTGACCAAATAAAATTGGATTATTGGCAAGATAGAGCGGTAAAGCTTGAAAAACAATGCAGGTTAGCGCCATGAAAAAGGCATTTTGTTTAATCGCAATTGTTTTGTATCTGTGTGTTTTTTGGGGATTTAGTTTTTATATCTCAATAGATAACAGTTGCAAAGTGGATAAAACCAGTCTTGAAAAACGCTGTGTTCGTGCCATTGAGCATTACCGGGGGCAATGATGTTAAAGCCGAAATTATTAAGAGAGTTTATTGCGGATAGTGATCCGTTTTTTCAGCAAAGCGCGGAGGCACTTGAAGTCTATGTGACTGAGGGGCAAGTCATTGCAACTGGAACGGCGAGTAATTCATTTTTATATCGCTACAAACTGAATGTACTAGCAATGGATTACCCCAATCCGCTCGATAATTTAACGCTGCCAGTGATGAAGTGGGTGCGTGACCAGCAACCAGATTTGATATTCAACCCAGATAAACGCGAAGCCGGTATTCGTTTTGATGCGGATATTTTAGATAACGACACCGCCGATATTTTGATTGTTTTACAAGTGACTGAGCGCGTCACCGTTGATAGTTCTAGCGGTAAAGATGTGATCACACATCTACCCGAACCTAAATTTCAGCCTAAATAAAGTGGGGTAAATCGTGAGTAATGAAAATTCACTGTTTGCACAGTTAGATGATGAATTGTCACGGTTGCTTTCAACAACAAGCCCCGCTTATCGTCGCCGGTTATCTGCCAGATTGGCAAAAGCGATTAGAACAGACCAACAAAAACGTATTCGTAGCCAGAAAAACTCGGATGGATCAGCCTACCAGGCACGAAAAACAAAAGTGCTTCGCTCAAAACAAAGCGTTGAATTTCTTTATAAAGGTGAGGTTCGCCGGTTACGTAGTTGGCGAAGTACGAAAGGGCGCAATGGTCGAATGATCACAGGATTTGATGAGGAGCGCGGTGCGTTAAGGTCATTTTACCGTAGTGATATTGATAAATTTTTAGCCATCAATTTATCGGAAACCCGTCGAAGCACTAAGCGCCCCGATCCTATGTTTCAGCGACTTAGAACAGCTAAATTTTTACGGATGCAATCAACATCAGATGCTGCCGTTGTAGGATTTCAAGGGCGGGCTGCAGCGATTGCAAGACAGCACCAATATGGACTTAACGGAACGATTAACGAACTGGCAAAAACGCAGTACCCACAACGTGAGTTATTAGGCTTATCGCCTAATGAGCGAATCGGATTATTGGAAATTATTTACCAGGATTTAATGAGTGCAAAATGAGTATTACTGAGCTTGAGCGCCTAATTTCTAATATTTTGCGAGTTGGTATCGTTACTGAAATCGACTTAAAGGGAAAAGTTTGTCGTGTAAAAACGGGCGAAAACCTCACTGACTGGATTAAGTGGGGGGTTGACCGCGCTGGCGCGGGTCGCTCTTGGTGGGCGCCAAGTGTGGGTGAGCAAGTATTAATCGGCGCTATTGGTGGCGAATTGACTACCGCGTTTATTTTGTGCTCGTTGTATAGCTTTGATCATGATGCACCAAGTCATTCAGCAGAGGCGATGCATAAGACGTTTAGTGATGGTGCTGTGATTGAGTACGAACCAAAAACGGGGCAATTATCTGTGACCGGTATTAAAAAAGCCGTGATTAATGCCAGTGCTGAAATCGATGCAACGGCGCCAACAGTCACGGTTAATGCTAGTAGTCAAATTAATTTCAATACGCCAAAAGTTGTGTGCTCAGACAATCTGACGTGTGCCACGTTGAATGTTGAAAAAGGCGGTGAAATGACCGGTAACTTTAATCATAAAAACGGCAGCATTAAATCGAATGGCATCACTTTGCATACTCATAAACATGGTGGTGTCGAGCGAGGTGGTAGTCAAACGGATGGTCCTCAATGATGTATAGCGGATTTGACAGAAATACAGGGCGACAAATTAATGATGATGCGCACATTTGCCAAAGCATTAATGACATTCTCATCACGCCGATTGGTTCGCGAGTGATGCGCCGTGAATATGGTTCACTATTGATGGAATTGATTGACCAAGCGGATAACAAGCCATTGCGTTTAAAAATAATGAGTGCCTGTTATATGGCGTTATTACGTTGGGAACCTCGTATCAGTTTGCAAAAAATTGAAGTGAAACAAAATGATGAGGGGATTACAACGCTTTATCTGCAGTGTATGAAAAATGACGGTCAACCTTTAACAACAATGATCCCTGTGAGGTAAATCATGCCAACGATTGATTTAAGTTTATTACCACCGCCGGATGTTGTTGAGTCGCTTGATTTTGAAGTGTTATTTGCAGAATACAAAGCCGCATTAATTGAAGCGACGCCAAAAGAACAGCGAGCAGCAATTGCGCGAACGTTAGAGTTAGAGTCTGAGCCGCTAACTAAGTTATTACAAGTTAACTGCTATCGTGAGTTACTTTTACGACAACGTGTGAATGAGGCGGCAAGAGCCTCAATGGTTGCATTTGCTACAGGCGCAGACCTTGACCAATTGGCTGCAAATAATGGTGTTAAGCGCCTGGTACTGTTTGCCGGTGATGAAAACGCGATCCCGCCTATACCACCAGAGTATGAATCCGATTCCGATCTACGGGTTCGCATACCTGGTGCATTTGAAGCATTGAGTGTGGCGGGTCCTATTGGTAGCTATGAATATCATGCGCGTTCTGCAGATGGTCGTGTGGCTGATGCATCCGTCATTAGTCCAAAACCGGCATATGTCACGGTCACGGTATTGTCACGAGAAGGGGATGGCACTGCACCGGTTGATCTGGTTGATAAAGTGACTGTGGCTTTAAACGATGAAGATGTGCGCCCAGTGGCAGACCGTGTCACTGTGCAATCAGCAAAGATAGTGAATTACGAAATTGAAGCCGTGATTTATTGCTATCCAGCACCCGAATACGAGCCAATCACCGAAGCTGCAGAGGCGCAGCTAAAACGATATACAACACAACAACACCGGTTAGGGCGTGACATTGTGTTAAGCGCTATTTATGCCGCTTTGCATGTGCAGGGGGTTCAGCGGGTCGAAATCAAGAAACCTACCGCCGATATTAAATTGGATAAAACACAAGCCAGCTACTGTACCAATATTAACGTGACGCTAGGTGGTTCCGATGAGTAGCCGATTATTACCCGTTGGATCTTCAAAGTTGGAGATTGCAGCGGCAGAGGCTTGCGCTCAAATTGAAAAAGTCCCCGTACCTATTCGCGAGCTATGGAACCCTGATTTATGCCCTGTGCATTTATTACCTTATTTAGCCTGGGCGTTCAGTGTTGACCGTTGGGATAAAAGCTGGACAGAAAAAGCCAAGCGTGACGCGATTAAGTCCGCGATGTTTATTCATAAGCATAAAGGAACAATAGGCGCATTGCGTCGTGTTGTTGAGCCATTGGGCTATTTAATTCGAGTTATTGAGTGGTGGAAAACTAACGAAACACCAGGAACGTTTAGGCTTGATATTGGCGTGCTAGAAACGGGTATTACAGAAGAAATGTACCGTGAGTTGGAGGCGCTTATTTTTGATGCAAAGCCAGCCAGTCGGCATCTCGTCGGGCTAACTATTCAACTGGAAACTAAAGGCAATATTTTTTGCGCAGCTGCGAGCTATGGCGGGGATGAACTTACAGTTTATCCATACTCACCGGATGTGATCAGTGTCGGTGGTGGTGTTTCCACTGGTGCTGCAGTTCATGTTATTGATGAAATGAGGGTTACTCTCCAATGAAATATTTTGCATTGCTCACCACCTATGGTGAAAAGGTGCTCGCAGAGGCGACAGCTCTCGGCACAAAAATTGAATTAACACACATGTCAGTTGGCGATGGAGGCGGTTCATTGCCTGCACCAGACACTAAACAAACGAAGCTAATCAATGAGCGCAGAAAAGCCGCGATTAATACCTTGTTCATTGATCCAGTAAACCCGAATCAAATCATTGCAGAACAGGTTATTCCTGAAAATGAGGGCGGTTGGTGGATACGTGAAATTGGGTTGTTTGATAAATCGGGGATGCTGGTTGCTGTAGCGAATGCGCCTGAGACTTATAAACCAACTATGGCAGAAGGTTCTGGGAGAACTCAGACTATCCGCATGATTTTAATTGTGAGTCATACTGAAACGGTCACGCTTAAAATTGATCCAACAGTCGTATTAGCAACAAGAAAATATGTTGATGATGCTATTCAAGTATTAGATAAGCGAATTTCTGATTTGACAGCTAGTGACGTTGGAGCGGTGCCAGTCACCCGTAAAGTGAATGGTAAGCCATTAAGCACAGATATAACGTTAAATTCAAGTGATGTGGGTTCGTATTCCAAAGCAGAAACCGATACTCGCGTTGCTGATGCTAAAAAAGCGGGAACGGATGCGCAATCGACAGCGAATGCAGCAAATACCAATGCAAATAGCCGAGTACCAAGTACACGGAAAGTCAATGGCAAGCCGCTGAGTGAAGATATCTCATTGGGTGCGGGTGATGTTGGGTCATACACCAAGGCAGAAACCGACACGCGTGTTGCTGATGCCAAAAAAGCGGGAACAGATGCGCAAGCAACAGCAAACGCCGCTAATACAGCTGCGGCTAATGCAAATACAGCGGCAAGCAACGCAAATAATAATGCGAATGGTCGAGTGCCTAGCACTCGTAAGGTCAACGGTAAACCATTATCGACCGACATTACACTTAATGCCAGTGACGTAGGCGCATTAACTCAGGCTCAAGCAGATGCGTTATATCCAAGCAATAAAAGATATAAGGTACAAGGTCATGAAGCACAGGTATTAAATGGTTCTGGCACACACTATTTATTTATCAATGATAATGTTAATAGTGGCGTGTATGGCGGCACATCTTATGTGTGGGGGTTCAATGGTGACGGATTGATGACATTTGGACTCATTCCCACTAATTGTGGTGGTACAGGTGCTAGAGATGTGGCATCCGCTAGAAATAACCTTCAAGTCTATTCCAGAGCAGAGGTTGACTCAAAAATAAAATCAGCCGGCATTTCCGCGGTTCGTCTTGGTTCTGAAGTTAGTTTAGGTAAGACTGGTGCATTTAGTCTCGGGAATGGAGAAGTTGTCACGGGTTTAACTTTCTGGGAAACAGGCAGTAGCTCATCAGTTAACTTTGGCGGCTATAGAAAACGCGCTATTCAATATAACTTAAATGGCACTTGGGTTAATGCTGCTAGTGTTTAATTGGAGATTAAAAACATGGTGAGCTATAAAAATTTCACTATCAGTAAGAATAAAGATATTTTGGAAAAGTACCCTGATTTCGTTTTGGTGCTTGAAGATGAAACGGGTAACGATTGGTATGATTTACAAAAAAGCTTTAAAGACGATACGTTAAAAATCCTCTTTGACGATGAAAATCGAATTGTTTCGCATAGTTTTGATGTCAGTACGTTAACGCCGACTAATTTATCAGTTGCTGAGGTATCACCAAAAAAAATACCGAAAGATTTCCTTACTGATACAAATGGCTATTTATTTATTGACGGAAAAATCGAACCACTGGTTTTGTCACATGAAGAAGAAATAACAATCGCTGAGTCTAAGAAGCAATTATTGGCTGATGAAGCTGAAAAAAATATCACGATTTTAGAGCGGAAAGTTAGATTGGGCATGGCAACGGACGATGAGAAAGATTTACTAGTTGCATGGGAAATATACAGTGTGAAAGTAGAAAATACTGATACATCATTAGCACCAGATATCAATTTTCCAGCAAAACCAGAATAAGAAAAGGGGCGTTAAGCCCCTTGAATTTTAAAAAGAAATTAAATCGTTGAATTCCATGCCAGCTAGCCTTTCTCGCAAATCTTCATTTACTTTGGTCAATGTAATCGTAAATTCGATTCGTTTAGCTTTACCATCCCCAAAAAATAACGTCCTACCTTCGCTCATACTATCCATGACATACATGCCATAAATTAAGCCTGTGCCCTCTATCAGTGGGTAAGGACGCCCGCGATAGGCGGATGTACGTAATAACTCCAAGGAAAGATCGCCGCCGGTCACTTCGGGAACTAACACGCCGGTTAATGTGATCTTATCTTCACCAGCACCAATGTATTGGTAAGATGCGGAACGACCGATAAGGTCATTTTTCGCATAACGCCAACTCATTGAGCGTTGTAAGTTTTGATACGGTATGGTTTCAAGCATGAAAACAAACATACCAAAAATCATCATCATAGTGATTATCCTATATCGGTTAACAGAGAACGCCGGCGCGTGTCGGTTTCACGTTTAATCTTTTCCAGTTCTTGGCGAACAATGGACGCAATATTTTTTGCATCGCGCATATCGACACCGTGAAAATGCAACTCGTACTTATCTCCCTCTTGTTTGATATCTTGCTTAACTGGACGTTGCATTTCCATTTTTGCCGGCGTGATATCGGAAGTGGCAACCACGTTAGGAACAGAGACACCACGCAGAGTTGGGTCTTGGTAAAGTCCATCAACGGCTTTAATGGCAGGGAAGTTTTTAAACACAATTTCACCGAGTTTATTCGGGTCGCGTGTTTCTTTTTCCGGTGTCGATAAACCGCCGCCACTAGAACCTTTAGATTTTGATTTCGCTTCACCAGGATCATAAACCGCCGTACCAAAATCAGGCGTTTTGACTTTTGGCGGGGTAATGTTGCCCTTGGCTACATCATCATTATGTTTCTCTGTCTCCTTGTTGGTTTTAGCTTGTTCTTGGTTTCCGGCTTGAAGAACTGCAGCAATACTTTGTAACGGCGAATTAAATGAATCCATAACAGCTTTGGTTTCTGCTGTTAGTTCAACAGGTTTCATTTTATTAATCTGGTTTACCGTATCACTCGCAACTTGTGGCGCCATACCTAGCGCTTCAAGTATCCAGTTAATCCCTTTGGCAACCATTGTGATCGGTGTCATTAATGCGGAAATGGCAAAGCCAACCACTTCACCAAATGTTTTCCCTGCATCGGTACAATCTTTTAATGCTTCGTCGGAGGCTTTAATAGGGGCAAATAGTTCAGATAACCATTCCCACACTTTTTTAACAGCTGTCCATATCGCATCAAAAATAGGAGCAACAACAGAAAATGCCCCGCTAAAGGCTTCTCGAATAGGTGCAAGACCTATCATTAGACCTTCAAAGAAACCACTAAAGAATGCGCTGATATAATCCCAATATTTGTAAATGGTTAATGCTGCAATCACCAGGGCAGCAACAACCAAGCCAATAGGTCCAAACATGGTTGATAAGGCAAATCGAGCAATGCCACTACCGACTTTTATTACATTAAAGAAACTAGAAAATGCGCCTTGGGCGCCAAGCAAGCCTTGACCACCAGTTAGCAAGCTTAGGCTAAGTCGCATAGCTGCGAAAGGGAGCATAACAGCGGCAGCGCCGACAGCTAATGTGCCTAGAACAGCAGTAAGACCTGCAATAATTAACCCGGCTTTAATTAACATGGAAGTTAACTGCGGGTGAGCCTGCATCCATTTACCTATGCTCGTGACAACACCAGTTAAGCCTTGCGTTAAATTACGCAATGGGGAATCAACACTTTCTTGCATCTGAATGCCGAGATCTTCCCAGGCAGACTGCAGTTGTTTGAAATCCCCTTTTAAGTTATCAATTTTTACTTTGGCGTTTTTGTCCGCTTCGCCTTCGGCGCCTTGGTTTGATTTTAGAAGTTCATCGTATCGACCATTCAGTGTTGCATCGATAACTGCACCCATACCGACCATCGCCTCTTCACCAAAAATATCTTTTTTGATGCGGATTTGACTAGCCTGGTCATATTTCCGTAATGCCTTACCAACGTCCTTTAAAATCTCGCCACTATCGCGCAGTTGCCCGTTGGCATCTTTGATAGAAACGCCTAGGGCGCTCATAGCGGCTTGACCTTTGCCAACTGGCGCAACCAGTCGAGATAAACCCGCTCGTAACGATGTACCCGCCATAGAGCCACGAATACCGTTATCTGCCATTGTACCCGCCATTGCCGCCATACTTTCGAGGCTAACGCCAAGTTGTGCGGCTACGGGTCCTGCATACGTCATTGTTTCACCAAGCATACGTAAATCTGTGTTGCTTCGTGTGAATGTTGCAGTGAGTACGTCTGAAACACGGTTCATCTGGTCTGCATCAAGTTTAAATTGAGTTAAGACGTTAGAGCCGATATCAGAGGCTTCGCCGAGATCCATATCACCGGCTAAGCCCATGTTTAAGACGCCAGGTAACGCGGCTTTAATGGCTTCGGGGGTAAAGCCTGCCATTGCTAAGAATTTTTGACCGGATGCTGCATCCGTGGCGGTGTAAGCGGTACTTGCGCCAAGTTCACGAGCTTGATCCCGTAGAATTTTTAAACGTGGGTCATTTTTATCTAGCCGAGTTAATGCCTGTACGCCAGACATGCCCTCATCAAAATCCAGTCCAGGCGTCATAATGCGAGAGGCGGCATAAAGAGCACCGCCCCCGGCTGCAGCTGCGGCAGCACCACCCATTGCTAATTTATTACGGGTTTCTTTTGCTTTTTCGTATTGAGTTTGTGCGCGGGTCACTGCGGCGAGTCGCTGCCGCTGCATGTCAAGTTGCCGATTATATGCTTCGGTGCGCCTGGTAATTTGAGCGGTAGCATTATCACTGTTGCGAACAGAAACACCGTGTCGATATAGCTGTGCTGCAGACGCTTGTAATTTTCGTTTTTCACTATCCAGTGAACGACCAAGACGGTCACGGGCAAGCCTCGCTTGTTCAAGTGCGCGCTTTTGTTCTTCAGTACGTTGATTTAATGCGGGGTAACTATCACGTAGTGCCTTAACTTTCGTTTTCGCTTCTTCATAAGCCGTATTATTGCGTTTGACGGACTGTGAGAGTCTGTCAAATGTGCCGGCTTGGCTTGCCAGGTTTCGAATACTGTTTTGAGTTGCCCTGATTTGAGAAGCAAAACCGGCAGCGCTGCGTTGTGCAGCACTAACCGGTGATGTTAGGCGGTTTACGGCGCTGAGAGATACCCGAATGTTAAGATTACGATCTGTCATTCGTTTTGTCCTATGCGAGCCGCCGCGAGCCTATGCCACTTTATCAATTCTGAAATTGTCATTTCGGAAAAAGAAGCCGGTGACCAGTGAAACACCATCGCAATATCTGCGATGATGTCATCAATATCGATTGCGGGTATTTCGGGGATTAGTTTTCCTGTGCGTCCATCTCTTCGAGTGGGGCACTCGGCGCTAAAAAAGTCGCGACCTCATTAGCGAGTTGAGCAAAACAATCAATCGGCATTGAGGCAATATCTTGTTCGGTGAGTCGTGGTTGCGTAACGCGTGGTAATAATGTGATCAGCGAGTTCACATCACCGGTTGCCACTTCCCACAATTTTAAACCGCGTAATGCGCCAGCTTGTCGCATCGTATCTGTGATTGTGACTTCTGTAATTTCACGACCACCTTGGATTTTTACAGGGGTATTAAATTTAACAATAGACATTATTTATTCTCCATCAAAAGAGGGTATTAGCGCCACGCTGTGACGCTATTAGAAATTAGTGACCAATATTGGCGCGGTGCTCGGCAAGGCGGTCTACACCACCCACAATCCATTTCATGTTGAGTAAATCAATTTCAATGAGCGTTTCACCGTTTGCCGTGATCTTGCAGTACGTATTTTTTAACGTGTACTTATGCTGAGTGTTGTCACCGGCTTTAGCGGTTCCCTGGTCAAGTTCGTTAAAACGTCCGCGAGTTTGAAGTTCATAGGCAGTGGTTTCACCCGTTGAATCATCGTAGTAAGAGCCAGCGAAACGGAACTGTGTACCGTCAATTGTGCCGCCCCAATCTTTGATAAGTTCAATGTTTAGACCGCCCATTGTGATATCCATATCTAACGCGCCAGCCTCAAAGCCGAATTGTGGTGCGACAGAGCCGAGCATTCCCCCACCTTGGTAGTCTTCCGTTTTTAACGTTAGTTTTGGGGGCGTTACCTCTTCTACTTGTCCAAGGTAGGTTTGACCGTTAATAAAAAGGTCAAACATATAGAGTTTTTTAGGCATTCCCATGTGTTACGCTCCTGAGCCTAATTGGTTGAATACGGCAAAATACTCGTCGGTGAAGGTCTGCTCTAAACTTAGACGCTCAAGTGGTGGTACTGGCGTGTATTTATATTTGATAACGGCGTGACCATCACGTAATTGTGTGGTTGGGTTTGCTGATGGGTCATACCAGCAACTAAAGCCAAGTAGACGACCTTGTGTAACTAGCTCGTCACCTTTCTTTTGAATACCGTCAATCACATCTTTTATCAATGACGGGGTAAGCTGCTTATCAATATAGGAAAAGTGAGCTTCTGCGATCATTTCAGATAAGATTTGAGCGGTACGGGTATACACTTCAAATACATAGGTTTCTTCATCGCAAGTACGGTTGCCCCAAAAACGATAACCTTGGTATTTAATTAAGGTGGTGATGCCTTTTTCGTTCAAGTCGTTTGAGTCAGTATCTTTGTCTTGCAATGACCAGTACACATCAGCCGAGATACCGAGAACGCCATTAACCGGAACGTTAGACAGTGATTTATGCCAACCTTGCTCATCATCAATACGAGCACGTAAGCCAGCAGCAATAGCCGGTGAAGCAATGACTTCATTTTTACCCGTTTCAGTATTGAACCCTAAATAATCAGGATAAATCACCATGACTTCACGTTGGCTAAAGTCTTTACGGTATTCTTTTGCTTCTGAAATGGTGACGCAGCCATTTGCAGAAACATAAGCAAACGCTTTGAGTTTTTCGGCAAAGATAGCCATTTGAAGTGCAACCGGCTTAGTGTCTAGCCAAGGTGCGATCAGAATGCGCGGCTTTTCATCCACTTTTGCTTTAGCGGTTAACCAGGCATACATACCGGTATAACGACCATCGGCACCATTTCCACCAATTACAAGTTGGTCCTGTGTTTTGGTTTCGCCTTCATCAGACTTAATATTGGCAGCGTCAGCCACGCGGATAACAACAACTTTTGGGCTACACTGGTCAGAAATAGCTTTGAGCGTTTTATACAATGTGCCGGTTTTGCCGGCTTTGCCTAACACGTTATCAATACGTGTAATTAAGACGGGCGTATCGAGAGGAAACAAACTTTCATCCGCATCATCACCCGTACAGACAACACCAATTGTTGAGGTGTTTAAGTCACGAATTAATGTGGTGAGTTTTGTTGTCTCGTTGACTTCCATGCCGTGATGATAAGTCATGATTGAACCTCACTAGAATAATATCAGTCCAGATATTGTCGTAATAAAAACCTGTAAAATCATGCAGTTTGACTTGTTGCATCAACACGACAAGGAAAAGCTATACCAACTCGCGCGCGCGATGTGGGAAAGTGTCGGCATACAGGGAGGGGCTATGTTTGAACAATATTTTGATTCTGATCTCGTAAAACAACCGGCGTTTGATATCACGATAGGGGGTAAGCAAATCCTGAGTTTGAATGATCGGTTAATTGGATTGACGATAACCGACAATCGCGGCTTTGAGGCTGATACTCTGGAAATTACCATTGACGATACGGACGGGAAAATAGAGTTACCGCCGCGTGGGGTTGAAGTGAGTGTGGCGATTGGCTGGCTGAGAGAGCCGCTAGTACACAAAGGTATTTTTACTGTTGATGAAATCAGTCATAGCGGTGCGCCTGACCAAGTGGTTATCACTGCCAGGTCTGCAGACTTTCGCCAAGAATTTAACGTTAAGCGTGAGTACAGTTGGCATGATATCAAGGTAGGGAAAGTCGTGAGTGCGATAGCGGGGCGCTATAACTTAACGCCTGCAGTGAGCAAACAGTTAATTGATATTGAAATCGATCACGCAGACCAAACAAACGAGAGCGACATTAGTTTTTTATCCCGTATGGCTGAAATGCTCGGTGCTATTGCAACGATTAAAAATGGCAATTTATTGTTTATTATTCCCAATAGGGGGTTAACTCAAAGTGGAACGCCAATACCAGAGGTAATCATTAAGCGTGATGTTGGCGATAGGCACAGTTTCAGAGTGGCAGACCGTGACGCTTACACCGGTGTTAAAGCTAATTGGTTAGATCTTAATTTCGGTAAAAAGCCAGCCACGAGCGTTAAACGTAAAAAGAAAAAAACGAATACGCCAAAAAAAGAGAAAAAGGCTAAATCTAGTAGTAAAGAGGGTGAATATTTAGAAGGGGCAGAGGGTAACGTTTATGTGATGCGCCAAACCTATAAAACCGAAGAAACCGCAAAGCGAGCTGCAGCCGCGAAGTGGTTAAAACTGCAAAGGGGGGCAGCAGAATTTAGTATTACGCTTGCGAGAGGAAGGGCTGATTTATACCCTGAAATGCCGGCAACGGTGGTTGGTTTTAAAACGGTGATTGATAGCCACCATTGGATCATTTCTCGCGTAGTACATCAAATCGGTGATAACGGGTTTCAAACGCAGTTGGAGTTAGAATTAAAAATTGATAATGACAATATGGTCGATGGTGATAATTCAACCAATTGATATAACGTGTTATAATTAGGTTAGGCAAACCCAAGAACCAAGGCTTTACAATGGCGTTTAATTGTCCAAAATGCGGCGCCGCATCTTACACTCGCACGAGTGAACCAGTAACCGAAGAAACAAAACGCAGTTATCATCAGTGTCAAAATGTTTTATGTGGCTGTACGTTTACGACATTACAAAGTGTCGAGCGATATTTAACGATCCCCAATCCTCAACCGTTACCGGCTGATTTTAAATTACCAGGTGATGCGTTTCCGAAAAGCCATTATGGCGAGAATCAACTTTCGTTGCTGATATGAAAAGAAAACCCCTCGAATGAGGGGTTAAGTTTTATTGGGGGATAATTTCTAAAATATCGCCTGTAGCAATATCTACTTTTACTTTCATATTGTTTTTGACCATTGCGCCATAAGCATTTTTTCCTCTAAAGGTTGTACTGACAATGGCATAAGGTGGTTTTGCATCAAGCATTAAACGAAACGTTGTTTCATCATGCTTATAGCTGTCGTCATCATTCATATTATTTTTGATGAGCTTTTCTAAAGGTCGGTATGACCCATCCCATTTACTAAAGTTTGAAACAAAGACATCTAAATTAACTCTATCATTGAGTGAATTAGGGTCGCGGCTAAAGTCTGCATAGCACCAGCTTAACGTTTCGTTTAGCTTTAATTCAGGTGCTTTTGTATATGAAAGCTGACTGATACAGGCATAAAACAGAGGTTTATTGGATAGAGGAAGTTGTTTGTGTTCCAAGTAGTTATTAACTATTTTTTCACGCTCTTTTTGAGTCTCATCTTTATATTCTTTAAGAGTTAGCTCCGCGTATTTGAAAGGCTTTTCTATTGGCTGGCTTTGCTGTGGTTTATCTTGTTTGGTTGTTTCTGTTGTAGTGTTTTGGTGTGGGTACAACACAGAACCAAGTACAGCAGCACCAAGAAATACAGCTAAATAAATCAGAGAGGAAGTTTTTCTATTAGGCATGAAAACTAGTTTCGGTTTTATTAAACCTAAAATGAATGCGATAAATCCAAGAGAGGATATTGCAACAATGACCTTTTCCATTTGTTCACCATATGTTTTAAGTAAAATCAACATATGGTCATGCATCAAATTTGAAATAGCAAGCCGCTTAAAAAAAGCGGCTTTTGGGTCAATAATGGTCGATGTGGACGGAACGTGGACGGTGTGAATTGTAAGGCTTTAAATAACAATAACTTACTTTAAAATAATGAACACCATCCCTGTCTTTTATAGCCCCTGTTAGGGGCTTTTTTTTTATCGCAACACTCGCTTTTGATTTATAGTTGTTAGCTATAGTTAGCAATTCAATTAGGGTCGCTATGATAAAATAACGTATCCATCAAAAGCAGGGTTCACCTTATGATTCAGATATTAACAACACAAGATTATCGCAATATGCCTTGGAAAAATGGCCAAGGTTCAACCCTTGAAGTGGCTCGTAGTCATGGTGAGGGTTTAGATGACTTTGATTGGCGAGTGTCGATTGCTGATGTAAAAACGGCGGGGCCATTTTCTCATTTTATGGGGCGGCAGCGTATCATTGGTGTACTAGAGGGGGATGGGCTTATTTTACATGTCGATAATAATGCGCCAGTTGCACTGAAATCTAAATCATTCTTTGCTTTTTATGGTGAAAGTGACGTACATGCCGAACTAATTAACGGCCCCATTCGTGATTTTAACTTGATTTATAACCCTGAAA
Source organism: Providencia sp. NPDC089933 (assembly GCF_049545585.1). Lineage (NCBI taxonomy): Bacteria > Pseudomonadati > Pseudomonadota > Gammaproteobacteria > Enterobacterales > Morganellaceae > Providencia > Providencia sp. NPDC089933. Next base: position 45,044 of record NZ_JBMWDT010000014.1, read on the forward strand.
AATATGCCGCTCGGTTACAATGGGTTAATTCAACGTCAGCTAATTCTTGGCATAGTGATGCCAACGAAATTTTAATATTTAATAATAGCCATAGTTTAAATATGGAAATCAATTTAGAAAACGTTTATTTAAATCAATCTGAAACCTTATTGGTTAAAGGGAATGAGCGGGTCTTGAATTTTAGTCTTGAACAAAATAAGGAAAGTGATTTTTGTATAATTGAGTTATTTATTAGGTAGTTGCAATTTATGATGACTCTATATTTGCATATTTTCTGTGAATTAAATGTTTAAAGTGTTATTTGTCAGAATAATGTTCTGACAAATTTGCAATTTTAATAAAAACATTATCAAATTCATATATTGAATAATTATGGCTTTATTCCTATTGTTATTTTCCGCAGAATTTATAGGCTTTAGCATTACTAAAAAATATAATACTTATATATTCTAAAGGAAAAATGTTCTATGAAAATGAAGGCACTTGTGGCGGTCGCTGTTTCTGCTGTCATCTTAACGGGCTGTAAAAACTTAGACCAAGGGATGCTGACTAACTCTGGTATGCAGTTATTCCAAGCAGCAACATTGAGTGATTCAGATGTTAAACAGCTAAGCGATCAATCTTGTAAAGAGATGGATGCACAAAACAAAATTGCTCCCGCTTCTAGCAAATACGCTAAACGTTTAGATAAAATCGCAAAAGCACTAGGTAATGAAGTTGACGGTACTCCAGTAAATTATAAAGTTTATCTGACTAGCGATGTGAATGCGTGGGCGATGGCAAATGGCTGTGTCCGTGTATATAGCGGCTTGATGGATGTTATGAATGATAACGAAGTCGAAGGCGTTTTAGGCCATGAAATGGGCCACGTTGCATTAGGTCATACACGTAAAGCTATGCAAGTTGCATACGGTGCCGTAGCAGCACGTACAGCAGCTGCATCAGTGGGTGGCGTTGCAGAACAATTAAGTGCATCTCAATTGGCTGCTCTAGGTGAAAAACTGGTTAATTCTCAGTTCTCTCAACACCAAGAAAGCCAAGCAGATAACTTCTCTTATGACCTGCTGAAAAAACGTGGCATTAAGACGGAAGGTTTAGTGACTGGTTTTGAAAAACTAGCCAAAATGGGTAGCCAAGAGACAAGTATGTTTGACTCTCACCCACCATCAAGCGAACGTGCGCAAAATATTCGTGACCGTATTGCGGCCGACAAAAAATAATTATTAATTTTGTCTACTCAGTGTAGCGGCGTAAATACATGCCGCTACACCTTTGTTATTCCCTGCTGTTTGTCTTAGTATCGCTGTCCTTATATTATTTGATGATATAAATCAGAACTTACCCCGTTGTACTCTTGTTATTGACTCTCTATCTTAACCAATTAACGATATTCAGTTTTTTTCGTAATTTTGCAGTTTTACTTGTGATAAAACGCTAGCAAGGAAAAAAGATGGAAAAAGTGCAGAAAATTTCTCTTCTCGCGAAGGGAATGGGCATGTTGTTATCGGGAACTTGTCGTTTATTAACAGGCGTTCGCACTCGTTGGGTGGGCTGCCAGCCATCAATGACCCCCCGTATTTATTATGCAAACCACTCAAGCCACCTTGATGGCCTAGTTATTTGGTCTGGTTTACCCCCTCTTATGCGCCATTTTGTTCACCCTGTAGCGGCGAAGGACTATTGGGATAAAACACCTTTTCGCCGCTATCTTGTTAATAAAGTCTTTCGTGCAGTATTGGTGGAAAGAAAAGGGGACAAACCTGCACAAAATGCTATTTTGCAACCGCTTGAGTCGGTATTGGATGCTAAGCATTCTTTGATTTTATTTCCTGAAGGGACAAGGGGTGATGGCGAAACGTTGAGCCAATTTAAAAGCGGCCTTTATCACCTTGCGAAAAAATACCCTGACGTTGAAGTGGTTCCCGTGTATTTGGAAAACTTAAATCGGGTATTACCTAAAGGCACCAAACTTGTTGTTCCAATAATTTGTTCTGCAATGGTGGGTCAGCCATTGGCACCTCTAATGGAAAATGAAAATAAAACGGTGTTTTTGCAACGCGCAAAAGCAGCACTTGAGGAGTTGATGCCATGAGTATTTGGGACAGTGAGCTCGTTTTATTATTATCTGGTGTATTTGGTATATTAGTGTTTGCGAGTGTGATCGGCGGCATTTTAGCTTATCGCTATTCTGGTGAGAAAAGTAACCCAACCATTGATAACTTAAATGCGCGTATACGTGCATGGTGGGTTATGTGCATTATCTGTGTGCTTGCCGTTGTGTTAGGTAATATTGGTGTGGTGATCTTATTTGCCTTGATATCATTCTTCGCACTAAGAGAGTTTATTACGTTAACGCCAACACGTAGAAGTGACCATGAAGCCCTATTTTGGTGCTTCTTCGTGTTCATTCCGTTGCAATACTTGCTTGTTGGTATTGAATGGTATGGGTTATTTTCGATTTTTATTCCTGTTTTTGTCTTTTTGTTTTTACCGACCCGAATTGCCTTAGCTGGGGATACTTTTCATTTTCTTGAACGTACCGCTAAAATTCAATGGGGAATGCTAGTCGCTGTTTTCTGTTTAAGCCATGTTCCTGCTTTGTTGATGTTAAATATTGAAGGTTATGAAGGGGAAAATGCAAAATTATTACTTTTCTTGATCATCGTGACGCAGATTTCAGACGTGCTTCAATATGTATTTGGCAAACTGATGGGTAAGCACCCTATTGTGCCAAAACTTAGCCCAAACAAGACGATAGAAGGTTTTGTCGGTGGCATTTTATCTTCTGTGTTGATCGGGATATCCCTTTATTGGGTGACACCTTTTAGCTGGTGGGTTGCCGGGCTGATGTCATTAGCGATCACGATTATGGGGTTTGTTGGTGGTTTATGCATGTCAGCGATTAAGCGGGATAGCGGAATTAAAGATTTCGGCGCTATTATTGAGGGGCATGGGGGGATGTTAGATAGAATTGACTCACTGTGTTTTGCTGCTCCAATTTTTTTCCATTTAACGCGATATTACTATACATAAAGGTATTTCGTTTTCGTTTTTGTTCGTTTATTCAAAAGCACCGTAAGGTGCTTTTCTTTTGTTTGACAGATACAGCATAGGATGAATTTAAGTGTTATCATCAATACTTAATTTTTATTTCAAACTAAGATGCGATCTAGGGCTATAGCTGGTTAGTCTAGGGCATTACATTTATTTAGTGCTGAAATATTTACCTATTGGGGTCATCAGCTAGAATTATGTAAACTAGATCACAATAAAGCATAAAAGCTTGATGGAAAGCAGAGGCATAATCACCTATTTGCCGTATTATTTGCTAGGTGAATCAATTCAGCTTTGTAGTTAAACGCAGTTAGCACGAAAAAATTAAGTAACTCAATGAGTTTATAGATTTGCAATTTTATATTCATTAATCAGAGGTCATCATGGTCAAGCAGATTAAAAGAATTGGGGTTTTAACGAGTGGTGGTGACGCACCGGGCATGAATGCAGCGATCCGCGGCGTGGTACGCGCAGCGCTAGGCGAAGGCTTAGAGGTCATGGGTATCTTTGATGGGTACCTCGGGTTGTATGAAAACCGAATGAAACAATTAGACCGATACAGTGTGTCGGATATGATTAACCGTGGTGGTACTTTTTTAGGTTCAGCACGTTTCCCACAATTCCGTGATGAAAAAGTGCGCGCTGTTGCGTTTGAAAATCTGAAGAAAAACCATATAGATGCATTAGTGGTTATCGGTGGTGATGGTTCATATTTAGGGGCTAAGTCACTGACAGAAGCTGGTTTCCCATGTATTGGCCTGCCGGGGACAATCGACAATGATGTCGCGGGTACGGATTACACTATCGGTTATTTTACTGCGCTTGAAACCGTTGTTGAAGCGATTGACCGCCTACGTGATACCTCAACATCCCATAAACGTATTTCTATTGTTGAAGTGATGGGGCGCTATTGTGGTGACTTAACGCTATCCGCAGCCATTGCCGGCGGTTGTGAGTTTTTGGTATTACCAGAACAGGAAATGGCATTTGACCGTGAAGAGCTGTTATCAGAGATTAAACGCGGCATCGAAAAAGGCAAACGCCATGCGATTGTGGCTATCACTGAGCACGTTTGTGATGTTGGTGAATTAGCAAAATATATTGAACAAGAGACGCATCACGAAACACGTGCGACGGTTCTTGGGCATATTCAGCGCGGTGGCTCCCCAGTGGCTTATGACCGTATTTTAGCTTCTCGCATGGGGGCTTATTCAATACAGTTGCTGCTTGAAGGCTATGGCGGGCGTTGTGTTGGTATCCAAAATGAGAAATTAGTACACCATGATATTATTGATGCTGTAATGAATATGAAAAGGGTCTTCAAGAAAGACTGGTTCGATACAGCGAAAAAATTGTATTAATCCCTCTGTAATTGCAAATCTCTCCTGCATGGTTGGTTTCTACTGTGCAGGTTTGATGCTATTTTTCGCCCTAGACAGCTAGGTTGTTGAGTTAATATTCGTTTTGTAGTCTTGTTGCGACCCGCTTGTTTTTTATTCTACATATTCCCCATACGCATAAGTTTTTCTTTTTAATTATTTCTCGTAATTGATTCTATCTGTCAGCCTCTTCCTTATCTAAAACTTGATGGGGTAAAAGATGACGCATTCATGGCAGGTGACAAAGTCTCGATTGGCAGCAGCGTTGCTATTAGTATTAACTACAGGCACTTGGGCGAAAAATATTCAGTTGTTGAATGTATCTTATGATCCAACCCGAGAGTTTTATCAACAATATAATCAGGAGTTTAGCGATTATTGGAAAAATAAAACCGGTGATAGTGTGACTGTTCGCCAATCTCATGGTGGGTCAGGTAAGCAAGCGATATCGGTGATGAATGGCTTAGAAGCAGATGTGGTGACATTGGCATTAGCTTATGATGTGGATGCTATCGCGCAAAGTGGCCGTATTGATAAAGACTGGGCCAAAAAACTTCCTGATAACTCAGCTCCTTATACATCGACTATTGTTTTTTTAGTCCGCAAAGATAACCCCAAAAATATCCAAGATTGGGATGATTTAATTCGTCCGGATGTTTCTGTGGTGACGCCTAACCCGAAAACATCTGGGGGGGCTCGTTGGAATTATTTAGCCGCATGGGGCTATGCCTTAGATAAAAACCAACAAGACTCTGAAAAAGCAAAGCAATTTGTAAAGCGGCTCTATCAAAATGTTGAAGTATTAGACTCCGGCGCTCGTGGTGCAACGAATAGCTTTGTTGAGCGTGGGATCGGTGATGTATTGATAGCTTGGGAAAATGAAGCGTTACTCGCTATCAATGAATTAGGGGAAAATGGCCAGTTTGAAATAGTGACACCCAGCATTTCTATTTTAGCTGAACCAACAGTCGCTGTGGTGGATAAAACCGTTGATAAACGAGACCGCAGAGTTGTTGCTGAAGCTTATTTAGCCCATTTATATTCCTTACAAGGGCAGGAAATCGCTGCGAAAAACTATTATCGCCCACGAAATAGTGAAGTTGCTAAAAAATATCGTCAGCAGTTTCCTGAGCTTAAATTGCTGACCGTCGATGAAAGCTTTGGCGGATGGCAGGCGGCACAAAGCACGCATTTTGCCAATGGTGGGGTGTTTGATGAAATTATTCAGCGTTAATACGTTTTATATTTCACACTGTAGTGCTGTTGGCTACGTTGATTAACCATTGGTGTATGCATCTAGGGGAGCTTAGCGCGAACTATTTTGAGTCTAACTAATAATCAGTGGGATATCATTCCTAGCCTGTGAGGGGCAGACTAGGAATGAGGTTAATTTATTGCCACTGATATTTCACACCTAATTGGCCAAGATAGAAGGTTTGGCGGTTGTTGCTTCCAGAGGTGATCCCTGCATTTTTAGGGTTTTCCCAAGTGCTTGGCTCAACGGCGAAGCCACCCCAGAGAGTGAGTTTTGGTGTTAAGTTATAGAAAACTTGAGTCCCGACGCGATAGCCATCCTTCACTTTTTGCGTTGTACGTTTGTTACTATCATAGTTATGTTCATTTAAATAGTAGCGAAAATAGGGCATAACGCTCCAATCTTGGTTGAGTGTTATTGGGAAGTAGCCGCGAATTTGATTTTGTTCCCACGTCTTATTGAAGTCTTTATCCCATGTCCAGTCGGTATACATATAGACTTTTGCGGTTGCAGAATCATTGATTTTATAGACTAAACCGTGTTCAGACTCCCACTCATAACTATTCGCTGCATGGAAATTATCGTAGTGGTATATCGCATCCCAGAAGTTAAATGCCCATTTGTCGTTAAAATTATAGGTTCCACTAGGCATTAACCAAAACATGGTATTCGATGGGCGTGCTTGTGTACCCGGTGCAGAATCATTTGATTCTTTTCGGTAAGTTACATTTAAGTTGAACTGCCCAATATCACTTGAATACATTTTTCGCGTTGCGCCAATTTGTGTACGGTTACGAATAAACGAATCTTTTGAAGTTGAAAAGTCGTGGTTATAGCTACGTAATGATTCCTTGTGCTCAAGGAAAAAGCTCCATTTTGACTCTGGGTTAACTAAAAATAGCTGGCCTATCATGCTGGTTTTATCAAAAACTTTGCGATCATTAGTATTATGGTGGCCTTCAAATTTTTCGAGTTCCATATATACGTTAGAAGATATTCGCCAATAATCATTGTTTACTGGCTCTGCCGCAAAAGCAGATGCTGTTAGCCCAGATAGTGCGGTAAGAAATAAACCATTCAGTGAAGTTTTCATTTTAACCCTTTATTTTTTATGTGTTTTTTATTTTTAGTGCCGTTGTGACGGACGTGAGTATCTAGCCTTTATACCGTGGAGGTATAAAGGCTAATTTGTTAATAAGAATTAATATGTGGTGTGGTAGTTTTCACCATGACCATAAGGGAATAGGATTTTGTCCCCTTGTGGGTTTTTGATATTGACGGGGAGCAACCCTTGAGGTGGGTTTAGAGGTTGTGCAGCGCGGTTAGCAAACAGCGTACGTAGCCCGCTACGGATATTAGTTTCCAACGAATTGCGGTTATTATTAGTCACATCGAAGCCAGTGATCCCATAAATAGCAATGTTAGCTTTAACATCATTTAAATAGGCAATGTCATATGGATTACGTGAAGAAATAACAACAAGCGGTATATTTGCGTTATTAGCAGCATCAATAATTAGCTGAGCATTTGTTGGGGTATCTTTCAGGTTATAGGTTGTCAGTAAAATTAAATCTTGTTTTTTAACGATATCTCTAGCCTCGCTTTTTGATAGCGTATTTTCATTTAGTTTTATTACATTGTCGCTGCTATTAATGATTACGTCTGTTTCTTCCGCAATATCACTTAACTGTTTCTGGATTAACGCATTACGTGGTTTTTCATCAGAAATAACTAAGATACGGTTTTGAGGTTTTAGCTGGTAGGGCAGAATATTATCATTCTTAATTAATGTAATTGCTTGTTCAGAAACCATATTTTCTAGGTCTTTATGGCTTTTAGACGCTACAATTTGTTTAGCCTCAGTGAGGTTAATAGGCTGCGCCGTAATTTCTTGTTGAAGTTTTTTCAAGACGACTCGTTTCGCCGACTCATCAATACGTTTTTTTAACTCAGGGTTTTTCGCCGCTTGTGTTTCTAAGTAACGATACATGTTATCTAGGCGTGTAATTGCTTCTGTATCCCACATCTTTATTGGCATTAATACAATATCGGAACCCGCTAACAGCGATGTTTCGACGGCCCAATTAATGTCAAAGTTGTCAGCTATTGCCCCCATGTCCATTGCATCAGTGATAATTAGCCCATCATACTTTAGCTCATCGCGTAAGATACCGTGTAAAATAGGTTTGGATAAGGTTGCTGGGGTGCCAACTTTTTTCCCCGCCAACGTTGTGATTTTATGGTCATCAAGGGCAGGGACAATAATATGAGCGGTCATGACCGCATCTGCGCCATGTGCTAAAGCATATTTAAATGGGGCGAGTTCAGTAGAATGCCACGTTTTTGTATCAGAATTCACCACAGGTAAATCAACGTGGGAATCGGCGGAAACATTACCATGTCCTGGGAAATGTTTAATAGAAGTCAGTAGGTTATATTTATGTATCCCTTTTATATAGCTGGTGGACAATGTTTCAACTAGGTTTTTATCATCAGAATACGAGCGGACACCAATCACAGGGTTATTTTGGTTGTTATTAATATCAACGACAGGGCCAAAGTTGATGTTAAACCCAAGGCTAGATAACTCATATCCGTGGATCATCCCTGTCAGTTCAGCAAGTGCCGGGTTACGAGTCGCGCCTAAGGCCATATTTCCCGGCATTTCAGTCCCAACTCTCAAGCGTGTTACATATCCGCCTTCTTGGTCGGTGCCGATAAATAAGGGTAAATTACTACGAGATGATTGTAATTGATTAATAAGTTCAACGGTTTGTGGTGTATCTATTAAGTTTTCACGGAATAAAATAACAGACCCTAAATGGTATTGGTTGATCACTTTAGAGACTTCATCATTCATAGCAAGGAATGGGGCTGGGTCACCATTGCTATCGTTATTCCAATATCTGAAATCCAACATAAATAACTGGCCGATTTTTTCTGCTTCAGACATGTTATTAACGATTTCTTCAGCTGATTTCTGTTTATTTTTCCATAAATCATTGAGCTGGGCTTGTGTCATTGGGTCGGCGATTGACCATGCACTGAAAAGGCATGCAGCCAGTAAGGTAAGCTTTTTCATATTATTTTCTCTAGGTTATTTTTCGAGGAATAATAAGTGCCAAAATTTATTTATGATGTGAGAAAAATCACAGTTGATACTATTCTTCATTTTAAGGTAATGGGAATAGCGAGGAAATAGTGACTTAGATATAGCAGATTCATTTGTATGATATTAAACAATAATTATCCCGGAATAGTTTATTATTACCTGGAATAATTTCATTTTGGTATTATTTCGTTGTGTGACCTAAGCCTTAAATATGGTTAAATAGTATATATATCTTTGTATCTTGTTTATGCTTTATTGTTTCATCGGGCAATTTGGTTTTTATTTGATTTAATTTTATAAAATTAGTAAATGGCGAGCAAAAATATTAAAGCCACATATAAAAGCAACGTGGCTTATTTTTCTATAAAAAATAACTAAGCCCTATGAATTAAGGGTTACCAAGTATATTTTACCCCAATTTTTCCAAGATAGAGTATTTGTTTATTATTATCGCCAGAGGTGATGTCATTCTTTTTAGAATATTGCCATGTAGTGGGTTCGTAAGCGGCACCTCCCCATAACGTTAATGAGGGAGTAACATGGTATTCCACATCAGCACCAATTCGGAAACCATTTTTAGCTTTTTGCGTTAAGTAATGGTTTTCATCATAAGTGTGTTCGCTTAAATAGTAGCGAAAGTAAGGTGTAAACTGCCAATTGTCATTAAGAGTAATGGGAAAATATGCCCGAAGCTGTGACTGTATAAACCGGTCACTGAAACTGTTATCCCATAGTTTATCTATATAAACGGTTAGTTTGGCTTTCAATGCATCGGAATGTTGATAAGTGATACCATATTCTGTTTCTGCTTCATAACTATTGGAATTAAAATAGTTACTATAGTAAAGATAAGAAAGCCAAAAATTAAATGACAAATTATCGTTAAAATAATAGTTACCTGATGGAGTTAATGCATATAAGCGATTTGATGAGCGAGCTTTGGTGTCTGGAGCAGAGTCATTGGATTCTTTACGATAGCGGAAGCTAAGGTCGAGATCAGATTGTTTTGATTTAACCAATTTCTTTGTGATATCAAATTGGGTTCGGTTGCGAATATAAGCGTCCCGAGATGGGCTAAAATTACGCCCATGGTTTCTTAATGATTCCCTGTGTTCTAGAGCAAAATGCCAGTCTGATGCGGGGTTGGTTAGCTTTAATTTCCCAACAGTGCTGATTTTGTCGTAGACTTTATTGTTGAATGCATCACGTTGACCGCGATATTCTTCTATTTCTAGATAAACATTGGTTTTTATATGCCAAGCATCCTGTTTTTTTTCAGAAAAGCAAATAGTCGGGAATATAATTATGATGCTATAAATTAGACTAACTATATATTTCATATTTATCCTTTATGATGAGATGAATAATCATTGTTGATTTTTTAAGTTGGATAAATCTGAATTATATTTTATTTTTAGTCTACTGTTATTATTTGATTTATGAGGGATGATATTTGTAATGTAAAAGAGTAAATCTATATAGTCAATTGATTTTAATGGTTTTATTTTTACTTTGTTTATATTTGAATGTTGTCTTAATTATGCTCTCTGGTTTTTCTTAATCATTTGTTTATTAATTAATTTGAAGATTAATTTTAATTATTTTAAATTTAAATAACTTCAGGTTTTAAATCTAAAGCTATATTTTATTATGTGAACAAAAAGTATTAGAAAGTATTTAATATATTCCATTAAATATAACTATTATCTAATAAAAAACCGCCAATAAATGGCGGTTAAGAATAAACATGAATAACCTAATAAGGTTATTTAGTTTTTTTCGCTTCAGCTGCTGCTTTTACAATGACTGCAAATGCGTCAGCTTTTAGTGATGCACCACCAACTAAAGCGCCGTCGATATCTGGTTGAGTAAATAACTCAGCAGCATTACTTGCATTCACAGAACCACCGTATTGGATGATCACTTGCTCAGCAATTGCAGCATCTTTTTTCGCAATATGAGTACGGATAAACTTATGAATTGCTTGTGCTTGGGCTGGAGTTGCGGATTTACCAGTACCGATAGCCCAAATTGGTTCATAAGCAATTACTGCACCTTCGAATGCTTCTGCGCCTAATGAATTCAGTACAGCATCGATTTGGCGAGCACAGACTTCTTCAGTTTTACCTGCTTCATTTTCTGCTTCTGTTTCACCAATGCACAGAACTGGGATTAAACCTTGTTCTTTTAATACAGCGAATTTTTTAGCAACAAATTCATCACTTTCATTGTGATAGGTACGGCGCTCTGAGTGACCAATAATAATGTACTTGGCACCGACATCTTTCAGCATTTCAGCAGATGTTTCGCCTGTGAATGCGCCAGACAGGTTAACGTCAACGTTCTGTGCACCTAATGCAATACGGCTACCTGCCAATGCATGTTTAGCTTGAGTCAGGTAGATTGCTGGTGGCGCAATTGCTACATCGCAGCCATCAACGCTGCTAAGTTCATTACGCAGACCTGCGATCAGGTCATTGACCATATGGGTGCTGCCGTTTAGTTTCCAGTTACCCATTACCAATGGATGTCGCATGTTGTTTCCTCCAACCAGAGAGTTTGAATGATTAATCAATAAGTTATTCATTACGCGCTGATGTTGTACGCGCAACGTGACAGTTTTGTCGCCATTCACCTTTCGTATTATAAGAACAATAGATGATAATAGCTTTGCTTTTTATCATGCTTATTCTGAGAGCGTGATCACTACCCGTTTAGGGCGTTTGTTGTTCTAGCTTAATCGGTTCAACAGCAAAAGTAAGCACATTATTGTCACTTTTTACTAAAATATACCTCAATACCCCGAAGCGAGCTTCTTCAGCCCGGTTTGTGTTTTTGTCTGCCATAATTTTATTTAATGCCTCAGTGAGTTCAGGAGCTTTATCAAGTGGGACATCGGGGGCAAATTGGTGGATAATTGCGATGGTATAGCGTTCCATTAACTGTTGGTTTGCTTGTGCTTCTTGGCTATTTTCTGCGGGGAGTAGCGTAATTTGTAAGCTCTTAATTTTTTCGCTTCCACGCTCTAAAACCGCGGATGAGTATATGTATTGGTTTATACGAGAAGCTGCCCGAATATAAGGTGCGGAAATGTCTTGGCTGGCAATCACTTTATATTCGTGAAGATATAAATCTTTATAAGTTTGGTTAAATTGATTGCGCAATTTAGGAATGGTGAGGTCAAAAGAAGGGGCATCAGGAGCTAAATAGGCGACTTCAACGTCGGTATCTGGCATTGTTGGCACTTTCTGAGCCAAGACCAATTGTGGCACACTAAGCGCAAAAATGGTTATGATGGCGTATATAGAACGAAATAAGGTTTGGGGCATTTTTTTGACACTCATTCTTTGGGTTTTCATATTGTATCAGGATTATAGGTAATGACATTACAACAATGGGCTTTTTCCTTCAAAGGTCGTATCGGTCGCCGGCCATTTTGGGTAGGTATTGCCGCCACTTTTATTTTAATAACGGCTGTTGCACTATTACAAAATGTATTTTTATTGCCTGAAATATTCTCTTTAGTTTTCTTTATTGTATTACTTTATCCCCTAGCAGCGATTTTTGTGAAGCGTTTACATGACCGAGGTAAGTCAGGGGGCTGGTTCGGGTTAATCGTACTCGCATTTGTCCTGTTTTCGATAGATGTCAGCCAATTTGAGCCGATATGGCAATGGGGAATAGGCCGTTTTTTACCTTTGCTAATTACCATGATCATGGTTTTAGATTGCGGCGCTTTTTTGGGAATGGAAAGTGCGAATCAGTATGGTGAGAAAACAGAACCCGTTGAGTATCTATAGCGTGAGGCTATGGAGCCAAAACTACCCTGAGCATCTCTCAGGGTAGTACTTTTACATGATTGCTAATGTTGCGGGTCCATTGGGCCTGTTTACCAGTATTGTTCACTAGAAATATGGCCGGGTTTTCGGCGCAGGTGCTTAACCATCCCGTGGCTATTTTTCAGCATTTCGCGCGTATCTCTTACCATCTCAGGGTTACCACATAACATGACATGGCAGGTATCAGGAGAAAGGGTTACACCCACTGCATTCTCTAGCGCATGGCTTTCAATGAGAGCGGGGACACGCCCATGGAGAGAGTTTGAGCACTGTTCACGGCTCACGACAGTGACAACCTTAACTTTCCCATGAAATTGTTGTTCTAAAGCTTTCATGAGAGGCAAATAGCTTAAATCTTTTGCAAAACGTACTGCATGTAGCAAGATGATATTATCAAAACGCGCTAAGTCTTTACCTTCTTGTAAGATGGATAAAAACGGCCCGATGGCAGTTCCGGTTGAAAGCATCCATAAATTTTTGCATTCTGGTATTTCATCCAAGACAAAAAATCCGGCAGCTTCATCCGTGATTTGTAAGGTATCGTTAGGCTTTAATTTTGCAAGTTGTGGGCTTAATTTCCCTCCAGGAACAATCACAAAGTAAAATTCAAGCCGGTTATCGCTCGGTGCGTTAACGTAGGAATAGGCTCGTTGAACTCTTTCTCCCTCGATTTCCAGTGCTAATTTAGCGTATTGTCCGGCTGTAAAAGGTTTAATTGGCGCCTCAATGACAAGGCTAAATAATGCATCAGTCCAAAATTTGGCTTCAATGACTTTCCCAGTTACCCAATTTGCCATAAATTCCACCTCTTAGTATTTCAAAATAAACTAACTAAAACGACATATTGATTACATGAATTAGCTAGGGAATGGATCATTAGGATTTAATACTAAATCAGTTCACTATTTATGCTTATCGATAATGTGTCCCAGTGATTTATTCTTAAATATGGCTTATTTTCAATTTCAATGTACAGTTATCTTGACAGTGTTGGCGAATATTACTGCCATTGTTAAATAAACTAAAATGTACTGCTACTACGAATAAAGGGTAATTTTTGTTATCTTAATCACAGTAGGACAAAATCTGTTGTTTGCTATTTACCTGAAGCAGGTTTAAAGCGCAGAACAACAATTAAATATTGATAATTTAATGTCTAAATAGTCGCTGTATTATTTTTAAATAATACAGCGTTATTGTGTGTCCGGATTGTCTATCCGGGGTTTTGATATATTTGAGAGAAAAATGAGAAAGCTGGAACATTTCAATCTGTTATTAATGTTAATTGCATTAGCGGCTGTCGGCCAAATGACACAAACTATTTATGTCCCTGTGATAGCTGAAATAGCGGTGTATTTTAATGAGCCTTCCGGGGCTGTTCAGCAGGTAATGGCCGCTTATTTATTTTCTTATGGTTTTTCACAGTTATTGTATGGTCCGTTGTCCGACCAAATTGGCCGCCGACCTGTTATTTTGTTCGGTTTGACAATTTTCTTATTTTCCACCATCTTGGCGATTTTTGCTCCAACCTTGACGACATTAACAGTTGCCAGCGGTTTACAGGGGCTAGGTACTGGCGTAGCTGGTGTGATGGCGAGGACCATGCCGCGTGATTTATATAAAGGCACTGCGTTGCGCTATGCAAATAGTTTATTAAATATGGGGGTATTAGTTAGCCCATTATTGGCACCCATGTTTGGTGGTATATTAGCCCATTTTTGGGGGTGGCATGCCTGTTATATTTTCCTGTTTATCTTAGGTGCATCAGTGTTATTAAGTATGTACCGTTGGCTACCTGAAACCCGCCCAGTTTCGCCTGAAAAACACAGAATGGTTGATTCATACCGAGCGCTATTATCAAACGGCTCATTTTTATCGTATTTAGCAATGCTGATAGGCGCGTTAGCAGGGATAGCCGTGTTTGAGTCGAGTAGCGGTGTATTAATGGGGGGAGTTTTGGGGTTAAGTAGTATCACCGTGAGCATTTTATTTATTCTGCCGATCCCTGCCGCTTTTTTTGGTGCTTGGTATGCAGGGCGTGAAGGAAAAACCTTTTATCACCTGATGTGGCACGCCGTATTAATTTGCCTGCTGGCAGGTATCATGATGTGGCTACCAAGTTGGTTTGGTATTATGAATACATGGACATTGTTGGTGCCAGCCGCCGTCTTTTTCTTTGGTGCTGGGATGCTATTTCCTTTAGCAACAACGGGGGCAATGGAGCCATTCCCTTATTTAGCGGGTGCTGCCGGAGCGCTGGTAGGGGGATTGCAAAATGTAGGTTCAGGGGTTGCAACATGGATCTCTGCATTGTTACCACAGGATGGGCAGTTTAGCCTTGGGCTTTTAATGTTTTTAACATCCATACTGGTTTTATTGTGTTGGCTGCCATTAGCTAAACGGATGGGTCATACAGAACGAACTGTTTAATGGATAAAATAAAGTGGGAAACGATAGGTTGTCCCACTTTATTTGCAATATTAGGCGGCAGTGCCGTTAGGTTTATTGGGTGATTAGGCGATTAAAGGCGAAACAATCTGCGTAGGTTGTGGCAGTGTTGCTCCATGAAAAAGCGATAAGTTATCCTTTTGATCAATTGTTGATAGCAGCGCCGGTTGTTCTGCTATTGAGTTAAATTCGACTGGGCGGTCATAATTTACAAATGCGGTATTTTCTGCCAATTGGTCTATGCTGTTTTGGTAGAGCCAAATTGAGCTAGGTGCCACGTTATCCTGCAAGTGTTGGTCGATATACACTTTGATTCCAACTAATTCTAAGCCCGGGGTACTGTCGATGGTTCCGTTGATAGTCAATATGTCTTGGTCTACAGAAAGATACCAGCGTTCTTTTGGTGTATATTCTTCAATTCTACCCTGCTCATTATAAAGCTGTAGTGTTACCCAATATGTATGTTCGCTATTAGTTAGGCCAAGTTGTTTAATGTTAACCAGTTGATGAATATGTACATCAGATAGTA
Source organism: Providencia sp. NPDC089933 (assembly GCF_049545585.1). Classification (NCBI taxonomy): domain Bacteria; kingdom Pseudomonadati; phylum Pseudomonadota; class Gammaproteobacteria; order Enterobacterales; family Morganellaceae; genus Providencia; species Providencia sp. NPDC089933. The sequence goes on from NZ_JBMWDT010000014.1 coordinate 60,660, forward strand.
AGTTTCTTTCTGAGGGGACATTAAGTTGGCGATTAGAAATAAAACGTTTATCTACTTGAATATCAAGGTGGTTAATCGGCTTAAATTCATGTATGGCTAGTTGTATTTCATCCTCACCAAATGGGTCACTTAATGAAAAATCCTGTTGGTGTAATTGGCCGTTTTCGACCCAGCTAGCGCGTAGTTTACTATGTTTATCAATACGCGATAAATTTACCTGACCAGTCTTAGCATTAACCAAATCATGTTCGGTTGCAGACCAAAACAGCTTAGTGCCACGCCAATAATTATCTAGCTGTAATTTTTCTGGTAGCGTTTGCCCATTACTGTTAGAAAACAAACGATTTGCCAGTGATTCAGGGTTTTTATATTGAAAAATGATTTTTGCTGCATCTTTGTTGCCCGCTTCTTTAACTTCCAGTTTAACCAATTCCCCCTTGTCAGCAATTTTTAAGTTCAATTGGTTATCAAATATAAAAATATCTTTTGTTTCAGAGAGTAAGCCGTGATGCGTTGCGTAAGTAACTTTGAATGAATAGTCCTGGTAGTCATCATCAAGAGATTTTGTGATGAATTCATCATGAGGGGCATTTATGGTGCTAGCGATCGTTTTGATGATATTCAGCCGACTATAAGGATGAAGGGTACCATCCGTCATTCGCGTAAATTGCCTATGTAGCCAATATATTGGGGTATCACGCTGAATATAGTGTTTAGAGTACTTGTTTTGATGAGCTTTTTGAATGAGAAAATCTTGGATTTTTGCTACGAAATAATCAGAGTGAGGAAGAAAAGCATCGTTATTGGCTAAGAGTTCCATAGGCGAGGTGGGGTACATTGCTGGCTTGACCTCAGTAACACCACCGTTAACCGATAGCCGTTTATAGGTAATATACCGTTGCTGTTGTTGGTCATAGGCAATGTTTACCCCATTGCTATACTCCTTAAATGGGTATACTTCTTTATTATTAGTATGCGGTAAGCCTAAGCCATGGCCATATATTTCATGCCATAAAATCCCCGAATCTGCCAATCCCCCGCCATAATTGGGTGAAGCTATCCCCAACAACCAGAAAAAAGCACCATCAGGTATTAAAGGCTCGATAGCGGAGTAATGAAATTCAAAATTGAATGAGGTTAATTTTGCTAATTTGGAGCTATTCATGTATGCCCAATGAATCTGTGAAGCGGTAAATTGCGGAATTACTTTGGGGTTATCATATTTAGGGTTTGACAGAATACGGGTGGTAAGGTAGCCATTAATATAAGGGTTTAGTGCTGGGGACTGCGAAACAGCTGGGTAACTATAGAGAGTAAAGTGTTTGATTGGTAGCCTAGCGGCGGCTTCTATCCCCCAACTTAGGGGGGAGTAGGTGTAAGTGCCATGCCCTTGTTGATAAAGGCTAGTAGTATGGATATGTGAGGTTATTGAGTGATTGGGTTTTACGTTTAATTGGAAATTACCATTTTCCTCGGTATAAGGCATAAGAATCGGGGTATTATCGGCTAAAATGCGAATTCTAACCCCCGGTTGTACCCACTCGCTTTTTAATGGGGCGGTATAGCTTTGATGATGCAAATCATTAGCAGGAACACTCATTTTTATGGGAATTGGTAATAACGTTTGCGGTAGCCTTTCGGGGCCCACTAACCTTACTCGGCCTAGTTCTTTTCCCTCCTTTGTGCTGACTATCGCGACAAAATCAGGTGATTTCGCGGAAGATTGACTAGTCACATCGACTTTAACCAATGCCCAACGGTTGGCGGATAAACAGAAATAGGGGGTATCTGGTGCCTGCAGGTGAGTCTGTGCGAGTTGAATATTATGTACTTGCATGTCATGGGGTTTAGGGTGTTTTTTGGGGCTGGGCTCATTATAGATAGGGTCTTGGATGGTAAAGGTTTTTTTCCCAGGGATGGAAACCAGTGGAGGGGCTTCCATTTGTAATTGAACGGATATTGGGGCAGAGATATCCCCATTTTTCATTACGGCAACAAAATCAAATTGCTCTACTCCGTGGTGATTAAAGTGATTATCTGGCTGGTATTGCCATTTCCCGGTTCTCTCATCTAGCAAAACGTCGCCAAATTGTGGTTTTTCAATTAACTGATACTCCACAATGTTTTCATCTGTAGGGAGATCGCCTGTGACGGCACCTACGATGAAAGGGTCTAATGATGATGTTGGGTTTTCAACAATAACAATAGGGAGGATTTGTTCTTGATAACCAAATTGGAGGAGGTCGAGCTTCCGGTTTTGTAAATCAGTAATATTTAACTGATATGTCTTTTTATTCCAGTTGACACGAATGTCACTATCATCAATGTGCTGGTGGATATAGTCTTGCAGGTATTGTGCAAATTGTTCAGGGGAGGTGAATTGGGTTTCTGTCAGTTTAAACTCTTCACGATAAATCTCAGTAATATGGCTATCTTTATCCGTGAGTTTTAGTGAAAGGTGTGTCCAGTTATTAATTTGGTCTTTATCAATGCTAATGGATTGAATAATTGCATTATCTTCTATTTTTTTATAAACGGTATTGGGAACATCAACATAGGGAACAGGCACGTTTCTTTTTAATTGAAATTGGGAAATGCAAATACCTTCTCCAACAATTATTATTTGGTTATTTTTATAGCTGACTTTTACTAATGGGTGGGATAATAGACTCAGTTGATGGTTGATCTTATTTTCAATTTCTTGGGCTAATTCAGGCCAAGAAGACCGTGATATTAATGCGATGTCATCTAATTTTAGAATTATATTTTGATGTTCACTGCTAAGGACAATTGAAAAATATTCTGATTGTTGAAGGGTTTCATCTGTTAACAGTATTGAGTTGATCGCTGAATGAGGTAAGGAAACCACTTGTTGGAAGCCATGTGGGTTAAATGACGGTGTATTTTTGTTTGTTTTGGTTATGTCAGTCTTAGATTGGATATAGCTAAAGGCACTTTCTGGAATACGCTCTATTGGTGATTGCCCTGAACGATATAATAAGTCAAATTTAGGTGGTGATGTTTCTGTAATTGTCTTAATGCTAAAATTTATTGTGCCATTTTTATCTATATGCCCAAGGGAGATAGCCTGATGTTCATTCGAAGGTATAATATGAATGTCTCTTGAGCCTATGCTTAATGTCGCGCACTCCTGTAATAATGAAGTATCTAGGTATAAGGTCCAGTCACCTGAATCGGTAAACGTTTTTTCCCCGCTATAATTCCAACCAGTTCGGTAAGTTTGTTCGGTAATTACCGAGTTCTGCTGCGAAAAATTGGAAATGATATGGGTATTTTTTTCAATATCATTTTTACCTTTAATTTGGTAAGTGCTAACTAATATTCCTTGTGGCGCATTATTTTCTTTTTCAGTTTTTGCACTGTTTTTATCATTAACATCAATTAATGAAAGCTCATTGATAAATTTTTGCATTGATGGAGAGGGGGGAACATCGTCATTTTCAATGATGAGTAAGCTACCGCCAGTCAATTCGAGGTAATGGCGTAGTAGCTCGACTTGTTTATCATTACTGCTAGATGAAACAACGACCGTATCATAGTGGCGGTGCCATTGCCCACTGGGTAATAAGAGGTCTGCGATTTGGTCTGCGGCACGTGCATCCCCCTCTTGCCATTTAGTTGGTGAATTAGAGCTATCAACAAATAAATTATGGCTGGGGTGGAATTCAGAGCCTGAAAATTGAAACTGTTCAACGGTGCTCAGTACATAATTGGGCTTGTTTCCACCGGATAAACGCGGCGAATTCATTAACCAATTGAAAAAAGTAAAAGTAGCTTGGCTGGTGGTAGATTGGCGCGGGTTTTCTTTTAATCCACGAATTAAGTCAGAATCGTTTTTTATTATTGCTACTCGGCTGTTTTGTTTATAATAGCCAAACTGTAGTTTTTTTTGCTGTATTTGTTCTGAAACAAGCGTAGATGTGGTTAGTTTATATAAATAATTTGTAGGTTTCTTGAGGTGTTCCATACCCATTTTCCTTGAAAGAATAAGTAATAATACATGTAGTTCAAGGTGATTTTAGATAAACTCATATGGGCTTTCTAATTTATTATTAGTCTGATTATTGGCTTTCTATTTATTAGCTAATTGGTTTTCCCTGCCTTGTCTCACCATTCGAAAGTCAATAAATTGATTTTCCTCGTTTATTTTCAAAAACTATTCAGTTTACTGCCAAACACAATATATCAGTTAATCGTTTAAGGCAGTGCCGAAGCACCGCCTTAAAAAACAATAAAGTGTTAGTGGCAATAATTAACCACGGTCTTCCCACTCTTGAGCTCGTGCTACTGCTTTTTTCCACCCTTCATATTTGAAATTACGTTCTGTCGTTTCAATACCAGGCTTAAAGACACGCTCAATAGTCGCTTTACTTTGTAGTTCATCAAGGTCATTCCAGAAACCAACGGCTAACCCTGCAAGATAAGCAGCACCTAGTGCTGTACTTTCACGAACCTCTGGGCGTTCAACAGGGGTCCCGAGAATATCCGCTTGAAATTGCATTAGGAAGTTATTGGCGACAGCACCACCGTCAACACGTAGTGCTTTTAAACGTTCGCCAGAGTCTGCTTGCATTGCGTCAAGTACGTCACGAGTCTGGTAGGCGATAGATTCTAGCGTTGCGCGAATAATGTGATTACGGTTAGCACCACGGGTTAAGCCAAAAATTGCTCCTCGCGCATAAGGGTCCCAATAAGGGGCTCCTAACCCTGTAAAAGCAGGAACGACATAGACACCATTACTGTCTTTCACTTTAGTGGCAAAATATTCGGAGTCAGTCGCTTCATCGATTAATTTTAGCTCGTCGCGTAGCCATTGAATGGAAGCGCCCCCGACGAAAACCGCACCTTCAAGTGCATAGTTCACTTCACCTTTCGGACCACATCCTATGGTCGTTAGTAAGCCGTGATTAGAGCGTACCGCGGTTTCTCCGGTATTTAACAGCAAGAAACAGCCTGTTCCATAGGTATTTTTCGCCATGCCAGGCTTGACGCACAGTTGGCCGTACAGCGCCGCCTGTTGGTCACCCGCCATTCCTGAAATTGGGATACGCGTTCCACCTTTCCCCCCAATATTGGTTTGGCCATAAACCTCTGATGATGGACGAACCTCTGGGAGCATGGCGCGTGGAATATTTAGGGCTTTAAGAATTTTATCATCCCATTCTAGGTTGCGGATATTAAACATCATAGTACGGGATGCGTTGGTATAGTCGGTGACGTGGACACGGCCTTGTGTCATTTTCCAAACTAGCCATGTGTCAACGGTTCCAAACAGTAATTCCCCTTTTTCTGCGCGTTCACGAGCCCCTTCTACGTTGTCTAAAATCCATTTAACTTTTGTGCCGGAAAAGTAAGGGTCAACGACAAGGCCTGTGTTTTGGCGAATATATTCTTCTAGATCACGGTCATTTTGTTTGAGATGAGTACAAAAGTCAGCTGTGCGGCGGCATTGCCATACAATCGCATTATAAACAGGCTTACCTGTTGCTTTCTCCCAGACAATAGTCGTTTCTCGTTGATTAGTAATGCCAATCCCAGCGACTTCATCAGTTCGGATATCTGCTTTGGCAAGAACTTCAACTAAGGTCGAACTTTGTGATGCCCAAATTTCCATAGGGTCATGTTCTACCCAGCCTGGCTTAGGATAAATTTGTGTGAATTCACGTTGTGAAATACTAATAATATTTGCATCGTGGTCGAGTACAACCGCTCGTGAACTGGTTGTGCCTTGGTCAAGTGCGACAATATATTTTTTCGCAATAGTGGTTTCTGTCGTCATAATTTAAGCCTGTTCCGAAGATTTGGTGTTTTTAACGGATAACTTTTCTGTTTTGGTCTCTTCTTCACATACCATGCACGGTAGGTGGCGACCAATAAGTTTACGATAGGCGAATGCCCCTAGCAGACCACCAACAATAGGTGCTGTCAATGGTACAAGGAAATACGGTATATCACGGCCACCTGTGAGCGCGATGTCACCCCAGCCTGCAAGATAAGCCACAACTTTCGGCCCAAAATCGCGAGCAGGGTTGAGGGCGAACCCTGTTAGTGCACCAAATGAACCGCCGATAACTGCGATTAAAATACCAATTAATAGTGGAGCAAGTGGGCCACGAGGTACGCCATTACCATCATCAGTTAGCGCCATAATTAAACACACTAAGATGGCAGCAATAACCACTTCAATGAAGAAGGCATGAGGAACGCTGATTTGTGGTGCAGGGTAGGTAGAGAATACCCCTGCGGTAAATAAGCTTTCTTGTGTACCCCTAATAATATGGTGAACTTGGTCGTAATCGAAAAAAACGGGGGAATACATAGAGTAGACTAATGCCGCTGCAAAGAAGCCACCTAGCATTTGTGCGATGATATAAGGGATCACTTTGCGCTTATCAAAACAAGCGAATAGCCATAGTGCAAGGGTCACCGCAGGGTTTAAGTGAGCACCTGAGGTTCCCGCTGTAAGATAAACGGCTAAGGCAACACCGAAGCCCCAGATAATACTGATTTCCCAGAGACCAAGTTGCGCCCCTGCAATCCTAACTGCGGCAACACAGCCTAAACCGAAAAATACTAGCAGTGCAGTGCCTAAAAACTCTGAGATACACTGACCAGTGAGTGATGTAGTCGTCATTTGGCTCATATGTTTCTATCCTACGAAAATGAAAATTATTGTAATGTTTTTTTAGTTAAGACTTTCTAATCGAAAATCATTAGCTGTAAATTTATCGTTAAAGAACATAAACGAGAAATATCGAAATTGAAAAATGTGTGTTACATCACTAAAGCGAAAGAAAACAACCAAAAATAGTGACGAGTTCGACCTTTATGGTGTGATCTGACCAGTATTTTTTATCAATGGTTATTAGTATTCAGATGGAAGGAACTGGACACAGGGGATCATGCTACTTACAATCGTGTAAAAGCAGATAAGGGAGACCTAACAAATGTCATTTGAAGTATTTGAGAAACTCGAGTCCAAAGTTCAACAAGCGATTGATACAATCACGTTGTTACAAATGGAAATTGATGAATTAAAAGATAAAAATGGTGCACTAAGCCAAGAACTAGAAACGACAAAGTCAGGTACTGAGTCTTTAGTGCGAGAAAATGAACAACTCAAACAAGAGCAGCAAGCATGGCAGGAAAGGTTGCGTACTTTGTTAGGGAAGATGGAAGAAGTGTAATTTCTCGTCATACTTCGCGTTGTAGGGGTGTTGGCTTCGTCTCTTCGCCCTAGTCACATACTTATGTATGCTCCTAGGGTCTTATCGACTTTGCCGCCTGCCTACAACACGAATTATTTAGAGAAACTTTTGTCATA